>NHDS01000019.1 GCA_002167215.1 Pelagibacteraceae bacterium TMED65
CCCGATACCGTCCATTACATCTATTGTTTCTGTTTTTTGCAATTCCCAAGGCCTGGCAGTAAAAGCGTACGGTTTTGAAGTAAGCGCGCCAACTGGACAGAGATCAATAATATTTCCTTGCAACTCGCTATCTAGAGTGTGACTAATATAGGTTGCGATCTCAGAGTCCTCACCTCTACCGGTTTGCCCCATCTGGTCAATTCCAGCCACCTCAGTAGTAAACCTAACACAACGAGTGCATGATATACATCTTGTCATATGGGTTTCAACCAAAGGCCCAAGATCAAAATCTTCTACAGTTCTTTTATCTTCAGTATACCTAGATGTACCTAAACCAAAAGACATCGCTTGATCCTGAAGATCGCATTCACCTCCTTGATCACATATTGGACAATCTAAAGGATGGTTAATTAATAGAAATTCCATCACTCCTTTTCTGGCGTTCTTAACCATTTCAGAGTTGGTAAGAACCTGGGGTGGCTCTCCATTAGGTCCAGGTCTTAGATCTTTAAGCTGCATAGCACACGAAGCTGTCGGCTTAGGAGGGCCACCTACAACCTCAACTAAGCACATTCTACAGTTACCTGCGATCGATAGCTTTTCATGATAACAAAAGCGAGGTATCTGTATCCCAGAGATTTCGCACGCTTGGATAATGGTCAAGTTTTCATCAAACTCGTGAACTGATTCATCTATGCTTACTTTTCTAGTGGTCATTCTAATCTACTCTGCTGCTTGAATGACTTTTTTTGATGAGTGCTTCATTATTCTATCCTCAACCTCATTTCTGAAGTGCCTGATCAACCCTTGTATTGGCCACGCTGCCGCATCACCTAAGGCACAAATTGTATGACCCTCGACTTGCTTAGTGATTTCTAGTAACATATCTATTTCATCAAAAGATGCGTTTCCTTTTACGAGTCTTTCCATTATCCTCATCATCCACCCTGTACCCTCTCTGCAAGGCGTACACTGACCACAACTTTCATGCTTATAAAACTTAGACAATCTCCAAATTGCCTTAATAATATCTGTACTTTGGTCCATAACAATAACGGCAGCAGTGCCGAGCCCGGAACGCTGCTCTTTTAGCCAATCAAAGTCCATCAAAGCATCATCACAAACTGATTTTGGGATCAGTGGTACCGACGCACCGCCTGGAATTACCGCTTTCAAATTATCCCAACCACCCTTGACTCCTCCACAATGCTTATCAATTAACTCTCTTAGCGGAATTGACATCTCCTCTTCTACAACACACGGACTATTAACATGTCCTGAAATTGCGAAGAGTTTAGTCCCATGGTTATTTTTTCTTCCTAGGCTAGAAAACCAACTACTTCCTCGTTTCAATATAGTTGGAACGACGGCGATAGACTCAACATTATTTACAGTGGTTGGACAACCATATAGGCCTGCTCCAGCCGGAAAAGGAGGTTTCATCCTAGGCATACCTTTGCGTCCTTCAAGAGACTCTAACAAAGCTGTTTCTTCACCACATATGTAAGCTCCAGCTCCATGGTGGCTATAGATGTCAAAAGACAAACCGGTTTTACAGGAATTTTTACCAAGAAATCCTTTTTCATATGCCTCCGCAATAGCTACTTCTAGCTGCTCCCTTTCCCTTACATACTCACCTCTTACGTAAATATATGCAGCACAACAGCCCATTGCTATGCCAGCTAATAAACAGCCCTCCAATAGACTATGTGGCTCATGCCTCAGAATTTCTCTATCTTTACAAGTACCAGGTTCAGACTCATCAGCATTTACAACCAAATATTTTGGTTTTTCACTTGCTTTTGGCATGAATGACCACTTTAACCCTGTAGGAAAACCAGCACCTCCACGTCCTCTCAAGCCTGAATCCTGTATTGTCTTGATTATGTGGTCGGAACCTTTTGATATCAGCGCCTTCGTATCAACCCAGCCGCCTCGTGATATCACGCCTTTCAAAGAGCGATCACGAAACCCATGAATATTAGGAAAAATTTTGTCTTTCTCTTTAAGCAAGCTTCAACCTCTGAATCTTTCAATGGAGGCGTTCTCAATTGATATTTTTTTTCTACTGTATTTTTTTGTCATTTTTTCTGGCTCTGAAGAAAACCTTCCTAACCTTGATCCGGGCATTGGAGATTTGTTGTTCTCAAACTCAGAAATTAGTTTTTCAAATGACTCTTTATCAAGATCTTCGAAATAATCAGATCCTATTTGAACCAGTGGGGCATTTGCGCAACCACCTAAACACTCTACTTCTTCCCAACTCATAGAGCCATCACCGGACAGTGAATGCTGTTTCTCATTTATTCTAGCTTTGCAAACGTTAATTAACTCTTCAGAACCTCTAAGCATACATGGCGTTGTTCCACAAACTTGGAAGTGCGCCTTGGATCCAACTGGTTTCAAATGGAACATAAAATAAAATGTAGCCACCTCCAAAACTCTAACCTCAGGCATATCCAAGAAGTCTGCGACAAACTCTATTGCCGGCTTCGAGACCCAACCCTCTTGCTCTTGCGCTCTCCATAATAATGGTATCACAGCACTTGCCTGCCTGCCTTGGGGGTATTTTTTTAACTGCGCTTTTGCCCAAACTAGATTTGCCTTTGTAAATTTAAAGTTCTCTGGTTGGTTTGTGGAGAGTCTTCTAAGCATTACCTATCGATCTCCCCAAAAACAATATCCAACGAACCCAGAATCGCTGAGACATCAGCTAATTGATGACCTTTAGTTATACGTTCCATAGCTGATAAGTGCACGAAACCTGGGGCTCTGAGCTTCACTCTATATGGTTGATTTGTTCCATCGGAGATAACAAACACTCCGAATTCGCCTTTTGGTGCCTCCACACAGGAGTAAATACTACCCTTAGGAACGCGAAAACCTTCCGTGTATAGCTTAAAATGATGAATTAATGCTTCCATAGAATTCTTCATATCGTCACGTTTTGGTGGGGTGAATTTTCCCCTTACCAGAACATCATCACCGATGGTAAACTCTAGTTTTTTGAGGGCTTGTTTTATGATATTTAAACTTTCTTTCATTTCCTGAATACGTAACAAGTATCTGTCGTAACAATCGCCATTTTTTCCTATTGGAATGGAAAACTTATACTCACTATATGTTTCATATGGTTGAGACCGCCTTAAATCCCATGGGACTCCAGACCCCCTGAGCATAACTCCTGAGAACCCAAGTTCGATGGCATCTTTTTTAGACACCACCCCAATGTCAACATTACGTTGCTTGAATATTCTGTTTTCTGTTAAAAGACCTTCAAGATCATCAAGCTTCTCTGGAAAGTCTTCAGCCCAAGCCAAAATATCCTCCATTAATTCATTTGAAAGATCCTGATGCACACCTCCAGGTCGAAAATAGGCAGCGTGAAGCCTTGCCCCGCTCGCTCTTTCATAGAACTCCATAAGTTTTTCACGTTCTTCAAATCCCCAAAAAATAGGTGTAAGGGCTCCAACATCCATTCCCTGTGTTGTTATGTTGAGTAAATGGTTTAGTATTCGTCCTATCTCACAAAATAAAACTCTAATATCTGAAGCTCTCTTTGAGATTTTTATGTTACACAATGTTTCGAGAGCAATACACCAAGCGTGCTCTTGGTTCATTGGAGCCACATAATCTAATCTATCTAGGTAAGGAAGATTTTGCAGGTATGTTCGGGTCTCCATAAGCTTTTCTGTGCCTCTATGAAGTAAACCGATATGTGGGTCTACCCTTTTCACAATCTCCCCATCAAGCTCAAGGACCATTCTGAGAACTCCATGTGCAGCGGGATGTTGTGGCCCAAAATTCATCGTTAAAGTATTTTTATCTGTATTTTCTTCTAACATAGTTTATGTTTTATTTTTTGTAGCTGTATTTTTGTAAACGTCTGGATTATCCCAAGGACTCAGAAAGTCAAAGTCTCTGTAGCCCTGCGTAAGTGTTGTTGGCTCGTACACTACTCTTTTTTCTAATTCATCATATCTAACTTCTAGAAAACCTGAGGTAGGAAAATCCTTTCTTAAAGGATGTCCCTGAAAACCATAATCTGTCAAAATTCGCCTCAAGTCAGGGTGGGAAGTAAACCTTATCCCAAATAGATCGAAAATCTCTCGTTCGAACCAATTAGCACACTCAAACACAGATGTTATACTCGAAAGCTCTTCACCTTCATTTATCGAGGTGGTTACTCGACACCTCTTGTTTGCAGTCATGGACAAAAAATGATAGATGACATCAAACCGCTGCTCTTTAGCAGGGAAATCAACTGCTGTTATATCTATCAAAGTATTAAATGAGTATCCCTTTTTTGACTTCAGGTGAGACATCATCTTCACCACGGCAGCAGGAACTATATCTATTAAAATATGATCCTTGCTCTCCTCTACGTTTAAGGTTGCTTCTGAAAGAGCTATGTCCAGATTATTTTTAAAGCTTAAAAAATCAACCATATTACCGCTTCACAGTACCAGTTCTTCTTATCTTTTTTTGCAACTGCATAATCCCGTAAAGAAGTGCTTCAGCACTTGGAGGACAGCCTGGCACATAAATGTCTACGGGCACTATCCGATCACATCCACGCACTACAGAGTAAGAATAATGGTAATACCCACCCCCATTTGCACAGCTACCCATTGAGATTACATACCTTGGTTCTGGCATCTGATCATACACCTTTCTGAGCGCTGGGGCCATTTTATTAGTCAATGTGCCTGCCACGATCATTAAATCAGATTGTCTTGGACTTCCTCTTGGAATTGCTCCAAATCGCTCTAAATCGTATCGCGGCAGAGAAGTGTGCATCATCTCCACAGCACAACAAGCCAAACCAAACGTCATCCAGTATAAACTACCAGTTCTAGACCAGTTGATTACATCATTGACTGTTGTCAAAATGTACCCTTTGTTATCAATTCCGGCTAGGGATACGTTTTGATCCTTACCAAAGTCATCTGACAAAACATTTTTTGAAGTTTCTATTCCCACTCTAGAGCACCCTTCTTCCATTCGTATAAAAAACCAATAGTTAAAATTAACAAAAAGAGCATCATTGACCAGAAACCCAACGTGCCTATGTGCTGGAACCCCACAGCCCAAGGGAAAAGAAAGGCGACTTCTAAATCAAATATCACAAACAGGATAGCTACCAAATAAAACCGTATGTCAAATTTGAGTCTTGCGCTCTCAAAAGGCTCAAAGCCGCATTCATATGCTGAATTTTTTTCTTTGTCGGGGTTACTTACCGCCGCTATTAACGGCGCAAGCATTAGTATTAGCCCAAAAGCTAACGCTAAACCCAAAAACACTACCAAAGGAAGATACTCTTCCAAATACCCAGTCAATTTTCCCCCCAATGAATAATTACACTCAAATATATAATATTAAATATATAGTACGATAATAGAAATAAATACAGAAAAATAACTTTTTTTGCGAGACATAAAGCCACTACCCAAATGAACTATATCGGACCAACAATTGGTCTTCTACCAATTTTACAAAAATTGCATTTTTTCTGAACGACTAATTCTAATAATTCTGGCAAATCTGAATAAACTTCACGTTTTTATTTCTTTAATTTTTATGCCTTTTCTTCAAGTAAAACATCTAAACTTTCACCTAAGGTTTAATTGGGAGAATTGATACTTTGATTACCGAGACAACTCCGTTAATACCGAAGTTATTTGGTCTTTTTCTAACTTGTACCACACAGGCAAGCAAACGTGTCTTTTAGTAATCTCTCTTCGATCCCTTCCGAGCGCATAATCATATACTTGTGAAGTCCTGGTTTTAAGCTGCTCAAATTCTTCTGCCGGATTTTCACTTCTTGACAGTAGTATGAATTTATATAAATTTGCACGTTGGTTGTTTGCAACCGGGTTTATGTAATTCCAACCATATTTCTTACAGGAGTCTAGGTATAAACTAGAAATCTCATATTTCTGCGTAATTATTTCTTCTGTCTCCTTAACGACACTGTAACATAAAAGTGCTGATATTTCCGATAGCCTGAAGTTTATCCCAATATCAATCTCTTGATCAAACCTGTCATAAATCACAAATTTATTTGCTAACTCTGAAAGTTCTTTATCATCTGTTACTAATAGTCCTCCTTCACCAGCAGGAACTGCTTTTGTAGCATAGAGAGAGTAAACTCCTGCATCTCCAAACAATCCAGTGTGTTCATTTTTTAATAGAGAACCAAGGCTATGCGCACAGTCCTCAATAAGAGCAACCCCCATAGATTTACAATAAGTTGCAATCTTTTTGATATCTGGATTAACCCATCCACCGATGTGTGTAATCAAGAATACTGTTTCCTCAGGCTTCTCCAAACAGCTTACGAATTCAACCACTTTCTCATAGGTTGGCATAAGGTAATCTAGCTCACAGTCGACATATCCGCATAACTCCAAGCCGGAGGTAATTGCTATAGTTCGCACGCCGTACATAGTATTACTTTGTAAAAAAATTCTTTTTTTCTTGCGATACTCTTTAAATAATCGGAGAAGAAGAAAAATCCCAGATCCATTCGAGTTTACTGCTAAACCATAATTTGCGCCGGTGTATTCACAGCACCATTCTGACAAACGCTTGTTCCACATTCCCTCTGCTAAATTACCACTATTAAAAATTTCATCAACATTATCTTCATAAAACTTTTTTGATCTGCTCGGAAGCTTAATTATTCCCATTTTGATACCTTTTCTTATCAACTAGCTCTTGCCAGGATGTAACTGATACTATTTTTTTCATTCCAGTATCTTTCAAATTAGTAGTTTTAGGTGGATTTTTTTTGAAAACTCTTCGGAAAAACTCTGGAGCCATACTGAATGCTAAACTGAATTTTCCTAAAACCGTAGACCAAACTTTGTCACTATGTTGGTTAACATGATATAGATAATTTCTATTTTCACCACTCATCAATAACTCTTTTTTAATTCCCACATAACTACCTAAGATGCTTATACCAGGGTTTCTGATTTTATGTTGGTTAATTAAATATTCCAAATATGAATCCACATCTTTTTTTTTGTTTAAAGAAATTCCGCCTATTTGCCCTACGCCATTATTTTTTCTAAGCAAGTTAATACAGCTTTTCGGATAATAGTCTAGCTCAACAAAACTCTTTTCATTTTCAGGAACATTATCTGCGACGGCAATTGGTGCATATCCAATTTTAATTTTAACATTCATTAGCTTGGCTAACAGATCAGGCGAACAGATAGCTATATTTTTTGTGGCATATTGCCTTTTTTCAGTCACAGCATAAACAGATTTATCAAACTCTTTTATATCTAATACGGCGCTATCTGTAACTATTTCCAGTCCATTTTGTAGTGCAGACGAAAGGAGGTCATTTATTAACAACCTAGAGTTCATAGTTAAATCAGGACTGGTTTTTTTAAGAAATTCTTCTTTAGCATTCAGTTGTTCATAAATTTTATCCAATGAATATTTTAACCTAATTCGGGATCTACCATATTCGGAGCCTGCCCTTCTCCTAAGCCAATCATGTTTTGAGACTAAGTCAATAATATTGGACGACCTTGAGACTAAAGACATCCAAAAAGGATTTAGCTTTCTGACTTTATATCTATATTCAATTCTTTCATTATTGAACCAACCTTTTCTACCAACAACAACTCCTTCTTCTGAAGGTAATAAATTCATGTTATCGAAAGTACTGTAGTACTCAAACAAATCATCCGTTGCGCCAAGAAGATAACGCAAAGTTTTCATATCATCGGGCACTAGCGTATACAATGTACCAGAATGTAACCATTCATGAAATTCCTTACTAGTTTCAGAGGCAATTTTTTTATTCTTTTCAAGTAATAAAACCTTAATACCTTCTCTACATAACATTTCTGCAACAGCAAGACCGGCTATGCCACCACCTACAATTATCCAGTCAAATTTCTTATTAGCCATCAATCATAAATTCCTAAAACGTTGAAACCTTACTGTTTTTTGAAGTCCATTCTCCAAGGAAGTAAAACGGTCTAATTCAACACCAAAAAAATCGCACATTTTTTTTGTGCTACCTTTAGAAAACAATGGGTCTCCCTCCTGTAAACTTTGATACTTTTTGTCTACGTCATTCCCAATTAGTCTTATCAGTTCATTTGCCAACTCATCTATGGTAACCGAAGTTCCAGTTAAAACGTTTGAAACCTTACAAACTTTAGTCCGAAGAGATAAAGTAATCGATTTTTCAATCAAATTCACAACGTCCCCAACAAAAACAAAATCTCTAGACTGGTGCCCTCCGTTTATAATTATTGGTTCTCGATTGATGATCTTTTCTGAAAATATCGAAATCACACCGGAGTAGGGGTTATTAGGGTCTTGTCGTGGCCCATAAACATTGAAAAACCTTAGTCCTATAGATGACACACCATATAATTGATTAGCAAGTTTTGAGTAAACTTCCATTGTGTGCTTGTCAACAGCATAGGGACTTAGCAACTCAACTTGTGAGCTTGTATCATTTCCCATTTCTAAGTTACCGTAAACCGCAGATGAAGAAGCATAAACAAAGGGGATCTTTCTTTTTCTGCAATACTCAATAACTCTTATAGCGCCTATGAGGTTGGAAGTTGAACTTTTACCGAATTGGGAAATAGATAAGGGTACGGAAGGTTGAGCCGCTAAATGCACTACAGCTTCAACATTTTCTAAATTCGAAAAATCAAAGTCTTCAATATTTTTTTCAAAAAATGTTAATTTTTCTTGAACTGAGTTAAGATTATCCAGAAAACCTGAGCTTAAGTTGTCAATTATTGAGAGCTTATATCCCTTTTTTAATAAAAGATGGCAAAGGTTTGATCCAATGAAACCTGCTCCTCCAGTTATTAAGACATGTAATTCTTTTTTTTTTTTCATGTTATGCAATAAATTTCCAGGAAATACATTCTTTTTAGTTCTAATCAAATATGTTTTACCGTCTCTTTATTTTCAGTTTTATACTCTAGAGAGAAAAGAAGAAAAGGCAATAATCTAAGCAACAATTAGTGGATAAAACACAAAATGATTTGCTCAACTTAGGTTTTCTGATGCACCTTGTTTTGAAATAAAAGGCATTGAGTTTCTCTTAGACTCAATTTTAACTTTTGAGGAACCCCTCATTAACTCCGAAATATTTCAGTATTCTGTCTAATTAAACCTTTTACCTTAATTCTGCTTTTAATGTATCTCTAGCTTGAAGAGTTAGACCTGTGGAACCCAAGATTTGGTTTAAGGTGCGACTATACAAAGATAGCGGTTGCGTTGCAACAAAAATGACGTCATCCGGACGCATTTCAAACTTGCTTGCAAAATTTATTCTAGTGGGGTCAGTAATATCTAAATGATAGGCATTGAAAATTTTCTTATTTTTCCTTAATACATATATTTGGCTAAAATCGGAAGTGACTGTATTCAGAACAGGGCTTCCAAACAAAGTGTCAGAAAGTGTTTGCCTCTCTATAGAATTTATTTGGGTTGATCTCTGAGCTCCTGTTTCACCAACTATTAATACATGTTCCTTACGGTAATTTAGTGGCTCTATAAAAATCTTGTCATTAGGAAACAGTCTTATTTTTTTTCTCGATTTTTCAAACAAATTTAACATTGATACTACATACTTGTTGTCTCCTCTTAAAATTTTGATTCTGATGTCCGAGCCAGGAACTGTCTTTATGTTGGAACTAGATAGCAACTCATCTAAATAAATTGGTCTTGAAAGATATGGTATTTTAGTTGGACCATCTTTTTGTGAAATCATAATAATGTTCTTACTATTAAATCCTGTTATAGCGAGTTCAAAGTCGATTCCGTAGTCTTCTTCCAGAAATTTTTGATAAATCTGATCCTCAAGCTGTAATTGACTTAAACCAACTGCTTTAATCCTTCCGATCGGTGATATATAGAGATACCCATCTTCTTTAACCACTAGATCTCTTGTCAATAAAACGGTGACATCTTCATTATTTTTATCAAAGGTAGTGAAACTGATGACATCACCAATTCCCATAATATATGGACCGGGATCGTTTTGCTTGGGTAAAAATTCCTGCATGGCTTCACTAACTGGCAAGATTTTTGCCGGTTCTCTTAAGTTACCAGCCTTTACTACTCTTCTCTTATAATATTCTAAATTAGCTTTTTTTGCTGTTTCTAATGTCATCGGAATGATAACCACCTCAGTATTTTCTTGATTTGCGGTTCTTTCCGATCTTGAAATCCCATTTAATTGGATGGGAAAGTATGCCTGGCCACATCCCCCTAATACTAAAAAAAACACGAGAAATGACCGAGTCGCAATCGTATAGATATAACTCAAAAATCTCTGAGGTTTTCTCATCTTGTTATCGCTAAAGCAATACATTTCGACCTTTCAGCGCTGATTTCTTTTATAAACTTATCGAGGTCTTTAAACCCAAACTTTCCTTTTCTCCCAATTAGGATATAGTAATCACAGTTGCGAATAGTTTCCAATTTAGTCAGCTCGTCAATCTTATGATTAAGATAAAGAATAATTCTGTCATACCTGTTATATTCATTTCGTAAAGGGAAAAAATCTCCACTCTCTAATAAGCAAGCGTCATCCTCTATTTTAACAAACCCATTTTCTCTGGTGGTTTCAGAAAGATTGGGCTGAGCCTGCTTTGGTTTGCTTTTATTAAGCTGCAAATATTGCTCAGGAGATCGGCTTGTGTATACTAACGTATTTTCTTTTTTTGAAAAAATCTTCCCGATTGAATTAGAAAAATTTTCGCCAGATCCTTTTCGCAAATAACCTTTTTCAGAAATGTCAACTACACATCCAATCTTGCCGGCATTCAATACGTCATCCATAAAATTTAAGCCAAACGCCTCCTTTTTTCTTTCCTTCAAATAATCATAATCTCTTGATGACAGCTGAATCTTGTTTTGTATCTGACCTAGTCTTCTTAGTTGGGAGAGAGTGTAAACAGTTTTATTTAAATATAATTTAGAATATGAATACACTGATACTAGAAACACAAAAAAAGCAGCAAAAAGAACCAAAATTATTTTCTTTCTTGGACTTTCGGGATAAAGAGGAGGGACTGCTTTCGAGTAGAGTTTGACACTATCCAATGAGAGCGCACCTGCCTGAACCGTCTTAGCTACTAATTGATCTTGGAGGTTAGAGAGATAAATTGTTCGTTTTCGAATTTCCGAGATCAAGGTATCTAAATTCATTTGTTTTTTTATCAAAATCTCGAGTTCGTTTTCTCTTTTAGCGCGCTGATCTTCTTTTTTTCTCAAAAAACCTTCTAACCTCTTAATTTCCTCTTTTATTCTTTGTAGGACGTTAAAGTCTAAAACTGAACCCTTTCCAGCACTTTCCTGGAGCTCAGACATGTCTGAAATAAATTTGCTGGACAAACCCATTTTAATTCCAGAAGCCTCTACAAAAGAAAAAAATTCACTTGGAGGTCTTGAGGCCAGTCCCTTTAAAGTCCTCAAATTTTTCAAAATGCTCATTTCAAATTTTTCGCTTTGGCCTAAAGCAACTATCTTTTGCTGCAGAGCGGCTTCTACCCCCATTCCTAAAGATAGCTTTGAATTTGGATCAACTAGACTGGCATTACTTATCAGAAATACTTCCAGTTGGTCTTCATATTTCTGAAGATCTTGTTGTGCTTCTGCCAAAATTTCTGAGAGGTATGTCATGGACCTCTGAAAATTATTTTCCTTCGTTTCCTGTTCTATCTCAAAGTACTTTCCTACTATTTTGTTCGCCAACTTAGCTGCCAGATATGGATCCTCGGCTTCAATTGATACTGAGTAAGCGGTAGTTGCCGCACCATTATGTTGAAACTTCTCGACTAACATCATTTTTTTTAAACATTCTAATACAAGATCTTTTTTTTGTTCCTCACTTGGAGCAGAAATTTTTGCTACTCCTAACAAACTAAAGATATGAAAGCTTGAGTACCTACTTGGAGGGGTGTACTCGCATTGTTTTCGCAACTTTCTGTCAGATTCATCACCGTCGCCCACAACTCTTTCAAGAAATTTATTTCCTGTTATTTTTGGCAAAAAGGCTGATGCAGGAAGGGCTAATTGGGAAGAAAAAGGTATAACCTTGGCCAGGCTTGCGGGAATCATATTTTCGCTAATATTTTCCTGTTCAACCTCTACAACCGCTTTCGCAACATATAAAGGACTGATTGTAGAAATGAAAAGTAAGGATACTGGAATAGATAAAAGAAACGCTATAAGAAATAAAAATTTATCATTCCAAAAGGAGAACATAAGGCTGTTGATGTCTATAAGAACATCAGAATCTTCATCTTCTATATTACTCATGGAAGGGCATCAACCTTATATTAAGATTTTTATTTTTAATACGAAAAAACCAAAAATAAAAGGAATTTCTCACCTCTGATAATTTCTGCTCTTACAATAGCATTGAAAATTAGTGGGTTTGAAAAATAGATCTTTCAATCGTACTCTACATCAAACCATATTTTAAATTTAACCTAATAAAGTGCGATATATTTTTGATTTCGAAACCACTTTTTAAAAACTTAGCAAGTATAATTAAAATCATTATTAACATGCATAAATTAGAAATTCTATCGCTTTAAATTTTAGTTTATTCTGCCTACACTAATATAATCCTTGAAACCGTTACTGATAACTTCGCTCTTTGAGTATACGTTTCGCAAGTCAGCCATAATTGGGGTCCGCATAACGCTCGAAATCCTGTTCAGATCCAAAGCTCTAAATTCATTCCATTCAGTTAGGATAACCACCAAATCTGCTCCTGAGGCTGCCTCATAAGGACTACTATACCATTCGCTTCCTTTGAAAATCATCTTACCTTGGCCTTCTCCTTTACGATCTACGATCCTTATTTTCGCATTTTTCAGTTGAATTTCAGGAATTATGGTCAGGCTAGGTGCTTCTCTAATGTCATCAGTATTTGGTTTAAATGTTATTCCAAAAAAACAAATTATTTTGTTATCAAGATGCCCGTTAAAAATATTATCTATTTTTTCCACCATCCTATTCTTTACCTCTGAATTAACTGATATTACTGTTTCGACTATTCTTTGTCTGGCTCCATACATTTGGCCAGTTTTGATAAAAGCAAGAGTATCTTTCGGGAAGCAGGACCCCCCATATCCAGGTCCTGCATGCAAAAACTTACTCCCGATTCTATTGTCTAAGCCCATACCTTTTGCTACCTCCTTTACATTTGCTCCAGTCTTTTCGCAAAGAGAGGCTACTTCATTTATAAATGATATTTTAGTGGCTAAAAAAGCATTTGAAGCATATTTAATCATCTCGGCGCTTTCTGGATCTGTGTAAACGATAGGGAAGTCCCTTAAATATAAAGGCTTATAAATTTCTTCCATAACTTCCTTAGCGTAAACACTATTAGTGCCTACAATCACTCTGTCTGGTCGCATGAAATCATCAATTGCTGAGCCCTCTCTTAAAAACTCAGGATTGGAAACTAANTCAAAGGCCAAGTCTTTATCATTTTTAAGTAATTTACTCAATATTTCTTTATTTGTTCCAACCGGAACCGTCGATTTTATAACTATTACCATGTTATTACTAGAAAGTTTCAAAATCTCTTGAATAACTGCATAAAAGCTATCAAGGTTAGCTTTGCCGCTTAATTTCACTGCCGGCGTGTCTACTGCAACAAAAAGAACACTCAGTTCATCAATATATGAATTTAAATCAGTACTAAATATTAAACGATTTGCTTCAACATTCTTTTTTACCAATGCTTCCAAACCAGGCTCATAAATTGGTATTTTACCATTCTCTAAGTCTTTAATTTTATCCTTATCTTTATCAAAACATATAACACTATGCCCAAAGTCTGAAAGACAAGCACCAGATACTAGTCCTACATATCCAGTCCCTACTACACCAATTTTCATTTTTGATCCTCAACCATTTATTTTATAATATTTTTTGTACCAGATAAGAAATTCTTCAAGACCTTGATCAATTGAAACCTTCGGTAGAAATCCTGTAAGCGACTTTATTAATGAAATATCAGCATAAGTATGAGGGACATCCCCAGCTTGCATTTCCACATATCTTTTTTGAATTTTGAACCCAAGCTTTCTTTCTAATATCTCAATAAAATTTTTTAAACTCACAGGCTGTGCGCTTCCTATGTTAACAACTCTCCAAGGCGCTATGGGAGAAAGACTATCACCCTTTATTGATTTTTTATTATCTTTCGGNTTTATCGGAATGAGGTTCATTATCCCTGAAATGAGATCATCAATGTATGTAAAATCTCTTTGCATTTTTCCATAATTATAGATTTCAATTGGTTCACCTGCATAAGCACATTTAGTAAACTTGAATAACGCCATGTCAGGTCTTCCCCAAGGACCATATACCGTAAAAAAACGAAAACAAGTAGTTGGTATGTTAAATAGATGAGAATATGAGTGTGACATAACTTCATTTGATTTTTTTGTGGCGGCATAAAAAGAAAGTTGTGTATCAGCTTTATCAGTTTCTTTATAGGGCGATTTTGAATTCGATCCATAAACTGATGAAGTGGATGCAACCAATAAGTGCTTGCAATCGATCTCTTTCGTAGCTTCAAGCATATTGAAAGTACCTATCACATTTGAACTTAGATAGCTTTGTGGATTTGCAATAGAATACCTGACCCCCGCCTGAGCTGCTAAATGAATCACTATTTCAGGTTTAAATTCTGCAAAAATTTTTAATAATCTCTCTTTATTTTCAATATTTAATTTATTGAATAAAAACCGACTATTTCTTTTTAGGGTTGTAACTCTTTTATTTTTTAACTCAATATCATAATAGTTACTTATTGAGTCAATCCCTAGTACATTCCAACCTTCAAAAAGAAGTTTGCTACACAAATGATAACCAATAAACCCTGCAGCTCCAGTAACTATGGCTCTTCTACTATTTGTTTTGATCAACGAACCATTTCCTTATTTGATAGAGATTAATCAAAAAAAGTGACTATCGGATAAAAATTAGGCTTACCATCAAGAGTTTTCTTAAACAATGTCTTTTTTTAACTTTTGAGTAATTTGATTATATCGCTTGCTAATTCTTTACTTATATTTTCACGAGAGAACTTTTTAATAAAAGTGCTTCTTGGTGTGTCTATGATTTTCAAGTATTTCAAACTTTTTAAGGCAGCATTCACATCTCCAGGCGGAAAAATAGCAACATTTTCTATTTCCCGCTTTAAAAATTCTGCAGAATAACCTAAAACTCCTGCCCAAATAGGTTTTCCTGTTGCAGCATATTCGAATATTTTTGATGGTAGTACTTTTTTAAAAGCATCAAAGTCTCCTAAATGTAAAAATAATACATCAGCTTTTTGATATTCCTCAATTAGCTGAGTACGGCTAATTGGTGGGAAAATATCTACATTAGATAATCCAGCAGCCAAACATTGTGAAATGAGTAGATTTTTCTTGCCTCCATCTCCAAAAATTCTAAAATTGATCATTTTTTCACTTTTTAAGGCTATCCTATGAATTATGTCATGTAGGCCCTGTCCCTTTCCTATATTGCCAGCATATAAAACCTTTAAAACTTTATCTTTTGGCTTTTTGATTATGTTATGAGGTGAATACTTTAAGAATTCAGCGTCTATTCCGTTGGTAAAAAATGATAGAGGTTTTTTGGGATAACGACTATTGAAGTATTCTTTAAAGCCCGTCGAAACCAAATTAATTTTATCTGCTTTTTTGAATGCCCACTTCTCTGAACATGCAAATACCGGTATTACCAGTCTGCGCATCGCCTTAGGAAGAATATCCCTTATAGTGTCAACGAAAATATCCCTTATATCTAAATATAACAGGCAATCTTTTTGTTTATTCGCTATCCAAGCTCCCAGTACAGCAGTCATCAATCTACTCGAAGTGGCGTAAACCAAATCATATTTTTTTGTTTTAATTAAATTTCTTACCTTAACTGCGAAGACCCCAAAAGTTATGGATTGATCCAACATTCCACTTTTATGGGTTGGGACAGAAATTCTGGTAATAGTCAAAGAACTTTTTCTTTCTACCGGAATAGCCTTACGTTGGTATGAGTTATACCTATTTGGCAACGTAGTAACAACATCTATAAATAAATTGGAGTTTGATTTTATTAATTCATTCACTAAAGCCTTTGACCGAAAAGAACCGGCACTTAGATCAGGATCATAATAAAAGCTTAAAAATAATAATCTCACTTAATTTGGCTCCTACCAACGCATCGTAAAGCCGCAAGTAGCACCCTTCCCCTTCATTTCAATAAATTGATTAGGTATTTGATTTCCAAATTCAGGTGCCCATTTGGACTCTCTTATATTTACCTCATCTAGAGAACAATTAAAATATATGATGTCATTTAACGATTTTAATTCTTTGCACTTTATTTTTTGTTTACATTTTACGTGAGGGTGCAAATAAAGGCGCGATACCCATTTTTTAAAATTACCATCGATGTTATCAATAACTCGCAAACTATTCCCTGTTAACACCCATCTGCGACAATGAATGATCTTAGAAAAATAACCACTATAGCCGTTATGAGACCCCTCAATTACAATTTTTTTCTTTCCTTTCTTGACCTTAATATCAAAAGGTGAAGCTCTTCTCGCCACACGAAAGCTAGCCCACATTTCTGAGGAATTTCTATCATTTATTTCCACTGTATTATGTGCTCTGGTACTTCGCTGATGTTGTCTAGTTGAGCCTATATTATAATCCGAAGTACCAGAATTAACCACTAATCTTCTGCCAAAAATTGACAACTCGAAACTCAAAGTATCCGCGTGTGCATGCCCTAATTGATAATCAGGACCTAGTCGAGCAATATCAACTATCAACGTAACATTTTCATGTTGCGCCCGGAGATACCCACTTTCCCTTAGCCAAATACAATTATCCTTTATTTCAGGAGTATTAAACCCATACCTTGCAGCATAATTTAAAAGTGATCTCGGTTTTGGAGCTATTCGAAACGCTGCATCATTAAAAAAAGCTATTTCTTCATCTGGGTGGGTCATCACATTCAACCATTCACACATCATTGGGATCTTTTCCTCGCAAATTTCAAGTAAGCTCAAAATTTTTTCTATCTTTGGAGGATTGTTAGTAGAACATAAGCTATAGATATCTATCAAATCTTCCAGGATAATTGAATGGTACATCGCACTTCTTTCAAAATGACCACCATCTGATAAAATCTGTTCACTCACCTGATAACTCATGATCTTTATTCCCTTTCTCAACCACTTATCAGCCTCTTTTCCTCTGAAAAACAAACCCAAAAAAATTAATGCTTTCGCGTTTGCTAGCAAGTGATTACCAAGGATATGGAACTCTAAACGAGTGTATAACCAACGTCCTTGAACTGCCAAACTTTGCAAACATTCTTCTGGCAAAGTGTNAAAGGAAAGATGATATTTTATCCAATTAACAACCCGAAGAGATGTAGGGTAAGGTTCCCAACCCACTTCAAATGCAGGCGGATTGCTCTTAACCCAATCTAAAAGTATTTTTTTATTAAAACGGTTGGTTATATCTCTATTTGTGGAATTAAGATATTCGAAATAATGTTGGTTATACCTCCATAACTTTGTTCTCTCGTTTCCATACCAACCAATATTTTTAAGTAACCCGCTCTGATTTAGAAATAAAAATTCACCTCGGTCATTAAGCAAATTTTTCTCGTTTAGAAGAAATGTCTGAACACACGGTATTTTTCTAAGTGAAGGACGAGTAGAATTATCTGCTTTGGGATTATAAAAAAAATTTTTTAATCTTGCGAAAATCTGTATTGGTTTTAGATAGTATATCGTAACAAAATAAAGAAGTAACTTACTAAGCATTAAGTCTTTGCCTTAAATATCTCAATTATCTTAGTGGTCTTTATAGCCTACTGTTTCGATAGTTACCAGCCTTTACATCCCGCTTTACCGGCAATTCTTTACCATCTACTCAGCAAAAATAATTTATCAAGAAATGGTTTAATTACGTTGGGAGTTTCTTTAATTGATATATCGAGGTCTAACAATTTAACATCATTTTTCTTTATTATGTTTTGAACCACTTATTATTTGAATCTTTATTACGCTATCAGTTCGTTAGAAATTTGTATTGTGGTTTCTGAGCTTTCTATCAACTCATCAAATGGTATAGGAGTCGGTTTTTTGTGTTGAATTGAGTCAACAAAAGCTTTCACACAATCTATTTGGCCTTTATTTTGAACAAATAATCTCTTTCTTTTAAAATTATTCCAGCCAAAACCCTTCAAAATCTTGTAATTATCGAGCTGTAGTACAGCATTGCCGCAAAATACCTCAACTCTCTCTTTAGGAAATGATTTATTTCCATTGGCTAAATAGTGAATTGTACCAACCGAACCATCATGGAACAAAAGGTTAATGGTAACATTATCTTCCAAGATATCTGCTCCAAACCCACCTTTGAGCTTTGCAACCTGAAAGCTTTTTATTTTAACACCCACTAAAAACCTCAACAAATCAACGAAATGGCAGCCCTCTCCTATTATTCGGCCGCCACCGACATCCTTTGAGTGTATCCAATGATCAAATGGAATTGAACCAGCGTTAACAGTTATTATAATTGCTTTGGGCTCCCTTTTTTTTTCAATCAAACCTTTCATTTTGGTTATTAAGGGAGAAAAACGCCTGTTAAATCCCACCATCAAGTGTTGTAAGTCAGAGCGATTTCTATTGAGCCTAGTGTAAGTCTCTTTTATTTCTACTAACTCGGAAATTTTTAAAGCCAAAGGTTTCTCTACAAAAACATGCTTTCCACATTTCAAGGCTGATATTACCTGCGAGGCATGCACATTGTGAGGCGTAGCTATTACTATAACGTTGGAACTGTTTCTATTTATTACTGAGTTAAAATCAGTTGAAGCCATTCTGAATCCAGCTTTTTTTCCAACCTGAATACCATTCGAACCGGAATTACAAACTATAGCATCAAAAGAGACACCAGTTTTTTTAAAAGATGGTATTAAAACACTTGAGGCATAACTTCCAGCACCAATAAAACTTACACCAGGTTTTTGGTCATTATTTGCTAAAGTTACATCTTCTGAAATTTTGATATAAGATTTTGTCAGATTTTTTTTTGGTTTGTTTTGATAACAAAGCAAAACACCCAATGCTGATAAATCTTCTAATTTTTCGTAAGCTTTTAAAGCATCATTGAATTGGAAACGATGAGTGATAAGAGATTTTAAATTAAGAGACCCACTAGACATCAAATCCAAAACGGCCTCAAAGTTTCTTCTAGCTGTCCAGCGAACAAAACCAAGAGGATAATCTTCTCCACGTTCCTCATAATTGGGATCGTACCGGCCGGGACCATAAGAAGCAGCAACCATAAAAGTGATTTCTTTTTTAAAGAAATCTTCTCTTCTTAAATTAAGTCCTACAACGCCTATGAGAATGACACGACCTCTTTTTCGAGATATTTCTGCAGCTAAGTGAATAACATCATTTTTTTTTGTTGACGCCGCTATAATTACCGCATCGATACCATTTCCACGGGAAAAAATTTTAGCATGGGAAATTGGATCTTCATTTTTAGAAAGATCAACTGTTTGTGCACCAAATTTGCGGGCAAGCTGGCATCGTTTTGAATTCATATCAATTGCTAGCACTCGACAACCGTTTGCTATTAATATTTGAACGGTAAGTAGACCGACTAATCCAAGACCAAACACACAAACCGTTTCACCAATTTTGGGGTCCGCTAAGCGTATACCCTGCATTCCAACTGAGGCTAAAACGCAAAAAGCAGCTGTTTCATCATCAACATTGTGGGGTATTTTAGCACACAAGTTTTGAGGAACCACGACGAGCTCAGCATGACTGCCATTTGATATTACTCTATCTCCTTCTTCAAAAAAATTAGACTCTGATTTTACCACTATTCCAGCATTACAGTAACCTAAAGAGATTGGCTTATTTAATTTTGATTGAACAGCTTTAAAAGTAGGCAATAAACCATCGGTATTAATCTTATCCACTACTGCCTTGAGTTTTTCTGGTTGCTGTGAAGCTTTTTTTAAGTACCCAGCTTTACCAAAATTTATAAGCATTTTTTCTGTTCCAACCGATACTAGTGAGTTTACTGTTTTAATTAATACATGACCCTCTTTTAAAGACGGGCATGGAACGTCTATCAAAGCCGTCGTTCCATCACCTAAATTTTGCTGCAACTGTTTCAATAGCTATCTCCTATCACCGTCTGAAAAAATTTCAGACTTCTTAACTTTATCAGGATAGTTAATTAATACGGCTTTAAATTTTCCCTTGAAAACAAATAAAGAACCGGCACAAGCTCCAATAATTTTAAATTTTTGGAACAAATCTTTTATATGCTGAATTGAACCTGCTCCACCGAGAGCAGAAATGGGTATTTCTACTGCTGAATAAATGCTGTCAATTAATTCATGATCGTAACCAGTCATTAACCCATCTCTGTCTATTGAATTCACAACTATTTCTCCAGCTCCTAAATCCTGAATTGATTTAGCCAATGTTGCAATTGGGCTAGAATGTAAATGGTTTCCATTTTGGGAATATACTGAGTATACACCAGTCTTTGGATTTTTTTTTACGTCTAAAACAACGACTACACTCTGACATCCAACGATTGAAGCCGCCTCACTTATAATCGAAGGATAATCCAAAGCGATTGAACTAATAGCTACTTTTTCAACTCCCAGACTGACTATTTTTTTTATCTGATCGACGTTTTTTACTCCTCCTCCATAGCATAAAGGCATCCTACACTCTGCAGCAATATTTTTTATCAAGTTATAATCTGGTTCATCTCCATTTTTTGATGCAACAATATCAAGAACTATTAGCTCATCTGCTTCTTTCTCATTAAAGAGCCTAACGGCATTTATAGGGTCCCCAATATATCTTGGCTCTTTAAAGTTGAGGGTTTTAACCAAACTTTTGTCTTCAATTAAGAGACACGGTATAATTCGAGGTCTCAGCAAGAGTTCAGCTCCGCAAAGTTTTGTAATAAGTTGATGCCTGAAAAATGGCTTTTTTCAGGATGAAATTGAACTCCATAAATATTTTCTCTCTGAGTAACTGAACTAAAATCTACCCCATAGTTTGTTATGGCTATTGAAATACTTTTATCTTCGGTTAACACATAAAATGAATGTAAAAAATAGAAAAAATCTTCCACTGAAATTCCTTTAAATAGCGAATGGTTCTTCCGTGGTTTAACTTTATTCCATCCCATATGCGGAACTTGCAGGGCAAATTTTTCTTTTATGAAATCGAATTTTCTTACAGTTCCTTTAAACCAACCCAGGCCTTCCATAATACCCTCTTCACTATTCTCTGCCATGATTTGCATTCCAACACAAACGCCAAGGACAGGAATTTTTTTTTCAATAACTAGTTCCTCTAGCGGCTCACGCATTCCAGATTTATTAAGTAATGTCATTGCCCAGTCGAATGAACCCACTCCAGGCAAAACTATTTTTTTTGCTTCTTTTAATTGTTTCGGAGTGCTAGCAATATCAGCTTTGATATTCAGCTTTTTATAAATATTTGCAAAAGCATTGGTATTTCCTAAACCATAATCAATTATCGAAATCATCTTTTTCCACCAATTTCAAAACCCAGAAATTTCAGCAATTTAGCTCCAAGAAAATAAAGAGACCTTTGTGACTTATAATCCCTATGATATTTTTTTGGTATATACATATAACTTTCTAGTTCATTAGCAGAAATTCCGAGTTTAGTAGCAACGTAAGTTATATCATGCTTTATATTTTTTTCATCGAAAGGGGGCTTTTCTAGCATAGATAGTGCATCCTTTCGTGACATTTGATTTGTCAAAATAAGGCTTGAATATTGGACTTTTCTTGTGTCGAACCCAAAACGAGAAGGGAGCCAATAACCCTCATAAAATTTTGTAAATCGTGACTCAAAATGTTTTTGAGGATAAGGCTGCCATCCAAACTTTTCTATCAACAACTCGACTGCCTCTTCTTTAATATACCTAATTTTATCCAAAGGGCGAATAATCTTAATGCCAAAGAATAAGGGTAAATAAAATTTATGCCACAAAACGTTAGTTATAGGAAAAGTTGCTAGAGGTTTCTGACCAAATTTTCTATGGATATCTATCAGTTGTACTGAGTCGGATTGATAGTACATCCATTCAACCGGATTCCTTATGCACTCAGTGGATAAATTTCCTCCTGTTAAAATATATTTTATGTTATACTTTCTCGCAAACTTATACATCGTTGCAAAAAATGCGTGATCTTGAGGCACATCTAGATGCGGAACACCTGATTTAAAAAACGCGAGTTGTAGATCTTTCATCTCCTCCCAATTTATGACCTCGGTGTAGAGATCTAGATCTAATTTATCCACAATTTTTTCTATGTTATTTACTGCCTCTTTAGAATTCCAACCTCCGTCAACATGAAAGACTAGAGGTCTAAGACCCATTTTCTCCTTAACAAAATATGTCAGGTATGAGCTGTCTATGCCTCCGCTCATCCCAATGATGCAGTCAAAGTCATGATTTTTTCCTGCTTTCTTTATTTTTGCGACCAACGAATTGAGTTCCCCCTCATTTTCAACTTCCCAATTTGGCAGAATATTTTTATAAAAATTTTGACAATGATCGCATAGTCCATGTTTATCAAAGGAGATTCCAGGATCCGATATGTCCATAACACAATTCACACATACTTTTATCATTTGAGATAACTCATTCTAGTTTCCTACTTTTAGTAGTTTTTGATTTAACTCTAGTATCTTTTTTCTAATCGAATAAGCGCTCGGATACAAAAAAATAATCACTTTTCAAAACTATTTGTTTAACTTAGTGTTTGTGTTTGCTGTATGTTCCTCATGATCGTTTCCATTTTTTCCATATTCTTTTGATATGAGAACTTTTTTGAAACTTCTTCGATAGCGTTTACAGACAATTCATCACGTAGACTTTCATTATTTATTAGTTTTCTTAATGATGAACTCAATGATATAACATCTCTTACTTTTACTCTTTCAAAACATTTTTTTTTATTAAAATTCTCGTAGCTCCACTCTAGATCCGAGACCACGACTGGCTTACCACAAAACATTGCTTCATAAACACTTTTTGGAGAACTATCAGAGCTAGGTACAGAAACAACAATATCCGCCATATTGTAGCAGTTAGCCATTTCTAGATAAGTCAATTTACTTAACCAAATCACTTTTTCATTCAGGCCATATTCATTAATTTTAGCTTTCATTTCATCTCCATAATTGTTTCCAAATGGAAAGCAGATCATTAGTTTCAAACCAAGACCCTCATCAATTAAACTTTTAAATGCCTTAATAATTATATCTATGTTATAAACGGGCATCATTCCTCGTGGACTAAAGATTAGTATCTCATCATTTTTCTTTTGAATAATTTTTTTTGTTAATTTTTTTGGGTAAAAAATTGTTGTATCAACGCCATTTTGTATTATGAAGTTGTCATTCTTTCTTGCTCCAAGTTTATAACCCATCTTCCTCAACAATTGAGAGTCTCCAGTTACAACTTTTGATTTTAAAAATGCTCGTTGAGCCATAAATTGGTATATATAATTTTTCTGCGCATTCAATATTATGTCAGAACCCATAGGGGTAAAAATTACAGGTACATTTTTTGAAATGAAAGACGCAAGAAATCCATAGTAGAGAGAGTGAGCGTGAACTACATCGATTGAATTCTCTTCAATAATAGTGTCAATTTTTTTAGCAAAGATCTTAACAGAAATTAATTTGTTAAGTTGATATAGCTTTTGAGATTTTGAGTTCAATAGATTTAAATACCTTCCAAGGATGCCAGTTGAAAGAAAAACTTTTACATTTTCATATGGTTGTGCCTGCAAATAGTCTTCTTTATCAGAAAATAGGAAAACTTTATGTCTTTTTGTGAAATATTTCACCCAGAGATCTATATGCCAATCCGCAGAACTGCTGATGTAAAGAATATTCAATTTAAGTCCTAACTTTACTATTTTTTCATTGAGTTGAAGGTTGAAATTCGAATATTGAGAGTATTTAATCTCAGAGAATATAAATCTAAATTTGCCACTGAAAAATAGAGTTTTTTGCAGTAGTAATAGGAAATTTCTAAAATTTTATATTTTGGTTTAAAAACTATTACATTGTACAAAACGTCTAAAGTATGAACATTCAATTTGTAGAGACTAAAGCGCGAACATACAATATATTGCAAAAAATTATTTAATTTATAACCAAATCTAACAGAAAACAGCTTTTTCTCAAAAGCTAGTAGTCTTTTGCTCTGTCCACTTGATTTAATATTTTTTTTAAAATTATTATTCAAAATCATCAATTTATTTATCTCTACTACCATTTTTCATAATTAAGATATTTGTGTTAATTTTTCCTCACAGATTGGATTTGTAAATCTGATTGATTAGACAAGTACTCGTAAAAAGCAGACATA
Source organism: Pelagibacteraceae bacterium TMED65 (assembly GCA_002167215.1). Next base: position 24,519 of record NHDS01000019.1, read on the forward strand.
AAGGAAAATACAATTAAGGTATATACATGTAAGGTTAATTCTAATGTTGAACCTGATATAAAAATTGAAAATACAAATGTGAGCCTCATAATCCTATATTTTTCTGAAAAATTTCTTAATACTCTTAAGTATAAATAGTAGAAAAGCAGAAGACCTAAAATGCCTACTGCATTAAATACTTCTAAGAGCTCGTTATGCATATCAAAATGAACGCCCCTCGAGCTATGGAGAAATGGAAATATTATCGAGTACCATTTAATATTATCAAAATAGCTGTTGATATTGTCGGCTCTTATAGTCAAGCTGCTCATCCCAGTACTGTCTGCCCAGTAAGGTAATGTAAATATCCAAAATATTGCAAATGAAATAGAGACAAAAATCGTGAGTTGATAAATAATTTTTGTTTTTATAAATCGCATAAAATATGACCCTGTGACTAAGGACATTACAACTAACAGAATTAACAATGCAGTGACATTAACAGATAAAATAGCAATACCGATTGTTAAAATGCAGCCTATTATAAATAAAATAAAAGAGTAAGATCCTATTATTGCAATAAGAGGAATAAATATGAAGGCAAAGTACTGTTCAAAATTGTAGATTTTCATGCTTGGAAAAATGAATGAGTTTCGTCCGTAAGCAAAAAAACTTAACCAGGTTAAAACTAAAATTGAAAAGTAACTAAAAACAATAAACCTCTCAATTTTTAGCGAGTGCTCTAGAGAATAGTAATTTAACCTGAAATAGTGTTTAAATACCGTAAGCAAAGAAACAAATACATTCATCCAGATAAGTGTTTTAAGCAGTCCAAAATTAAGGGCGCCATTATAAATACTGCCTATGAAAAAGACTGCAATAGAATACAGGATAAAAATTACTAATATTTTATCTTGAAATATTTGTTCTGAAAACTTGAACAAAAGTATTACAATTGCGAAAAAAGAAATTGGTAGTGTAAGAAGATAGGGTGAGGCTACACCTCCAACCCTATCAAGCCCTATCTGACCACCAGGAGAAAATGATATAAATACAGGTACAAGTATAAGCAATACCAGTAATTTTTTTTTATTTAAAGCAAACATCCCAGATTAAAAAACTTTCCAACATATTTGATATTCATTAGTATCTATAACTAATATCATTCATAAGGTAAAATACTCTTTGAAAATCCACATCCACAAATATCAAAGTTTATAAAGGCTGTTAAAAAATGATTAGCTCTATAGAATTGCTTTTTTTATCAATTTAAATGCCCATTTCGTGGGATAGTCTCGTTAATTAAAAAATCGACAGCTCGAATGAATTAACCTACTAACTTTAAATTTCATTTTTTCCTATTGTAATTACGTGCGTTTTTAAAAGAACATGATCAAAGATAAAAAAAAAGTAGTTTTGCTGTATTAATACCGTTACAATTTTTATAAAGTTCAGAAGTAGAAGTCTAGGTTAAGGCACCGCAAAAATCTAAAGCAGATCGGCTTCGTAATTCTAAAACAACATTATCTACAATAAACTCTTTATGCTTAACCAGTATTACAAAGACATCGGCTTTATTGAAAGCAGTTTGAAGATCGATCAGCTCGATTGAAGCATGAGTTTTAATATTTGGTTCAACAGCGAATACTGCGTAGCCCCTACTCAAAAGTGACTCCACAACTAATACTGCAGGAGATCCTCTAAGGTCGTCAATGTCTGGTTTGAATGACAAACCCAAACAAGCCACTATCGGTTTTTTTTTATCTTTAAATTTTACTTTTTTTAACTTATTTTCCGTTTGATCAACTACCCAATGAGGCTTAATATCGTTCACTTCCCTCGCTTTTTGAATTAATTTTGAGTTGCTTTTATCTCTTGCAACAATGAACCATGGGTCTACAGCAATGCAATGGCCACCTACACCAGTTCCAGGTTGAAGTATGTTAACTCTTGGATGTCGGTTTGCCAATTCGATTAACATCCAAACATCAATTTTCTCTTTCTCACAAATTATGGACAACTCGTTTGCAAAAGCTAAATTTACATCTCGAAAACTATTTTCTGTCAACTTGCAAAGTTCAGCAGTTTTGGCGTCAGTCTCGAATATTTCTCCTGCAACAAAAGTTCGGTAAAAACTTGAAACCATGCTTGTTGCTTCCGGTGTTAATCCACCAACAACTCGATCATTTTCTATCAATTCATCAATAACATTTCCTGGAAGCACTCTCTCTGGACAATAGGCGATATGAATATTATCTGTATTTACTCCAGAGAGACGCAAAGTATTCTCTAATTTCTTTGTAGTTCCTACCGGTGAAGTAGACTCCAAAATGACAAGATCACCGTCTTTTAATAGATGAGATATTGATTTAATAGCGTTTATAACGTGATTTATATTTGGTTTTGGAAGCTTTCTGCCCATTTCGACGGGAGTTGGAACGCAAATAATATACACATCCGCTAACCCCGGCACTGTAGATGCCTTAAATCTTTTTTTTGACACTGCAGCGCTTACATACTTATCCAGTTGAGGTTCAACAATATGAGCTTTGCCACTATTAATAACATCAACCGCGTTAGCATTAGTATCAATCCCTAATACATTGTAATCTTTGCTCGCTAGCAATGCTGCAGTGGGAAGTCCAATATACCCCAACCCTACTACAGCAATTTTTTTCTCATTTTTCAAATTTTTTGCCTTCTATAATTAAGTTTTATATTCAGAATGCATGTCCCTTCTATATGGATTTTAACACTTTTAAAATTCTTTTAGAGGCCTTTCCATCTCCATATGGATTGTGTATCTTTGACATCTTTTTATATAATAATTTATTATCCAAAAGATCTTGAACACCTTGGATGATTTTATGCTTATCTGTACCCACTAATCTTACCGTTCCAGCTTCTACAGCCTCTGGTCGTTCAGTGAGATCCCTCATAACTAGAACCGGCTTTCCTAAACTAGGTGCTTCCTCTTGAATACCGCCACTATCAGTCAACACAATATGAGAGTGTTTTAAAAGGTAGATAAATGGTTCATAAGTTAAGGGCTTAATCAAATGTATGTTAGAAAAACCCTTTAGGATCTGATTTACCGGCTTTTGTACATTAGGATTCATATGTACAGGATAGAGAAAATGAGTCGTGCTATATTTTGAGGCTAGAGCTTTAATAGCCTGACAAATATTTAAGAATCCATCTCCAAAATTTTCCCTTCGATGACCTGTAATCATCACAAAGCGTTCTTTTCTCCAATTAAATTCTATCATCTTATTTAACATATCAGATAAGGCCTTTTTAGTTTTCAAACTATTATCTACCCGATCCAAAACCCAAAATAAAGCATCTACAACAGTGTTTCCGGTGACGGTAATGGAAGATGGATGTACTCCATCACATATTAAATTTTTTTTGCCTAAATCTGTCGGAGTAAAATGCCATTTAGATATCTTACTAGCAACTTGTCGATTAAATTCTTCAGGGAAGGGAGCATTTAAATTATTTGTTCTCAAACCAGCTTCAATATGTCCAACTGGAATTCCTGCATAAAAGGCGGCAATAGAACTAGCTAACATTGTTGTCGTATCGCCATGAACCAGAATAATATCTGGTTTTTTTGAATCAAAAACTTTCTTCATTTCGAGCAAAACGGTAGATGTAATATCAAATAAGTCTTGACTAGGGTCCATAATGTCAAGATCAACATCGGGTGTAATTTGAAAGACATCTAACACCTGATCGAGCATTTGTCTATGCTGTGCAGTTATGCATACACAAACATCAAAGTAATCAGGATCATCTTTCAAAGCATTAATAACAGGGCTCATCTTTATCGCTTCCGGTCTAGTTCCAAAAACCAACATTATTTTTTTTCTTTTTGGTTTATTCAATGGATGAACTCCTATTCATTTTGCATCAAAACTTTCTCCATCTTCGGTAGAGCTTGAATTTCATATCTTACGTCACTCGCCGGTACTTTTTCATACAGCCCGAGTCATAATGAAAAAGCTTTATTAAGTGCATTCTCATAAATTGAAGCAACGCTAAAAAATCTATTCCTGCCAAATTAAATAAAAAATTTTTTAAAAACAAAAGTTGCAAATTAAGTATTCCCCCACTAATTATCCAAAAGTATACGGTACACTTAAATCAATTTTTGGATTTTTACCAAATATTATTTTTGTTTTACGAATGACCTCATTGATTTGATAGTCTGACTTATTAATTCAGATGAAATATGAACCAAGATCCAATTTTTTACTGAATCCCAAATAACAAGTAACAAGAACAAATAAAAAGCTCAACTACCGACGCCACTTTGAATAATTTATAAATGTTCATTACCTAAAAGCAACCATATTTTTTCTATAATAAATACTGAATATTTAGTAATTTTTTACCAAATATAAGATTTAATCCGAATAAAAATTCTATTTAACACTTTAATTAAACCACCATGCCTTTTGAGAATGTTTATAGCAGTTAAAAACTTTCTTTCTTTTAACTGCATGATAATCAGATTGACATATTGATTTTGCAGCCCTTTTTCCACTCTGTCATCAGGCAACAAATCACGAAGAGCAGCAATAGATTCTTCAGCTCCTATAACTTTTTGTCTTACTGACAAGCTACCATCATGAATCCTATTTTTACAGCATACTTCTTGAAATACCCCGCAGGAGTACTTTTTTGCCATATGAAGAAATATCCAATAATCAGTAGAGTTGTACAAGTGTACTGGGAAACCCCCACATTCAAAAAACTTTTTCTTATTTACCATTGCAGAAGAAAAAATTATAAAATTTTCCTTAGCAAGTTCTGAAAGTACATCACCCTCGGGGAGCTTTTTGTCCTCCTTAAAAACAAAGTTTTTTTGCGTATTACTCTCAAAAATCACTTCTGATCGTCCATAAACAATTCCAACCTCATCCTTGTAGTTTTTAAAAATTTCAACTTGGTCTCTAAGTTTATCTTTTAACCAAATGTCGTCGCAATCTAGAAAAGCTAAATATTTACCTTTTGCCATCTTAGTTGCTGCAACTCTCGCCTCTCCTAAAGCAGTAGTTTTACTAGCCCTAAAATATTTCAATTTCTTGTCATATGATTTAGCTATTTTTGCAGTTCTATCAGATGACGCATTATCCCAAAATATTATCTCCCAGTCTTGAAAAGTTTGAGCGTAAACCGAGTCTATCGCTTCAGAGAGAAATTTCTCTCCATTGAAACAGTTCATAATTACGCTCACCAAAGGATATTTTGCGTTTTTTTTTATAAATTTATTCTGCATATTTTTTAAACCAATCGATTGTCCTCTTTATCCCATCATCGAGACTTACTATAGGTTTCCATCGCAATAACTTTTTTGCCTTCTGGATATCCGCAAACAGTCCCATGTTTTCACCTTCTCGGTAGGGAACCATTCCAAATTGAGGACTGCCACGTCCTACATGTTTCACGACCAACTCTATCACCTCTCTTATCGTCTTTGCCTTACCAGACGCAATATTAATAACCTCTCCATTAGAATGGTCACTTAACAGCGCCAAATGGATTGCACTAACTGTATCTTCCACATAGCAGAAATCTCTCAATTGCCGAGCCTGGGAAGTTGGAAAATTTTTACCCTTCAAACAGCCAACAATAATTTGAGGAAAAAACCTCTCAGACCCCTGACCTGGGCCATAAGTTAGAAACAGTCTTAAAATAATAACTGGAAATTTCTCTGTTTTATACAACATCTGCAAAAAACTAGTTGCATGTGCTTTTGCCAACGAATAAGGAGAGAAAGGGGCTTCTCTCATATCTTCTTTTTGCGGAGATTTAGCATCGCCATATTCATCACTGCTACCTATTTGCACAAAGCGTTTTAACTTTTGTCTTGAGGCGAGATCAACTAAGTTTTTTACTACAACAAAATGCTGATCAAATATTTTAATTCCACCATCAGAAAAAGGTTTGTGATTGATGTAACCGCCTAAATTAACAATATAATCAAAGTCTTTTATCGCGTATCTTTTAACTTCGTCCACATCAGTAACATCTACCCTCAAATAGCGTACACCTTTAATAAAGCGATCTTTAGTTGGAAGATTTAATGAAAAGCTGGTAACGTCCCATCCGTTCAAAGTCAGCATTTTCACCAAATGATATCCAATGAACCCTGTGCCCCCAACTACTAAAATTTTTTCCATTGTTAATATATGTTTTCTTCTAACATAACAATTAAACCATATAACAACTTATCATTACAAATTCCCTATGCTTAGAAATGATTTTTAGTAACATATTCATCTTTAATAGCTTTACATGATAAAAATATCTTTTTGTAACTCTTACCTTCAAAAGAAAAATCAGAATTGGGCAGACTTAGTTCCGTAAAGAAAAGGCATTTATTACCCATAGTTTAAACGGTTGGCAATATTGTTATTATTGTAAAAACAATATTGAACTGAAAAAAGATTTTTATTAATCAAATATACTTTCACCAGTTGTAATTAATTTCACCTAAGGATTTACTTTCAGATTCGTCTGGTTGATGCTCAATATTTGCAACGTTAAGAAGAATACTGTCTGTTTTCCCCACTCCTTGAAAAGCCATCCAGAGTAATGGAGGGATACATAATCTTTTATAGTTTGCTGGCGATAATGTGACGTCCACAAAGTTACCATAAGAGGTCGATCCTTGTCTATCATCAAATAATACAAAACGAACTTCTCCAAATGGAACAATAATATTTGATATCATTTTTTTATGTTTTTTCCATCCTTTTTTCGCCCCATATTTTATTACTGAAAAATAAGCTTCTCCAAAACCAGAAAAGTTTTTTTCACTTTTTTTTAACGCTCTTAAAACATCTCCTCCAGGCGTATCTATTTTCTTAAGAGGCGTTAAATAAAGATCGTTAATTTTTGTTTTGTCAGTCAAGAATTTTTTTTAACTTATGAAGTCCAATTTAAATTTCTGTCGGTCGCAACTGCTATATACCGATCGATTTGGTTACTAGTGATATCATTCATTAAGGTTTTTTTGTCTTCATAAAACTTCCTGTACCACTCTACTGTCAAACTAATTGTTTCTTCGAAACTCAGCACTGGGTACCAGTTGAGTTTTGAAATTGCCTTATCAATGTCTAATTTTAATAAGCCGGCTTCATAAAATTGCTCATGGGGAACTGAATCATCATTCCACTTAATTTTCCCCCAATTCTTCTGCATCTCTTCAATTAATTCTGAAACTGTAAAATTTTGATTAGATAAAGGGCCAAAATTAAAAGCTCCTCCGTGAATTTCTCTATCGCTGTATAAATTAGATGCCAATGTCAAGTAGCCACTTATTGGCTCCATAACGTGTTGCCAAGGCCTAGTTGAACTAGGATATCTTATATTTACAGCTTTATTATTCGATGCAGCTTTCATAACATCTGGGATCAACCTATCTTTTGCCCAATCTCCTCCACCTATAACATTTCCTGCTCTTCCAATACCTATTCTTATATGAGAATTAGGGTCATTAAAGAATGATTTTACGTAGGAATTTATTGCTATCTCAGCCATGCCCTTAGAAGCACTATAAGGATCTTGCCCCCCTATGCGGTCGGTTTCCCTATAACCCCATATCCACTCTTTGTTAGTGTACACTTTATCACTTGTAATTATTATGGCTACAGTCTTTTCCTCGAGACCTCGAAGAGCTTCGAGTAAACTTATTGTGCCGTAAGCGTTTGTAGAGATCGTTTCCAAAGGGTTTAAATAAGACGGACGAACTAAAGCTTTAGCTGCAAGGTGAAATACAAAAGAAGGTTTTAACTTTTTTATAAGATTATTTAAAGCATTTGTATCTCGTATATCCAAGCGATAATCTTCAATTAACTTTTCCAATTGAGTGGCTCTGAAATGTGAGGGCTCGGTCGGGATATCAATTGAAATTCCTATCACATTTGCACCTAGAGATTTTAACCACATTGAAAGCCAAGATCCCTTGAACCCAGTATGCCCCGTGATTAAAACAGTCTTCCCATAAAAAATATTATTGAATATCATCTTTAGTAGTATCCACAGCAGGTTGATTTATACAGTTTAAAAGCAAAGGTCATAACTAAGTTCTATCTATAGCACTAATACCTTATTGCTTATTAAATTAATTTAAACTTTTCACTAGGTCTTAACACCGAAAACATCGAAAGCTATCTTTTTAGCTTATACATTACAGCACTTCTCTAATTATATTTAACATTCCAATCTTCAAGATTGTTAACAATACTAACAAATCTAGATTTATCTTCTCTCCAAATAAGTTTTTACATAATATTTTGTTGTTTAAATAGTAGCGCCTCACAATTTATCTCCAACTATACCAGTTTTTTTGTATTTATTAATATTATTCATATTTTCCATTTCACCCATGGAGCAGAATTTTTTCTTACCAGAGAATCTAGATATTGTTTTTCCCTAATATTATCCATACACTGCCAAAAACCTTTGTGTTCAAAAGCTTTTAATTGTCGTTCATGCGCTATCCTTTGGAGTGGACCAAATTCAAAATCACAGTCAATTTCATCGGTTAAATATGAAAAAATTGAACGATTAAAAACAAAAAATCCTCCATTAATAAGTCCTTTCCCCATTTGTGGCTTTTCCTCTAGCTCTAAAACATTACAGTCCTCATCTATATTCAGCTCACCAAACCTTGATGGTGGCTTAACTGATGTTACAGTACCTAGAGAATTATGGCTTTTGTGAAACTTTAATAACTTATCTATTCTTAAATCAGATACTGCATCACCGTAAGTTAGATAGAAATCATCTCCATTTATATACTGCTCAACTTTTTTTATCCTCGCACCCTTTAAAGTATCTTCGCCTGTATCAATAAGCACGATTTCCCACTTTTTTTCATCTGACTCATCTAGGAAAACAATAGCTTCTTTGTGATCAAGCTTTATTGAAAAGTCTGAACTAGTTATCTTATAATTATAGAAATATTCTTTTATATATTCACTTTTATAACCTAGCGCCAATATAAATTTGTTAACACCGTATAAACTATAACACTTCATTATATGCCAAAGTATCGGCTTTCCTCCAATCTCTACCATCGGTTTTGGTTTGGCAACCGTCTCTTCACTTAGCCTTGTTCCTTTACCACCACATAAAATTACAGCATCCAATTTAATCTCCAAATATTAACGCGTTGACGCAATTTTTTTTGAGAATACAAAAGATATAAACTTTAACCATCGTATATTATTGTATTTATTTTGAACTATCACTTTTATTTTTTACTCTTTTTTGACAAAACTTTTACTTTTTTCACTAACTTATCCATTATAATATATGGATAACTAAATATAAGGCTTTGCAACCCGAATATACCATAAGCTTTGGCAATAAGTCTTATTTGAAACTTAATAAGAAAAAACTTTTTAAAATAAATTATCATAAAGATAGTGCTTAAGTGATGGGCTATGAAAATTTTCAGAAATTTTTTTCTTATTTCTCTATGATCTAGATTAAGATCTAGTGCTCTATTAGTAACATATTCAATTAAATTTAATAATAAAAAATCTCTACTATTATATAACCAGAAGTTGGCATCTAAGTCTTTTCCCCAATGTTTACTTACTTCCTGCAAATTGCTTGTATAAAAAGCCTGTTGACCCTGGTCAGCATGAGCCCTGTGACAAACTAAAATTTTATCGTTATAGGCAACCATCCAACCTTCAAAGACTACTTTAAACCACATATGAATATCGGCATACAGACCATATTTTTTTTCAAAGCCATTAACTTTCCTTAATACATCTGTTCGTGCCATTGCTAACTGAACTGGTACAAAATAATTAATAAAAGTAATTATGGACTGCTTCATATCGGAGATTTGATAATCGCCGATACCAGTTTTGGAAAAAAGTTCAGCACCCTCAGCATCAATGATTTTCACTGCAGAGTACACCATACCCACCTTTTTGTTAGATAAGCTCTTATTAAAATACCTTAATGCACCCGGTAGCAATAAATCATCATGTGGCAATAACATGAAATATTTTCCTCTAGCTAAATCTAAACACTTATTAAAATTGCCCAAGGACCCAATATTTTTATTATTTTTAAAATACCGAATCCTATGATCGGATATTTTCTGCACTAGATCCTTCGTACCATCTGTAGAACAATTATCTACAATAATTAACTCAAACTTTCCAAAGTCTTGCTCCAACACACTATTTATACATTCTAGCAAAAATCTTTCTCCATTATAAACTGGAATGCATACGCTAACTTGACACACTTCAGCCATTAGATTAATTAAGTTTTTCTTGAATCAACTGCTCAATAGTCATTTTTATACCATCCTCTATTTTAAATTTTGGTTCCCAACTGGTATTTAAACGCAACACAGAAAGGTCTAGAAAGGCAATTGGCTGACTTTGTTCATCACCGGGCTGCTCAAAAAAACCAAAATGAAGATCTTTTTCTAAACATCCGAGTCGTTTCCAAAATATTTTAACAAAATCTTTAAGTTGAATTGCTTTTCCTGAACCTAAGTTTACGATTCCACTTTTTTTTAATTCGGTAGTTTTAATAATTCCATCCGCAGCATCCTCAACATAGATATAATCACGAAATTGGAGGCAAGGAGAAAGCCTCATTTTCTTTTTACTTAATGCTGACATATACAATTGATTTATGAGTGAGTTATGTGTTTGGCCCGCACCATATGTATAAGAAAGTCTAATATGGTTAAAGATTTTACCGTAATGCTCAGCTTTTCTCAGCCCATATTTTGCTAAGGCTAATTTTCCTTTAATATAATTGTTGACCTTTCCGGTGGGTTCAATATTTTCTTCTTTTAAACATCCAACTCTATCTCCATACTCTGAAGAAGATCCAATATGGATAATTTTTTCGACACCATATTCATACAAAGTATCAATTAAGTTTTTTCCATTTTTTAGATTTTCATCTATATGCCTCTCGTCATGAGGTTCGTATACATTAGCCCAACCTAGATGAATAAAAGTATTTGGTGTCCCAAATTCTAATAAAGCACTTTCAATGGATTTTTTATCAGAAAAATCTATACCCTTCACGCCCTTGCTACCTCTATTTGAAATATAGGTTACAGGGATAGATTGTGAAAATAGTTTCTTTCTTACAACTTTACCCACAAATCCCCTAGATCCTGAAAGCCAAATCTTATTGATCATCAATAAACCTCCTTAAAATCTAAAGGTGAATTGGTATTTGATATTGGACTTTAATTAATCTATAAAATTCAACCATCCTCTATCAATTCCAAAATAGATCCATCAGGATCGTGAACATAAAGTATCTTTGCTTTTCCCCCAGGTGCTTTTAAAATTTCTGACTTAGCTGTGTATCCTGATTGGGTCAAATCTTTCACAATAGATTCCAATCCATGGACTGTCAAAGCAACGTGGGAAGCTCCCATTTTATTGGAAGGAGCGCCAACTAAAAATGTACCTGACGTATCTGGATGAGAATGATATTGAAGTAGCTCAATCAACCCACCGCTTGGAATAATTAACTTAGCCCATTCGACTTTTACGTTTTTTATTCCAGTAAGTTTATCAATAAAAGGTCCTTCCTCCACAAAACGTCTATATAGATCTAGCCCAAGTATTCCCATATAAAACTCCAATGACCTATCAAGGTCACTAACCACAAAAGCGGCGTGTCTGATTGACGATATTCGGTGGCCTTTCATGCTAAATTATCATACAGCAAATTAATTACTCTAGACTGGGTACTTTGGGTTAGCTTGCAAACAGAGCCTCTTATGTTTATCTGCAAGTTCGTTTTCACCAATATCTTTATAAATTTTCGATAGTATATGATTTGAACGATATGCTGCTCGCCAATCAGCATTTAGCTCCGTGGTTATCCGCTTTAAAACATCTAACGCTTCACTATTATTACCTTGACTGTGACATAATTTACCGTACTCCAAGGCAATCTTTTGTGCTGGTCTATATTTAAAATTATTAATTAACTCATAGGTAATCTTGTTTTGGTAAACTTCAGGTAAAAAACTTAAGTCTATACTTGAACCATCCAAAATTTGAGCCTTTACAGCCTTCAACTCATCACTAAGTATAGTTTCTTTCTTTAATGAAAAGTATTCAAAAAGTGGTTTAATAAAATCTTTTGGTAGTATCTGTTTCTCTAGCTGCTTTTCATAGTTTATTATCCAATCAACTTCCGATTCATCTATCGGTTTTACGGTGTTAGAAATTTTTGCTGAAATACAGACACCACCGAGGGGCCTTTTATCTTGCCAAACATCCCTCCGATAAGTTTCGGGATCAGCCACCACTTCAATATTATCAAAACCGAGTAGCTCCAGGTTCATTATAAGCGTTTCAGTACTTGGAACGTTAACAATTGTAGTTTTTGATGCTGATCCATCATGATAAGAAGACTCAAACTTTTGAGCAGTTAAACCGCATATTTTATCTTTGAATTGATAGACTAAGTCCCTCATTTCTATCTCGGACTTTATGCTTTCTGAGATATGCTCCGAAGACAAGCACCTTGACTCGATAAAAATCAGTTTTGAGCAGGATTGTCTAATATTTCTTAAAGCTGTAGGGATAGACTCAACATGGTAAAGAACTCCACAACACAACACAATATCGTAAATTTCACCTTTGAGTGATTCGATATCTCCTACCCTGTAGTCAACTCGATTTTTTAATTTGAGTATTTTTCTAACTAATTTACCTTTTTCAATATTTTTTTCTCTTGGCTCTATTCCCACCATCTTCTTAAATGGCAAGTCGCTCAGGTTATGCAATATCCAACCGTCGTTACATCCAATATCAAGAACCGACATTTTTCTCAGTTCATCTAGATTATAATTTTCTAGTATAGTTTCTCGAATTTTTTTAAGAAAATATTCGCTTCGGCCAGCAAGGCCTTCTTCATTTCCAATGCTGACCTCTCCAGACTTCCAAACAGCCATGGTATAGGGTCCATTTGCATTCAAAAGTTCAATCTGCTCAACATCTAATTTAGAGCCGTCTTCTAAAATCATTATTTTATCCTTTTTAAAAAACCATTTGGTGCAACCGTAATGAGAGCCTTATCTTCTATTGTTTTATCTACTATAAAATCCGAATTACTTTTGAGAAATTCCTCTACAGCTGTTTTTGGATTATTCCCCACGCCCCAAGGCTTCTCGTTACATAATTCATCAGGGAGGTCTTCTATAACAGTATCAAAGGCAATACAATAACTATCTTTTGCAACCAAAGGAGCATATGCTTGCAACTCTGCGAGCACGTGCTCGTGTGTGTGATTTGAGTCTAGAAAAACCATAATTTTTTTTTCATTCTCCGCCAGTTCTTTTACTCTATTTATAATCTCAGTCTGGATCGATGAACCTTCAATGAGATCGAGTCTATTTCTTAGTGGGTGCTGGTCAAGTGCATCTCTATTATGTTTTCGAATATCAATATCCACACCAATAACTCTTCTATTTGGTTTATTTGGATCTAATAACTTATTATGCTCAATTGCTTCGCAATAATCTAAAAGTGCTAACATTGATGCACTAAAAATTAAAGAACCTCCATGTGCTATACCTGTCTCAATAATAATATCAGGTTTAACATCCCAAATAATTTCTTGTACACCTACAACATCCTGAGGATACTGAATTATCGGTCTTGAGAGCCATTTAAAGTTGTAGGAGTAGTTAGATTTAACAGATTCAATAAAAAATTGATTAGCTAACTCTTTTAACCTAGCTGAATATTTTGAAACCATTTTTTATAACCTTTATTTTTATTGGATTAAGCAACTAATTTCCAAGAAGATCAGATGTAACTCGGTCATAATCTATCTTAAGATTGTCTTCTCTTGGGAAATAAAAATCATCTTCCTGAATGGGAGTGATAACTATTTTCTTTTTCAATGTACAGGACTGTAAGACATCTAACAAAACCTTATCAAGCACTCTATTTTTACTTTTGCTATCATCAATTAATACAACCTTTCTTGACTCCGATATATCACTTAGTATGTATTCATATCTACTGTAATCATGAGCATTTATCGAAAACAAGGATACCGAACCCCCAGACTTCTCAATATTACTTTTCAATGACATCCCATATTGTAAAGCATGATTGAAGCACACAATAGTAACTGATTTTCCCTTGGAATATTGGAAAAACCTTAGATTATGTTCCTTATAAATCAGTTCCACATCGACTAGATCTTTTTTTAACAGTCTTTGACCTGTGCTTATAATTTTAAATCCTGGTTCAAAAAGATACTTCTTAATTATGTTCTCTGCATCTTTTTTATTCGTGAACGAAAATCCACTAACATTCGCTATTGAGCAGAAATCGTCAATATTGTTTAAAGATGCTTGAGGGCCTTCGTACCCACTATCAACCGTAACTGGAAGAATTGTAAAAGAAGCTTCTGGGCTGTTATGCCTGACTATGTTGTATGTATTTACCAATTGGTCAACACCAAGCAAGAGAAAATCTAGCTGTTTCATAAAAAAAATAGAATTTACCCCATTTATCATTAGTCCAAAGCCGATCCCCACCAAGGCGTTTTCAATGTTTGGAGTGTTTAAGGTATAACCCTTATTTATTTCAGATAATCCTTTTGTTAAACCACTCAGGCAGGAACCAGCATCGATATTTTGTCCAAATAAAACTGTATTAGGCTCTTTCGATATTTCACTTTTTAATAAAGTGTTGATATGATTTACCAAATTCAATTATTTTCTCCCTCTAATTTTTGAGCCATTTTATGAGATAATGCTTCTAATGTACTATCAGTGTAGTATTGCTTTAATACAAATAACGGATCATTAATTGAAAGATCTATTAATGGGAAATCCTTTGAAATACCTTGTTTAATATTTGGAGCAGCTCCACTATGGTAGTTTATAAATTTTCCTTCTGGGAATTCAGGAGTCTCTTGCGTCCAGTATCCGAGCGTATTCAATGAAACCTCTAAGACAACGGGTGAATTATCTTTAATGGTTTGCTTCCTTATGGTTTCTAAATTTTGAGTGTAATCGAAAACATCATTATTATTGAATTGAAAATATGGGATATCTAACCCTTTGGCTAATTCTTTTAGGTTAATATTAGCTCTCCTTTCGCTTATTTCAGTTGCTAATGACCAACCATTATTTTCCACAATTATTACACAAGATAGATTGAAACTTTTCATAAACAGTAAGCTTTCATAAAAAGCTCCTTCTTCCATTGCCCCATCTCCGGTTACAACAAAAGTAGCTGAGTTTCCCATCTTAAACCTGTTGCCAAGAGCGTAACCGGAGGCAACAGGCAAATTATTTCCTAAAATACTCGAAGAATAATAAATACCCTTTGCCGGGTTACTTAGATTCATGGATCCTAGTCTGCCTTTGGCCAGTCCCTGTGGAAGGAGAAGATATTCATCTAATTCTTCTCTTAAAGACCCCTGCCTCACCAAATTATAGTGCGCATTTCTATGTGTTAAAAATAAGGAGTCCATATGGGTTAAGTTTTTATTGATCGCGACAGCTATAGCCTCATGGCCAAGAGCGAGGTGTACTGGCACATAAAATTTTCCTTCCTTACAATATTCATTTATTTTGATCTGGGCAAGACGTAGCCAAATTAACTGAACAGCCAACTCATCGTTCGTATTAGTATCCGCTTTGGCACTCATCTGATCACAAATTGTCTTTTAAATTCGAAAGATAATTTTTGGAAAGCTTTTCATGTTCCTCTGGTGCCCAAACTGCTAGGTCTTTCCAGGTTTGTGGATCGTATACGCCTTCCATAGTTTCATAAACTATAACTCTTTTTGAAAGCATTACATAGGTATGCCATTTAAAAGCGGGAACTTCTACAAATTTTTTCTTGTTTGATTCAAGAATAATCTTATCAGTAACAGCTCCGGTATCGTCAAAATAAATTAACGCGAAAGATCCCATTAAAACAAACATGTTTTCTTTTTTTTCAACTGATGGATGCCTATGGGGACGCATATAGGATTCTTCCAATATAAAGTTAAAAACCTTATTGTTATAGTCACCTTCTTTATGTAAAATCTTTGGAGCTCTTTTTCTGAGAGACATCTCGGCCTCCAAAAAGTACTTTTCAATTTCGTTTTCATTTAATGAAGGGATTTCTGACTTCCTGATCATTATTTCTTTACCCAATATAAATCATTGTCAATCTTTCCAGAACTATGGAGGTACTCGATCTGTTGTAATCTATAAAATTGGCGTTGACCAAAAATTTCTTTATTTAAAGGTACTTTTATTAATTGATCTATCAAATCCTTTATCCCTGCTTCTACGTTCCACTTGCATCTAAATTTCGGCAACTTGCTTTTTATCCGGTCGAACGAAACTTTATAAGTTCTTGTATCAACACCATCTTGAATTTTTCGATCCTTTATGAGCTCAACTTCCTTTTTATCGGAACCACTTCCTAAAAAGGATAATTCAGCTCCAGCAACGTTTGACTTTACAATTTTTGCTATTTCAAGGATTTTATAATTGTCTTCATTTCTTCCTACATTTAAGACCAATAATCCATCCGTCTTGATCTCATTGTCTAAACAACAAGCCAATGCTTCACAAGCATCATCTATGTGTAAATGTGGTCTCCAAGCTTGTCCATCAGAATTCAAAGTGATTTTTTTCGAAGTTAGCGCTAATCCACACAACATATTAATTACAACATCAAATCTAATTCTTGGAGACATTCCATAGACAGTTCCAAACCGAAGGGCTATCGGCGAGAAAGTTTCATTTGCCAGGTCTTTTAAACCATCTTCAATTTGAACTTTGTTTAGTGAGTAAGGAGTTTGAGGATTAGTTTTGCTAGTTTCTGAAAGAAGTCCAGATGCGGACGTAGCCCCATATACAGAACAACTGGAAGGAAAAATAAACTTAATCTTAAGTGATTTGCAAAACTTGGCGATTTTGAGAGCGTAAGTAAGAGTTGGGTCGTAAATTTGTGCAGAGGACAATTTACCAAATGGATCATTAGAAATTCCTGCCAACAAAATTACTGCGTCAAAACCTTTAAAGTCATCCAGATTAAGTAACCTAGCATCCTTTTTAAGCGTTTTATGTTTTGTTACTGGAGAAATTATCCCGTCCTTAAAGAACCCTGTATCATAACACGAAACATCAAAACCTTTTTCAATGAGGTATGGGGTCAACCGACTACCCAAATAGCCCTGAGATCCAATTATAAGAACACGTTCTATAATATTATTTCCTGACATGTAGCATTTTAAGAAATTGTTTGATCATAATAAGTAATCCGTGTTCCTGCATTATCGAAACCTACGGGAAGGTAAAATAAATCCTTTAAAGAATTTTTTACCTGATCTTTTTTTTCAGGTAAGACATAAAATAATAAGAAACCTCCCCCACCAGCACCCAGCAACTTTCCACCAATTGCTCCTGCTGCCTGAGCCTTTTTATAATACTGGTTAATGTCTTCTGAAGAAACATTATTTGTTAGGGTCCGTTTGATTTTCCAACCCTCATCAAGAACTTTTCCTAGATAATCCAGATTTCTTTTCCCAGAAAATATTTCGTTTATTGGATCAACTAATGACTGAAGTTTTCTTAGATTTAATCTTTTATTTTCTGTTTCTTTCTCTTGAGATTCAAGTATCTTACTAGCGTTTCGTTTTGTATCTAAATAAAAAAGCATCAGCCTGTTCTCAATCTCTTTAATTCGCTCAGGTTTATAGAGAACTGGTTCGACTGTAACCACTTCATCAGCAGTAAATGTAAAAATATTCAAGTTTCCATAAGCCGAGGCGTAATGATCTTGCTTCCCCATCGTTCTCCCGAGAAGATCAACTTCGATATGCGCTGCCTGGCTCGCTAAAGTGTGTTTTGTTACCATCTGACCTTTCAAAGCGTAGAGTGCATGAACTAAACCCACAGCAAATGCGCTAGAGGAACCTAATCCTGTTTGCCCAGGAATATCAGTGAATGTTGTAATCTCAATTGGAAAATCAATTTTAAACAATTTTAGCGCTTCTCTCACAATTGGATGCTCAATATCTTCTATATAATTGACAAACTCTACTTGGCTCCAATTAATTCTGTATTTATGTTCAACAATGCCTAATTGTCTCTTAACTACCACATAAATAAATTTGTTTATAGATGTACTAATTACTCGTCCAGGCTCTTTTGTATAAAACTGCTTTAGATCGGTCCCACCACCTGCAAAACTAATTCTGAAGGGAGTCCTAGTTATAATCAATTGGGTACCTCAATTAAAAAATTCCAATATTTCTGGCACTACCTCTTTCAAGGTTTCAGAGCAAATCATGGGTTTAGCTGCAGACTTTAATCCACTCAAAAGACTCTCTTTTCCTAAGAAAATGCTTTTACACCCCGCGAGATAAGCGGCCTCACAATCTCTCATATCATCCCCAACAAAAATAGTTTTATCTAATCGCAAAAACAAATCTGTAGAAGCTTCAAATAGCATTCCTGGTTTAGGTTTTCTACATTTACAGTTTTCATCCCAATGATGAGGACACATATAAATCTTTAAAATTTTTATTCCTCTTTTCTTTAAATCTGCAACTAAATTTTTATGGATCACATTTAGGTCGTTCTCGTCAATCATCTTTCTTGCCAGCCCTGCCTGATTTGTAACTATTATAAATGAAAATCCGCTTTTAGCTAAGATTTCCATTCCCTCTACATTTTCTCTAATATATTTAAAGTCTTCCCATTTAGATATGTATTCACCTCTAGGCGCTTTCTCATTTATTACTCCATCTCTATCAATTAGGATTATTTTCTTTTTAAGTAAGTATTTTGCAGTGATTGACCATCTCTCTGGATCCGAAATACTGTGATAATCACCATCTTGGAAAAAAGCTCTTACCTTATTGTAGCTGACCAAGTTTTTTATAACATCGGAAAAATTGCAATTCTTATATTCAAATGACTCAAAAATTTCATTTTTATTCGCTAACATATAGCCTATTTCGACAAAACCTAAATCTTTTTTATTTCTAGAATTGTCATAAACTTCAACAAAACCATCATTATTGATACTTATATTTCCAGATTTTTTTCTTGCTATACTAAGTGTTAACGAAGCTGAATGTTCTTTATGGAACAAAACTAGCTTTTCTAAAGAAAACGGAATGAAGTTATCTGAGTAAAGTATCATGAAGCTTTCATCAATATAATCTTTTGCCTCCCATAATCTCCTACCTGTATCCCAGCTAATGGGTCCCTCAGAGTATTTTATATTCCACCCCCAATTACTTCCATCTCCAAAAAAGTCTTTTATTTTATAAGATAAATATCCTGTCAATAAAAGAAACCGACTTATTCCCTGCTCTTTTAGTTGCTCCATTAAATAAAATAAAAAAGGATGTCCGTTACAGTCAACCATTGGTTTTGGGAGATGATTGGTAAACGGTTTTAGCCTAGTACCTAAGCCTCCGCATAAGATAACAGCTTGTTTAGGCGCTACCACATTGCTACTGTAAAAGCTCATATGTAAGTTGCAAACCCTCCAAAATAGAAACTTTTGCTCTCCAATCTAACTTTTGTTTAGTTTTTGAAGTCGATGCCCAAAAATCGACATCTGCAATTTCTTGACTACACGTGCTCATCAACTCATTAGTTAAATAATTGGATTGGTTAACGATATTCTCAGCTAGCTCATGGATGTCCAAAACCTGTGTTGACTTTCCCGTACCTAGATTAAAGATGCCGGAATTGAACCTCTTAGTTAACGCGCCATAAAAGGCGTCAATTACATCAGAAATATAAATAAAGTCATTAGCGTTTTTAGGTGACTTTATTTTACAAGACTCTGAGGCTTTTAAAGATCTGAATATCGTGGGAATTAACGAACCCGATCGCTGACCTGGGCCATAAACGTAAAAAATACGGAACCATGCATAACTAAGATTGTTTTTTTTGCATTTCATACTTAACCAAGTATAGATAGAGCACTTTGCCCAAGTAAAATAATCACTTGGAAATACGCTCTCACTTTCTTGACAGGACCCTTTAACTTTTCCATATTCTAAGCATGAACCAGACACTAATACTTTTTTACAAGATTTCAGATTGGTCACAAAATCCAGTAGCGTTATAGTGATTTCTAGATTGTTTATTGATTTTTTTAGCGAAAAATCAGGAATATCCTGCCAAGATAAACATACTACAGCCTCAGGTGCAAACTGTTCTATCTTTTCTTGATACTGATTTGGACACGCGAGATCAGCTCTATGCCATGTAACGTTTACAAGATCTGAATTTTGGGGTATGTTCCGTGAAATGGCCAATACGGGAAACCCTATATTGCTTAACTTAGTGACCAAATGTTTTCCCAGAAACCCAGAGCCCCCTGTAACTAAAATTTTCACTTATTCATCTTCAAAGTCTGGAAAGTTCATATCTTTTTCCGAGATAACCTTTGGTTCGACTGGCCACTCAAAAGCAAAAAATGGATCGTTAAACCGTATTCCTCGATAACTATCAGGACGAAAAAAATCTCCCATATAGTAATGAACTATAGTATCGTCAATCATCGTCAAATAAGCGTTAGCACAGCCGGCTGGTACGAATATAGATTGCTTGGACTTTGCTGATATTTCTATTGCCACCCATTTTTTATATGTTTTTGATTTTCTCCGCAAATCAAGAACAATATTGTAGATGGCCCCAGTAACACACGTTAAAATCTTTGACTCGGCACTAGGTGTTTCTTGATAATGAAACCCTCTGAGGGTGTAGCGATTAAAGTTCTCTGAGATATTTCCTTGTTTAGCAATAAAGTTAATTTTGCTTTTCTCAAGTTCTTTTAAACACAAAGATCTCCTAAACAAACCTCTATCATCTGAATGAACTATTGGATCAATGACGTATACTCCTTCTATTTTTTGTTCAATAAACCTCATATCATTTCTGGCTTATAAGGAAGAGGGATAATAAATTTACCTGTAAAACCTGAAGACCTTAAATCTTGAATAACTTCTTCTTTAAAGTTCCAAGCCAAAAGGAGTATAGTATTATATTTATCGACTTCATTCACAAAATCATCGAATGCAACGATAGGGATTTCGGTACCAGGAGTTATCAAACCATTCTTCATAGGATTTTTGTCTAAAATAAACTTAATATCATTTTTATCAATATTACAAAAATTCAACAAAGTTGAACTTCTAGCAGAGGCTCCATATGCAACTACTCTCTCCTTACTATCGTTTAAGATTTTCTTAAGATTTTCCGAGTGCTCTATGGCTCGCAAAGCAAAGCTTTTCCACTCCGCAATAGTATTAATTCCCTTTTTTTTCTCATTCTCAATTGCAGTAAGTAACGCAGTAGTTTTATCCTTCCTTTTTTTTGAAAAATAGACTACCCAGGATCCACCACTAATCGAACTAGTAGAGACGTCAAAGATATTAAGATTATATTTACTTAATAAAGAAGACATAGTTTCTAAAGAAAAGAAAAACAGATGCTCATGATAAATTGAGTCATAGTGAAGCTCTTTCATAATAAGGCCAGCGTCATGGAACTCTATAATCCCTATACCGTCTTCACTTAACAAAGTCTTTAGTCCGCTTACAACTGAGTGAATTTCTTTCACATGAGGCAAAACGTTTCTTGCAAAAACTAAGTCCCTTAATCCGCTAGTCTGTTTAATTTCCTCAGCAACGGCCTCACTAAAAAATTTATCAATAGTCGGAACACCATTATTGGAAGCCATTTTTGCAATGTTTACTGCAGGGTCTACACCAAGCACATCGCAGCCTGCTTCGATAAATGGTTTAAGAAACGTACCATCATTACTGGCAATTTCCAAAACTGAAGGAATAACTGTAGACAATCTACTGAATGCTTTCTGAGCAAAAATTTTACTGTAGCTTTTAGTACTTTCTGATGTGCCTGTTACCCACACATACCTACTAAATAGATAATTAGGTTCAACACTTTCTCCCAATTGTACTGTTTTACAATCATTACAAAACATTAGCCTTAAAGGAACTTCAGGTGGCATCTCACTATCTTTTTCATATAGACTGTTTGCCGGAGGCTGATTTCCAAGGTCCAGAACAATTTCGAAATTTTTTGACTTGCAAATTCTACATTCGGTGACAGTTTCATAAATTCTATTCATTTTCTTTGGCACCTAATAATCTTAAGTCTTGGAAACCTTATATCTTTTTTTTTACGCACTCACTTAAGCTCCTACTATTAAATGAACCTGAAGTAGTTGTCGACTTTTCCACTTTCAGACAGTCTGACTAATTGCTTCAACCGGATAGTCTCAGGTCCTCGAAAAATTTTTTCAGAAAAGTCTATTTTTTTAAAAAAGCTTACCAACTCTTGTCCTCCCTTTTCTAAATTCCAAGTAGGCTTATAATAATCTCCAAGCTGCTGAAAGATTCTATTAAAACTGACCTTATACGTTCTGGGGTCGGTATGCTCCCCAGTAAACAACAACTCGCTTCCTGGCACGGCATTCCTTGCCGCTTCAGCTATTTGCCTCACCGTAAAATTTCCATTTTTACTTCCGACATTAAAAGCTCTTCCACTTAATAAATTAATAGGTGCTATTAAACCGGCTATGAACGCTTTACAAACGTCTTTGACGTGGACAACTGGTCTCCAAGGGCTTCCGTCACTTTTTATTTCAATACGACCAGTGGTATAAGCACATGCAACTAAGTTATTAAAAACAATGTCACATCTAAACCTAGGACTTGCTCCGTAAACAGTTGAGGGTCTAAAACTCGTTACAACAAAATCTTCACTTGTAATTTTATTCAAATATTGTTCTGCCTTCCATTTTTCTTTTGCATAAGATGTTACAGGATTCTTCAAACTATTATCTTCATCAAGTTCACTATCTGTCTTAGATATACCGTACATACTTTGAGACGATGCATATATGAACCTGTGAACCTCGCTCTCTTTAGCTAATTGTGCTAATTTAACTGAGGCAGAAAAATTTATTTCCTCAGTTAATTTTGGAGAAAACTCTCCTAAAGGGTCATTAGACAATCCTGCCAGGTGTATTATTGCTTCCACACCCTTTAACTCACTTTTAGTTACTTCTCTTATATCTTTTGTAATCTTATGATAATCATTGTTGTAGTCCAAAAAACATACTTCCTCGAAAAAGCCGGAGTCTAATCCGATAACTTCATGCCCCTTCTCAATTAGCATAGGAACAAGAACAGATCCTATATACCCACGATCACCTGTCACCATTATTTTCATTGCAAATACCTTTTTTTAATTATTTTTCGCTAGCAAATCTATAACAGACAAAATCCAGGTCTGGTGTACGGTTTCAACGACGTTGTATTCTGCACTATTCACCCACATGTTTATCTTTCCCTTTGTTCTGAGTTCGTTATCTGAGGAAAAGCCAGAAAGTGTGATCAATGGTAGCCCTAGAGATTTTGCTTGATTGGCCCCGTTAATCATATTTTTGGAACGCCCACTACTACTTATAATCACGATTAAATCCTTTTCATTTGAAAAATAGTTAATAGCTTTTGAAACCCATTCTTCATAACCAAAATCATTTGATAAACACGTAATTAAACTGTTATCACTAAAGTTCATCGCACAAATTTTTGCAGACTTAGTTAAATCAATTGCTGCATGGCTTGCAATCGAAGCGCTACCCCCGTTCCCAAAAAATAATACCCTACCTCCCTTATTATGAGCTTCCAAAACTAGGCCGGCAAAGGACGTTAACTCTTCTTCAGAACCATCGTAGAGCTTTTTACTTATGATTTCAAAATAGTCGTTAAAAAAGTTTTTCATTACATCTATCTATATTCCAATAATAAGAACAGCATTTTCTTCCTGAACTTAGAGATGCTGATTTCAATCCTATAATATCTCGTAATACCGCCGCAACACAATAATCAGTTCCTTAAAAAGGATAGAATATAGAGCCCAACAATCTTATCGGTTTCACTATAGCTTTTTTCTTTACTGTCATTAGCATTGAATTTCAACAGAATATATTAATAATATTTTTTAATAGAGTTTTCATGGCATAACATAATTAAGAACTTTTCGTTTTACATAGTTCAATAAATAAGTTCTTTAGATCATCAATAGTATTATTTGTTTTTATGTACTGGTTAGTGAAGATTTTTCTTGCATTTACTACTTGGTTGCTTTGCCACCAACCATCTATATCGTTCCATATAGAGTTAACATGCGCAGCCGCTGATTCTGGCGTTTTATGGTATATCCCTGCTTCTTCCAGTAATGAGAAAAAACTCGATGCATCAGAATTCATTTCAAAATATTCTTCATCCCAAAAAATAACCGTAGGAATATTTGCAGCTAGGGACTCGAGATACGTAGTGGAATTCCAACCTGAAACAAATAATTTAGTGGTTTCTAAACAATCCTCTAACGATTCATTACCATTATCAATAATTGCATCAGGAAAACTTTTGACCCATCTTTTTTTCTGGTACCAATCATAATCATTCGGGTACAATCTAACAACTGTAGCCTTAGAGACTTGATTTTCAAGACACTCATAGAATTTCTCTTGCCATTTATAATAAATTAACCACTGGCTAGAAAGGGGTGCACTGATAATCCCTTCAACATATCTCGGGGTTCCACTCAATGACAAAACCATTTTCAATGCGTTACTGCTATTATCATAGCAAACCTTTCTTTTAAGCCTACCAAATGGAATTACGTTATTATGGCCTAACGTCCATCCCCAAGATAAATAAAGAGCACTGATTTTCAATTCGTGATCTTCAGTTAAACTGAATAATCCTTGACCGTAATGACCTCCATGTTGACCAATCACAAGTATTGAATTATTTTTTTCTACCTTTTCAGCAACCCAAACTTTAAATACATCGTCATCACTAAATGAATTACTTGTCCAAATTACTTTTGGTGATTTCGTTCTGTATTTTTTTTCAGCTATTGGATAAATTTCTTTAAAACCCTCGCAATAGGCAATGGGCAACTGTAAGGGTATAATTTTTTTTAAAAACTCTTCGAATTTGTTTTGTGGATTGAAACTTTTAATTTTTAAGCGCTTCTGGCAATCAAACTGGCTTCGTATTCTTAAGTTGTTGTTCCAATGCAAATTTGGAACTTGCCTGAGCTTCAGGTAAAGCTTTAATACGTCTAGTGGTTTTAAAAAAGTATCTATAAAAAAATAGTCATTCTTTCTTGAAAAAAGTGAAGTAGCTTTAGAAATCATGTTTTTTAATTTATTTTTTGGTGTTTCACGTTTTTCCTGCACACTAATTTTTCTTGGTTTGTTTACCTTTAGTTTGTTTATTTTATTAAAACCAAGAAAAATCAATATTTCTGAAAATATACTGTGATTCCAATAGTCAGATTTACTCAATATATCAAAGTGCTTCATACAAACAGGAACATATTCACTATTTTCCGATTCAATTATTAGCGTCTCTTCGATATTAAAATTGTTAAGTGCGTAGTTTATGCTTTCCCACTTATCGTATAGTGAAACAATGAAAGCTGATAACCATGGACCAATAATAATACGCCAATACTCCATTTGATGTTGTGTGCTGTGATACTTATTCAAAAAAATTGTTAAATGTGAAAGTAATTTTTGGTAGAGTTTATTGATATATATCAAGTCTTTATATAGTTTCCTTCTATTATCCCAATGATAGGGAACTACAGTAATATTACAATTCTGCCATTCTTTCTTTTTCGAAAACAATCGGCACCACTCGCCCAAAAGCAGTATTGGCACATCGGAGGATTTTTGCCAGCTTTCATGCAATGCAGTAGTTACTAAAAAAAATTTATTGCTCATTTTTTAAATTTTATTTTCTTGAGATATTGATTGTAGATTTATCCACTTTTGAAACAATCTGACCTTTTACCCTGAAGACAACGTCACAAATAGATAATGTAGAAATCCTATGAGCAATTATAAAAACAGTAATATCTTTCTCTAAATCATTTATCGCTTCTATAATTGAGTTTTCAGTTGCTTGGTCGAGTGCACTAGTGGGTTCATCAAAGCAAACGACTTCTACATCTCTGTATAAAGCCCTCGCTATACCAATTCTTTGTTTTTGCCCACCAGATAATCTTGAACCTCTCTCACCCAGTATTGTTTCGGCACCGTGTTGCCAACTATCTACTAATTCATTTAATTTTACTTTTTCTATAATTTTATTAATTTTGTTTAAGTCTACCGCGTCTCTTGTTTCCCCAAACGCGATATTATCAATAAGAGAGCCATCAGCGATGTAGATGTTTTGTGGAACATGAGCAATATTTGCTTGCCATCCCTTTATATTACATTGGCTTAAGGCGCATTCATCGATGGATATAACTCCCTTTACTGGTTGCAGGAGGCCCATGATAAGATCCATCAATGTAGTTTTTCCACTACCAGTCTCTCCAATCAGACCAACCTTCGTTCCTTTTTTTATTCGTAATCTAATATTCTTAAAGATTAAGGGCTGAGTAGGCAAATATGAAAACTCCACGTTTTCCAACCTAATTTCTTTTGAGAAGCACAATTTTTTTACATTTTGTTCCAAAAGGCTTTTTGGAACGTGTTGGTCTAGCAAAGTTAAAACATCTATCAGTGACTCCTTAGCCGCTCTAATATTACTTATTGACCCGTATACTTGTTGAAAGCTAGGTATTAACTTTTGAGCACCCAATGCCAGAACTCCAAGGACAGGTATTGCTCCTAGCAAACCTACCTCTGTTTTACTAAGAAAAAACGCTGAAATTGCAATTATCAGCATGAAAAGGGTCTCAATAACATATCTGGGACTTCCACTTATTATGTGTGCATCCCCCTGAGACTTACGTAATTTTTTATCTGCCGTATGAAAAATATTAGAAAATAATTTCTGACACCCTAATAAGAGAATGTCACGAATACCTTCAAGGCCTTCCTGTAACGCCTTAATTAATTTAGTTGACTCTGTTGCTATACTCTTACTACTTTTTTCCAGTCTACTTTTAGTTAGAAATAGTAATCCTCCATAGACACTTAAAAACCCAAGGATAGCTAGCAAAGATAAAAACGGTTCAACAATTATCAATGTCAAGCATATACCTGTGATAATTGATATTGAACTAATTATGGTAAGAATGGATAATAAGACACCATAAATAACTGTGTCAGTTTTATTGATAACTCCATTCATTACTTCGCTACTGTTTCTATCAATGTGAACAGAGTAGGGTTGGTAAAGAGTTTTCTGATAAATATCTTTACCTAAATCTGCTCCTACCGCAAAAGAAAATCGAGTTGTGATAATCAGTACGCTGAGACGTAATGCACCAGCCAATAAAGCTGCCACTATAAAAAAAAGAGTTAAGGGTAGCACCAATTGACTAGGCTTAGAAAAATCAAACATAACCATAAAGGGGTAAACATTTGGGTTATTGAAAATAGATTCTGGATCTGTCAAAATAGCAAGAAATGGAAGTATGGCTCCAATACTAATCATTTCAGTCGCAGCACTTATAATCATGAGAACAAACATAAGGTAAAACTGCCGGTGTCTGCGACCATCCAGATGTTTCCACAATCTTTCTGTTAGCTTTAAAGAACTGTACCTTAGCCTATCTTCATTCCTATTAATTACCATGTGGTTCTACCACCATCTACAGGGATAATTGCGCCATTTAGATAACTTGAAGCATCACTCAACATCCAAACAACTGTTCCTTGATACTCATTTGGTTGAGCCATTCGATTTAAAGGGATTCTGCTAGAAAGATTTTTTATGAAGCTGGTATCCTGCTGATTTTCAACACCTGCAGGACAGATTGCGTTACATCTAACTTTTTTTTCTGGCCAATAGGTAGCTAGGTATCTAGTTAACCCTAAAATACCTGCCTTAACGACTGAGTAACTTACTGGCTTTACAGGTTGATTTGAAGGTGTCTTAGACGCATCTAGATATAGTCTCTGATCAGGGCCAATTAGGGCTAAATCAGAGGAAATATTAACGATCGATCCTCCATTTAAATTTTTTGAAATTTGCGTTCCATAATATTTTGCACAAATAAATGAACCCGTTAAACCAACAGCTAAATCTTTTGCCCAGTTTTCGATTGGAAAATTTTCAAGGCGTGAAAAATTAATATCTTCATCCTCTCCAACTTTAGGGTTATTAGCGGCATTATTAATGAGCCCATCAATTTTGTTAAATTTTTTAACTATATGTTCTGAGTTTTTTCTGACTTGTTCTTCATCAGTAATATCCACTGCATAACCAAAAGCAGAAGAGTTAAATTTTTTATTTATTTTACTTGCTAACGAAGTAACTTTACTTAGAGATAGGTCCAAAAGAATGGGAATTCCTCCATAAGCAGCAATTGCCTCAGCATGATATCTACCCAGTAAACCAGCAGCACCTGTCACAACCACAACCTTATCTTCGAGCGAAAATAAATTTTCTAACATTTCTTGACTTCGATCAAATTGCAGCCGTCTGACCACCATCTACAACTAAAAGGCTACCAGTTATAAAGGAAGCCCTCTGAGAACAAAGAAATACGGCAGCGCTTGCTACTTCTTCTGGCAAACCAAATCGCTTCATAGGTACATTGGCCTTTAACATTTCTTTAACAGCATTCTTATTTTCTTTAAATTTTCTTTCCCACGACCCACCAGTGAAATAAATATTTCCGGGAGCTAAGACATTTATTCTCACTTTTGAACCAAGTTTCTTTGAAATATTTTTGGCAAAAGATATTATTGCTGTTTTTGATGTGGAATAGGCAGTTGGAGCACCAAAAGATTCTAATCCCGCTATTGAAGAAATAAACAGCAAGCAGCCATTCGATTTTTCTAAATACGGTAGAAAAACTCTAGTTGTAAACAAAGCAGACTCAAAATTCTCCTTCCAACTTTTTTCCCATTCCTCTTCACTCGGAACCGCATCCCTGGTGCTAGTACCATTCCCAACATTCGCTACGACAATGTCTAGTTCATTCCACTTATCTTTGACTGATTTTTCTAATTGTTCTAATGACCGTCGATCTGTACAATCAGAAATACTTGCGAAAACTCTGTTTTCATCGAATTTATTTGTAAGTTTTTCATAAGCAATCCTCAAATCATCTGAACCCCTTGCGCAGATCCATACTTTAGCATTCTCATTCAAGAACGAGTTGGCAATACTAAGCCCAATCCCCCTAGAGCCACCAGTTATTATTACCTTTTTATCTTTGAGGCGTAAGTCCAAATTAACTCGATGAAAACTGATATGGTGTTGGTGCTTTGTGTTTAAGGGTGGAAACCTCTCTCGCATAATCTTCTATTTGCCCTTGAATATTCACGCCAACATTACTTGACCATTTATCAAGAAGCATTTTAGTAATTGGTCCCATTTTACCTTCTCCAATTTTGATACCCTGTAAAGAAACAGTAGGAAGAATGCAGAAAGGTGTTGCAGTCATAAATGCTTCATCAGCTTCATAAACATCGTAGGGCTCAATATTACATTCTGTACATGGAATATCCAGTTGAGATGCTAACTCGAAAATGTAGTCTCTACTTATTCCTCTCAGTATATTACGGCCTTCTGGTGTCAATATTTTTCCTTTTTTTATAATAAAAAAATTATCTCCAGTACCCTCTGTAACATGCCCGTCAGGGTCCAAAAGTAAAGCCCAATTATTTTCTCCTTTTACTTGAGATGCCTCAATATTTGCCATTTGATAAAATATTCTACTTCTATTTTTTATCTTTGGGTCGAGGAGATTTCCAGGGATAGCCCTTTGAGAAGGTATCACTGCATTAATACCTGATCTAAAAAGAGGCGCAAGAGATGCTACTGTCCATTTAAGAGGGAAATCCGCTACTACTAAAGTTGGTTCAATCTTGCCATCAAATACCGAAGAATATATGCCTAGAGGTCCTCTACTAACGTTTATCATTAACCGATGTTCATCGTGGGCCTCAAAAGCTGGCTCATTTTGTTCAACAACATCATAGCAAATCTGTTCCAATTCACTTATTTCAACGCTTATTGGAATTCGCAAAATTTTAATACCCATATATAAGCGCTCTAAATGTTCTCTTAGCTTAAATTGTTTTTTGTTGAAAGACCTAGTCATTTCAAAAACCATATCTCCAAACATTAGCGCAGAGTCAAATATTGATATTTTTGCGTCTTTTTCAGAAACATATTGGCCATTCATATACACAACACGTTTCATTTGACTAATTTTATTCATCATTTTTTTTCTTTTCAAGTGAGCTCATCATTTTATTATGTTTTTCTAAAAAGTTCGAGTCTTTCAACAATGACCACGCATATTTATTATAATTTAAACTACTATCGTTGAGACTAGCATAAGAGTCCTTATTAACAGATTCATTCTTCTTTGCTTCTATTATAAGAGAAGTTTCTGGGTCTCTGTCGAATCCAGTCACTTTGAAATCTATATTGTATTTACCTTCAACAGGATCATAGTAATGAGTTAATCCATTTTCCTTATAAAAATTTTTGTTAAAGTTTTGCCAAGTTGGAGGCATTCCGACTACATGTAGTGGCTCCTCGTAATCATTCAAATCAGATTCACAAAAACTTTTCTCTCTTACCGACGAAAACCCAGTTCTTTCTAAAAGAATCTTCAGCATCTCAAAATCATACGAATACAGATGAGCATATCCTGCAATAAAGCCGTTTAATCCTCGATCATAGAGAGCTGTGTCTTGACCCGGAGAAACAATAAAATTCATAAACATACCACCTAAGCCTAAATCAGTTCGCAAGTTTTCATCTTCTAGTTTTGCTCTATTAAAAAAATCATAATCTTTTTTTACATAGGCCTCTGCAATTCTCCCTAAATTGGGGGTTAAAATGCGTAGTATACCTTTCATTGAAAGCACGCGATTAAATTCTAGCAAGATATCCTCGAGCTTTACGTGCGGAATATGTTCAAACATATGGCTTGTGAAAATGGTTGAGCAAGTTCCATTGTCAAGGGGTATATTTGATGCATCTCCCTCAATAGACATTTTATCACCATCTTTAGTCTTGTGGTCTAGCGTATACCACCCTTCTTTTTCCCAAAGCGGGCCGGCGCCAACATTTAACTTTATCATTTATTTACCTCTCAAAACAAATTCATTCATTAAAGCGCAACATACCCTAAGATCGATGGAGTTATCGATTTCAAAAATTTGCCATGGCTCCATCTCTGAGTAACCAATCCTTCCTCCCAATCGGTTTAATTGTTGCTCTAAAATCTCTGGTTTAAAAATATAAAAAGACCCATTTTCGATTATTTGTGGTTCATGGTCTTGTCTTCTTTTTCTATTTCTATAATCGTAATTCACACTTTCCAACTTTCCACTCTCGTTTTTATACCAAAAATATAAATCATCTACCTTTGAGGCAGAAAAAAGAGAGTCAAGCTTATCTGTTTTAAACTTTGCAATAGCTTCATCTATGTCAGATTCTTTTCTTAAAGGCGAGGTAACCTGAGGACAAAAAAGTGCATCATATTTTACCTGTCTTTCATTAAGAGTTTTCATAGCATGCAGCCATCCTGACTCAGATGTTGACTCGTCGCCCGACAGTGCATGAGGTCGTCTAATAATTTTGGCTCCATATTCTTCTGCAATTTCAATAATTTCCTTACTATCTGAGCTAACCCACACATTTTCGATAAGTTCGGATTTTGTACACTGTTCTATTGTCCAACCAATCAGTGGCTTGCCACAAAAATTTACGATATTCTTTTTTGGAATACTTTTTGATCCCCCTCTTGCTAAAATGATTGCTTGCATGGCGCCTGAAAATTTCCTAATAAAGGTATTTCTTAATCCAATTAAACTGTTTTTGAAAGACCATTAAGCCTTCATCATCCCTAAAAGCTTGCATGACGTAGGGGCCTTTGTAATTGATTTCTTTAAGAAGTTGAAAAACGAGCGGGAAGTTCGCGTTGCCTTTACCAAGAAAAACTGGGGCACCGTGCAACTCACGATCCTTAATATGAACATCAGAAATCCTGTCGCCATAAGCTTGCAATTCTTCCTTAATATCAAAACCTAACGATGCACTGTTTCCGATATCATAGTTTACGGTAATGGTATTCGAGCTTAGTTTTTCAATCAAATTATAAAACTTGTCTGGTGGGAGATCGGTTTCAAGACAAATATTCACACCGAGTCGTTCAGCGACAGGAATTACAGGCAATATTTTATCGACAAAACATTTTAAATTGTCTGTTTGTTTTAAAGATGATTGGTCTACGCATGGAATTATAACATCCGAAACCCCCAAAATCTTAGCATTATTTAATAATAGTTTTAAAATACCCAAACTATTTTCACTAATCTTTTTATTTTTAGAATGCAATGGAGCGTCCATAAAATAGTCAGCGCATATAGTGCTGACTTTGACACCGGTCAATTTAGTGATCTGCTGAATTTTTTCAATTCCGACCGAAGACATTAATGGGTTTTTCTCAAAATCATCAAAATCTAGAATGAATTCTATACAGTCTAATTTAAGATCAGCGGCAATTTGAAATTCATTTTCCCAATATCCCAAAGGGTGTGCTTGGTATTTTCCTTTAAACTTAGGTAGCAGCCTACCTTGCATGACCCCTATTTTATTTTTGTTACCCACGTGGTTGAGAAGTTTTAGAGAATGAATTAACTCAATTCAAGTGAGCTCTTAACTTTTCTGCTATAGGAACTTCAGCCTCTAATATTCTTTTCTTACCATCACCCATAGCTAATTCAATTTTTCTAACTGCACCAACCAATTGACGTAACCCAGCAGGCTCAATAGACGCAGCCTGATCCGATCCATACATTGATCGGTCTAATGTTATGTGTCTTTCCAAAGAAGTTATGCCCAAGGCTGATGCCGCATATGAAATTGCCAACCCTACTTCATGACCACTATACCCAACATTACAATTGAACTTTTCTCTTAGTGTTTTTATGACATTCAGATTAGCATCTTCTTCATTCATGGGGTAGGTAGAAACAGTATGCATCAATTCAAAAGAGCACTGGGCTGTTTTGAAAATATCTATAGCAGTCTGTATTTGATTAAAATCACTCATTCCTGTCGATATAAACGTATGTTTTTTTTCTGAAGCAACTGCCTTCAATAAATCTTCATAAATAATCATCGCTGAAGCAATTTTATTAAATCCACAACTAAATTGGTTTAAGAACTTCTGACTATTCAAGTCCCATGCCGACGCAAACCATGAAATCTCTTTATGCTTACAATACCTGTCAATCTCTGTGTACTCTTCAAGTCCAAACTCTAGTCCTAATTTTTGATCTCTTTGGGTTTTACCCCATGGGCTATCTCTTAAAGAACTTAAAACTTCTTTGGTATAAACCAGATCTATATCTCTTTTTTGAAATTTTACAGCATCACAACCTGCGTCCTTGGCGTGATCTATTAACGCCTTGCAAATTTCCATATCTCCATTGTGGTTTATACCAATTTCAGCAATTATGAATATTGACATTTCAACTCTCCCTTAAGTATAAAATTTTTAACAAATTCAATTTAAAAATATTTTCTAGCAAATCTCTTACAACTCCACTGCCACCTTCAGTCTTCAGCACAACATCAGCAGTTTTTATAACTACCTTGTGACTGTCTGCAGGACACGCACTAAACCCACACAACTTCATTGCAATATAATCGTTAACATCATTACCTACATACATTACTCTCTTTAAGTCAATTTGCATTTCAGCTGCGATTTTTTTTAAAGCAGAGGCCTTGTCTTCTAAACCTATCAAAGCCGGAACCTTAAGTTTTTTTGCTCTTACTGACACCACTTTATTTTTCTCAGTCGACATAATATAAGCTTTCTTAGCCAACATATGCAAAGCTTGAAATCCTAAGCCATCGGATCGATTGCATGTGACATATTCCATTCCATTTTCGTCAATAATAACGCGGTTATTGGTTAATACGCCGTCAAAGTCAAATATGAAAAGATCAACATCGTCAATAGAAAAAAAAACTTCGTTATTCATTTACTTTTCCACAAATTTACAAATTGATTTTCAAGAAGCTTCTCCTCAATCATTTCCATTAGCGCATGCCCAGCAGTAATATGCGCTTCTTGTATTCTACCAGTAGTACTACTTGGAACCATAAAATATTCATCACACCAATCCAAAACCTTACCTCCATCAGAGCCTAAGAAGCCAAAAACTGGTATTCCCATTTCATTTGCGGCCTTAGCCGCATTATTAATATTTTTTGGATTTCCTGAAGTAGAAATAACTAAAAGTATATCTTCTGGTTTTCCCAGAGCCTTTAAACTACGCTCAAACAAAAATTCGAAACCAAAGTCATTCCCACACGCAGTTAACGTAGATGTATCTAATGCTAAAGAAATAACTGGTATACTATTTCTATTATTTTGGGGCTTAAGCCGAACCAGCATCTCTGCCGCCAAGTGCTGAGCATCTGAGGCAGACCCTCCGTTACCACAAATCATTAATTTTCCGCCAGTCTCTATACTTTTCACAATTTTAGTACCCATTTTTACAAGGCACCCGAGGTCATGTGCTAAGCATTGCTGCTTAACCCTTATAGACTCTGTGAATAACTCATGAATTTTATCAATACTGCTCATAAAGTTTATCTCTTTCTAAATTGAAAATTAAAATTTTTGAATAAAATCTACTGATCTTGCTTTACTCTAGAATAAAGATCCTCATACCTAGTTATATCGTCTTCACCCAAATATGATCCATTTTGAACCTCAATGATTATCATTGATTTGTCTGTACAATTTTCTAACCTGTGTTTATGGCCAGC
Organism: Pelagibacteraceae bacterium TMED65; assembly: GCA_002167215.1. The sequence goes on from NHDS01000019.1 coordinate 59,343, forward strand.
GGGAATGTAAGCCGACTCGCCCTCTGAGATCTCAAAAACTCGCCCTGAAACTGTTACCTTGGCTACTCCCTCTACGACAACCCAATGCTCTGAGCGAAATTTATGGCTTTGTAAGCTTAATGCAGCGCCTGGCTTCACTTTAATTCGCTTAACATGAAAACGCTCCTTCTTTATAAGTGTCTCAAACCAACCCCATGGTCTATAGTCCTTTGGGAAAATTTCTGCTTGTGGAATCTCTTGTTTTCTCAAAGCAGATACAACATCCTTCATTAACCGTAATTCATTTTTCTGAGATACTAAAACCGCATCTGACATTGAAATTGCAACAATGTTTTCCAGACCTATTCCTACCAACTGAATAGCCTCACTTTCTGATCTCAGCATTGTATTTGTACATTTAAACTGCATTGCATTTCCAGAAACCACATTACCTTTTTTATCTGAATCAAGGGTTTTTGAAACAGCGTCCCAGCTTCCCAAATCAGCCCAACCAGCATTAAGAGGAATGGCAACCAAATTATTTATATTCTCTAGAATGGCGTAGTCTATTGAAATACTCTCACATCTATTCCAATACGCCTCTCCAAGCTGAAAAAACTCTAAATCCGAAAAACCAGTTTTAATTGAGTCTTTAACATGTTTAATTAATCCATGCCTCTTTAGTCGAAATGCGTTTATCATATCCTCAGCTTTGAATAATAATATCCCTGAGTTCCATAGAAACTCCCCTGATGAAATCATATGCTCTGCTAAACCTTTATCGGGTTTTTCTACGAACTCGACAAGATCTAGAGCCGGAGCCGACTCATTATCTCTAACTTTCAGATAACCGTAACCTGTTTCAGCAGATAAAGGCTCTATGCCAAATAAAACTATATTCCCTTGATCTACTTTCGTGACACCATCTTCAAGAGCCGCATGAAAAATATTACTATCAGAAATCAAGTGATCGGAGGGCGCGACAAGAAGAGTTGCTTCAACATCTTTTTCATACAAAAGAAGAGAAGCAGCTAATACAGATGGCGCTGTATTTTTTGAGCTAGGCTCAAGCAAAATATCGCCAGCCTCCACACCCAATTCAAGTAATTGCTCCAATATAATAAATCTGTAGTCAAAAGCGGTTAATATTGTATGCGCATTAAAATGTATTTTTTTGGATTGACATAGACGCCTGACGCAATCCTGAAATAAGCTTTTTTTTGAAACTAAGCGTGAAAACTGCTTTGGATATGATTTTCTTGAAAGCGGCCACAAACGATCTCCAGTCCCTCCAGCTAAAATGACAGGATATATATTACGCACTACTTCAACACCTACCTAACTCACTTGCACAATGAAAAATTGCATCTAGATAACCCGCAACTGAACCACAGTCAAAATGAAGTTGATCAATTATTGTTGCTTCCACATTACCAAGCTTCGCTTGTTTATCAATTGCATCGGCAAGCTGTATCTCGCCATTAGCGCCTGGAACTTGGTCTTTAAGGATCCCAAAGATATCTGGTGTCAAAATATATCTCCCTATGCTAGCTAGGTTGGAAGGAGCATCTTCAAAAGACGGTTTTTCAACTAATCCTTTAACTGACCTATTTTCTTTACCTGGAACCAAAACTCCGTATTTAGATATATCCGGACCATCAACTTTTATTGCGGATAATTGTAACCTACCTGATCTATAAAATGCGTCAACTAGCTCGACAACAGGGTTTTTATTATCAGAAACAATGAAATCATCAGCTAATAAAACGGCAAAAGGCTCATCTCCAACTGCGCGCTGTGAACATAATACAGCATGTCCTAAACCAAGCTGCTCTGCTTGCCTTACAAAAATGCACTCTATTCCAGGGGGCAATATACTCCGAACCATGTCTGCCTCATATATTTTTCCTCTATCTCTTAAAAAAATTTCAAGTTCCCTGTTGTTATCAAAGTGATCTTCAATAGCTCTTTTATTTCTTCCTGTGATAAAAATTAATGTTTCAATTCCTGCTGAAACCGCTTCTTCTGCAGCATACTGAATGAGCGGTTTATCTATAATTGGCATTAGTTCTTTAGGCATAGCTTTTGTAGCTGGTAAAAAGCGTGACCCTACTCCAGCAACTGGAAATACTGCTTTTTTAATGATTGATTTTTTATTCAATATAAATTAGCTCTTTTTTAAAATTTATTCCTAATATTAACAGGTACTAGATAGACAGTAAAACCTCTGATATTAATTTGATCTTTTCAAACACTCGCTCTTTATTTTCTTTTGCTTCGACATTTAACCTTAATACAGGTTCTGTGTTTGATTTTCTCAGATTGAATCTCCAGTCCTTAAAGGAACAACTTAAACCGTCAATTAAATCTTTTTTTTTGCAATCCTTGAATTGCTCTAAAACCTTGTCATATGCTTTCGAAACGTCTCTAAGCACGAAATTTTTTTCTCCGCTGCTAGGATATTTTTTTGACCTTTTAATAATAATTTCACTTAAAGATAGTTCATTTTGTGAAACATATTCTGCAATTAAAAGCCAAGGTACCATTCCGCTGTCACAATATGCAAAATCTTGAAAATAGTGATGAGCTGAAAGTTCTCCACCATAGATGGCTTCGTTATCTCTCATAGTTTTTTTTAAAAATGAGTGGCCAGTTTTAGACTTGTAAGGCAGTCCTTTTTTTTTCTCTATGATGTCCAGAATATTCCATATAACGCGAGTATCGTGAACGATTTTAGCTCCAGGATTTTTGTCTAAAAAAATATCGGCTAGCATACCTACTATGTATTCGCCAGATATAAATGATCCTTTATCATCGAAAAAGAAACATCGGTCAAAGTCTCCATCAAATGCTATACCCATGTCAGCTTTATGACTCCTTACTTTTTCAGAAGTTCGAACCTGATTTTCCGGCAAGATAGGATTTGGTATTCCGTGTGGAAATGTACAGTCTGGTTCATGATCTATTCTAATAAACTCTAATGGCGATTTTGCTTTATCTAATTCACTCGCAATACAATCAAATGTTGGGCCTGCTGCACCATTTCCACTGTTAACAACTATTTTTAATTTTTTTAATTTTGATAAATCAACAAAACTAATAATTTTTTTTACATATTTCTTCCTTGCCTCATTACTAATATCTTTTAGCATTCCAACTTTATTAACAGGAAACCATTTTTGAGACTCCGCTAATTTTCTTACAACGTTAAAATCTTTCTTTGTATCAAGTGGGGAAGATTTTGCCTTTACTATCTTTAAACCATTGAAGTTTATAGGATTGTGTGAGGCAGTAATTACAATTCCAGCACAAAAATCGAATTGCGTAACAGCCCAATACATTTCCTCAGTTCCACAAAGGCCGATCTTATGAACATTACTACCAGCTTCCATTGCGCCTCTAGCTGCTGCCTCTGCAAAACTCGGAGAAGTTTCTCTCGCATCATATCCAATAACAATATTTTTTGCACATAGGTGTTGGGCTAAGGCTCTAGCTATCCTGTAAACGATATTTTCATCAATGTTGAGACCGATTTCTCCTCGGACATCATAGGACTTAAAACAAGAGAGTACGTTGCTAGTTACTCTTACCATCGTATTTTTCATCTTTATTTAACGAGATACTGAGTTCATCTATACCCGCTTCTTTTTCAAGATCTCCTATTTCTTTTCGCAAATCTTCAAATTCCTTCTTTTTCCTTTTTATAAATCTGTATGTTAACGTGGATTTTTCACGTATACCTGCCGGCGTGAGAAGGTATACATATTGAGTTTTTTTTGGGTTATTTTTAAAATTTTCAAGTTTGACAAAACCTTTGTTTATAAGCGCACTCAGAACATAATATGCGGACCCATTTGATACACCAATTGATTTCGCAATTTTCCTCGTAGAAATCATAGGATCAGTACTAAGCAATCTTAAAGTGCGTAAAAGTGCATCTTCTTGATGATTATGTCTTCTGCTGGCCAATATTCACAAACAAAAGCTACCGCACAGCGCCAAAAATTTGCACCTAAATCTGTTAAGAAATGAAATGTCTACTCTCATAGAAGCGTTCAATTATGAACATTAGTTTATTCATACTAATTAGGCAATATAAAAATAACCGTTTAGAGTTACGCCTATTTATGTATTTCCCGTAGGATAAACCCGTTTTTAAAAACAAAAAAAATGACTCAATCAGTAATCTGTTGTATTTTCTTGCTGAATAGAAAATTAAGTTATACAATTAATCAGTGGCTAAGGACAGCGAAATTAACAGGTTACTTTACCGCGACTGGTTTGTTGCTCAGCATAAGCCTAATTTTCATAAGATTGCAAAGCACAACCTCGAAAGACAAGGATTAAAGACTTTCCTTCCTCTTTTTGAATCTACGAAAATTAAAGCCAATAGATACATTACTGAATTAAAACCTCTATTTACAGGATACATTTTTGTCTCTTTTGACAGACAAGGTCAAGAATGGGCAAACATTAAATATACGACGGGGATAACTAGATTGATTGTTGTTAATAATATTCCTCAAAAAATTCCAAATGAGTTTATCACATCTTTAATTAAAAGATGTGATATGGATGAAAAACTAATAAGTGAGCCTGACCTGAAGCCTGGAATAAGAGTTGAAGTAACACAGGGTCCCCTGACTAATTTAATTGGGACAATAGAAAATGTAAGCCCAGAGAAAAGAGTAACAATATTATTTGAACTTATGGGAAGAGAAACTAAAACTATGGTCGAAAATAAAGATGTTAAACTAATTCATTAGCAGCTCCAATAAACCCAATTCTTAGATTGAGTTACGAAATACCACCTAGTTCTAGATACTTTTTATTAACCAATTTTTGTATGGGAGTGAAAGCCTGAAGCAGTTCATAGTCCACCCCCTCAAGATAGAGTGTGGACTTTAATGTAGTGTAAAATGTATTTAAAAGTGTTACAGCCTTAAGCTTTTGTTTTTATTTTTTTTAGTCAAATCAAATTTAACTAAGTTGAGCACCAATTCGTCAAAACACTTATTTAAATTTTTGTTCAACACGCAAAATAAAGTCCACTTTTATATGCGTGTATGATGAGGGTCAGCTATTTTCGACACTAGTGGTGCCCGGGGGTAGATTTGAACTACCGACACGCGGATTTTCAGTCCGCTGCTCTACCCCTGAGCTACCCTTTTATAGATTAGCGTCTAACCTT
>NHDS01000020.1 GCA_002167215.1 Pelagibacteraceae bacterium TMED65
GACGGAAAAAAGCGCAAAAAACAAAGTTAAAAAAATATTTTTCATTTCATATCCTTTTTTTAAATATTCCTAATACAATATACTTAATAACTTAATTCTTGTTTGTCAATCACAATGATAACCGCTATCATTAAGCAATTCTGGATTATAATTAGATAGGTGAATTAAATCTCACACCATATCTTCTATAAATGAATTCTGGTGGTGCTCTTCTTGCTTCATCAGCTGCCATTGAAAATATTTCACTATGCAATGGTGATATTGAACACGCTGGATCTGTATTTTTTGCATCACCTGTTAATGCCATTGCTTGACACCTACATCCTCCCCAATCTATCTCTTTTCTGTCACATGACTTGCATGGTTCGGGCATCCAATCGGTACCTCTGTATAAATTAAACGCTTCAGAATTTTCCCATATCCACTTAAGACTTTTTTCTCTAACATTATCAAATTTCAGGTGTGGAATGGTTTCTGCAGCATGACAAGGCAAAACTTCTCCTTTTGGATTCATGTTTAAGAATCTTCTGCCCCATCCTCCCATACAATTTTTAGGATGTTTTGCGTAATAGTCAGGTATTACATAGTCAATAACAAGTTTGCCCTTCAAATCTAATCTTGCCTTTTCAACAATCTCTGTTGCATGATCTAATTGTTCTGGCGTAGGAATAAATGCTGCTCTATTTTTTAGCGCCCAACCGTAATATTGAACCTGAGCTATTTCAACTCTTTCGGCATCTAAATCTAATGCCATCTGAATGAAGTTTTCTAAGTTATCAATATTTTGTCTATGAACTACACAATTACATGTTAGAGGCAATTCTACATCNCTAACCCATTTTGCTACCTCNAATTTTTTTGCNTGNCCACCTTTAAANCCNCCAATTCTATCTGCATTTTCATTGTCAGTATCTTGAAATGAAAGTTGAACGTGCTCCAAACCTAATTTTTCTAACTTCTTAANCCTATCTNGATTNAGAAGAACTCCAGANGTAATAAGATTAGTGTAAAGTCCTTTTTTGTTACAATGCTCTACAATATCNTCTAANTCATGTCTAACAGTTGGTTCGCCTCCNGATAAATGTATTTGNTGCATCCCCANTTCAACAGCTTGNTCGATTACTGATTTCCATTCNTNTGTTGTTAATTCACCTGTTTTTTTTTCAAGTTGCACTGGGTTTGAACAATAGGGACATTGTAATGGGCATCTGTGTGACAACTCTGCCAAAAGGGCGAGTGGNGCTTGGATGCCGTGTTGNGAGGCTGTCTTCAAATTTGATTGTTTGATGTCATCCATTTTCTTCTATAAATCCTTTATCCGATAAATCCTGGAGCATTTCNGTAACATCTAANAGAATAGTNTCTTCTGGTGCATTAAATTTTTTACTTANTTGNTTAGCTATATCTTTCACTTTTCTTTCTCCATCAACCAGTTGTAAAATTTCCACTGCAATAGGGTCGAGCTTAACCAGTCTCTCAGGTGCAAGTATAACCCACTCATCTCTTGCTTTATTGTGCCTAAATTTGACATGTTTAGGAAATTTGGGTTTAACGTCTTCATTTATCTTCAATATATCTGTCATCAAAATCCTCTGGTNTGAANGCTCCAGGAGGTATATGACCATTAATATAAGAATGATATAATGCATCTTGCATAACCCACAAAACATCTGTTTTGAATTTTAATGCATTACATACTGCATCTTGCTCCTCTCTGGTTTTTGCATTNTTAATTGCGTAATTTAGAACAAAGTCGGCATCNTCAGTAGCTTGATCAACTCTTTTCTTAAAATAAGCCATTGTAATATCATTTATAAAATCATAGTTTTCTAGCATTCCAACAATTCTTTCTTTGTGTATTTTTGGAGCAAATAGTTCGGTTAAAGATGATGTTACTCCNTCTAATAAAGACTTTTCTCTTACAAATGTAACATAGGCGTCAACAGCAAATTTTGTGGCCGGCAGTACACCATTCGTAGATTTGACATAATCCCTGTCTAAACNTAAACCNTCCGTTAATTTATACCATCTTTCTATTCCTCCCTCATCACCTTTTCTCCCGTCATGGTCGAGTATTCTTTTAATCCATACTCTTCTNAGNGANGGGTCTTTTATTCTAGACATCAANGCTGAGTCTTTTATTGANATGTTTATNTGATAGTAATATCGNTTTATTGCCCAAGCNTGAACTTGACCCTTATTCAATTTACCTGAATGTAAAAGATGATGGAACCTACAGTTGTCGTGATATCTTTCAGCACCTATATCCCTTAATCTCTCTTCAAATTGTATTTTAGTCATAAGCATTCCAGAATCTAATTGTTTTTCTGCTAAGTTTTTCATAAATTTATCTCCATTCCATCGTAACTAACTTCCCATCCACTTTGTTCAACAATTTTTCTTTCATCAGAATCTGGTAAAAGTATTGGATTAGTAGTATTAATATGTATAAATATTTTCCTTTTTACATCTAAATTTTTAAATGCATGGATTGAACCGTCTTCACCAGAATTGTTCATATGTCCCATTCTTTGGCCCGTCTTTTGTCCTACATTACTTGAAGCCATCTCATCATTTGTCCAAAGGGTTCCATCAAATAAAACTATTTCTGAACCTTTTACTTTATCGGATAGTTCATTCGTCATACTCGCACAAGCTGGTATGTAATAAAATGACTCTTTATTATTCTTAGAGGATATTTTTAATCCAATCGTGTCTCCATCTTCAGTTCCAAAATCTTTTCCTTTTGACTCATCCTCAAGCCAAAGTGCAATCTTTCCGGGAACTTCGAAAGCCTCAACTTCAATACCAACTCCTTTACCTTCTTTATTTTTAAGTTCAAATTTCTGATTCATTTTCATTTCTCTTCTATCTACATAATCAGGGTTTAAGACATTAAAAATTGTATTTTCTTTTAAAACAGAATGAACTCGTTTATGTGCATAAACCGCTAAATTTTGTCTTTCTCTTAATGTTAATAGCCCCGCAACGTGGTCAACGTCACCATTTGTTAGTACTACTCCACTAATGGGACTGTGTCGTAGATTTTTCTTTGGATGCATTTGTTTATTGTTTAAAATTTGTGACCCAAGATCTGGAGAGGCATTAAATAAGAACCATTGATCACCATCTGCTGTAACAGCAATAGACGACTGCGTCCTGGGAGAAACTCCCATTCCTCCTTTCCTAACAGCTTTACTTACATTGCTATTGCAATTCCATTGCGGTGANCCGCCACCAGCTGCTGAACCTAAAACTAAAATTTTTAACATCCCCTTACTTCAAAAGTGCCCCTTAAATCAAATTAGACTTAAGGGGCCAGTTGCTNTNGCTAAGATTACAGNTCTCAGCGCAAGCGTATGAATTGATTTCTAGACCTACAGAGATCTCAGAAATCGTTGGTTTTGTCCAAGCCATAATTTACTCCTTTTTATGGTTTAGATTAATATAGCTCCATATGAGCTATTATATTTATATAGATAGTTTATTAAAGTATCCTGATTTTTTTATTCATTTAGGATTCATTAAATAAATACATATTATTACTAAAAGTTATTGTAAGTATGACATTATCTTTCTTGCTTGATACCCTAATCTTTGTGTATTAAAAACTGGTTCCTCGCATACATACTCAGTTAATCTAGTTCTTTGGTCAAACACCCTTGTATTCCACTCTAATTGCGAATTAGCACTTAAAATTCTTTTGTCTTTTTGATCTAATTTTTCTTTTCTATATTTGCGTAATAATTTAGACGACTGTCCTATTGCACTTCTTAAGCTTTCCTGTCTTTCAACAAATTTTAAAATTCCCTCATATTGTCTATTTCTTTTATCTCTAGCCTTTTGGTACAAACCGGCAAATAAAAAAACAAGCTTTTCTTTTTGTACAGGTTTTTTCAAAATTCCCAAATAGGTATATTTTTTTGCATATTCTTCGATCAAAACAATACCTTCTTCTTCATCAAGTGTTGGCTCCGCAAGACGATTTACATATTCAATAACATCATCATGCTTCCACCAGTTTTTAATTGGCTCTTCAATTGAGGGACCTTGCCATATGGAACTTAAGTTTAACTTTGGGTTATAAACTTGATCACAAGGCCATTTTTTTGGCGGTTCTTTGGGTGGGGCAGCCAACAAATCTTTTACAAAAAAAGTGATAAGACTAAAACAAATAAAATAACATAAAAATTTCATACGATTCATAATAACTCCTAATACTATCATTCAACAATAAACTTTCCAACCATTCCTTTACTTTGCAATCTTTCAATTTCAAAATCATATTCACCTGGTCTGATTGGAACAAATTTTATTTCAATTTCTCCCTCTCTTTCAAACTCTATTTCATTTATAACTGGGGCATCTAACTCGACACCTTCGATCTCGATGGAACGTATCCATATATTTCTGAAAAACTCTTCGGCCTCCAATTCATATTCTTTGAATCCCATACTTGAAATTTCCAATCTATAAGCTTTACCTGTTTCCATATTAAAAACTTTTTGTGACATATCATAATCACTTTTATCAGAGCCAAGCTTCAACTCAAGCTTCTTCGCTCTTATAGATAAATCTCCTTTAGCAAAACTTTCAGTAGCTGTTAAAAAAATTGTGCATAGTATTGAAAAAAAAATTCTCATGTTTATTTTCCTCCTTTTTTCTGCAAGTTGCCCCTCGCAGGATCGTATCCCAAAATTGATAGAAATAAAAATATTAACGTAAAAATTAAAATACCAACTGTATACTCTATATTTATTTGTGAATAAAGCGAAAATCTAATTGATTCTACTGCATAAGTAAATGGGTTATAAAAACACACATAATACAACCATTCACTAGTTTCCTCTATCTTCCATAAAGGATACAAAGCAGAAGAAGCAAAAAACATTGGAAAAATAACAAAATTCATAACTCCTGCAAAATTTTCTAGTTGTTTAATTGCTGATGATAAAAACATTCCCAAAGAACCGAGCATTAAACCAGAAACTATTAAAGCTGGTAAAATAGTAAAATATCCTGAAATCGGAGGAATAATATCCCAAAGGGACGCTATTAATAAAAAAGCATAAACTTGAAGTATAGATACAAAGACCCCAGCAAGTAACTTTGAGATCAATAAAAACCACCTTGGAATTGGGCTAACCAACATTGTTTTCATGCTGCCCATTTCTCTGTCGTAAACCATTGATAGTGAACTTTGCATGCCATTGAATAACTGGATCATAGCTATCAAACCAGGGGCAATATATACCTCATATGCGATATAAGTTTCGTAAGGCGGAATTATTGCAACTCCAAGTACTGATCTAAACCCTGCAGCAAAGATTCCCAACCAAACCAATGGCCTAACTAGTGCAGAGAAAAAACGTTCCTTTTGATGGACAAATCTTAATGCTTCTCTTAGAACAATCCCTTTAAAACATCTAGCGTATATTATAAGTTCCATGGTTAATTAAATTCCTACTAATTTATTAAATGCATCACGAATATTTTTTGTTTTGGTTTTTTTTATAATTCTAGCAACATCTCCAGATTCAATAACTTTTCCTTTATCAATAATTATTACTTTCTCTCCCATATCAATTTCATCAATTAAATGAGTTGCCCATAGAACTGCCATTTTGCTTGTCTTACATAAGTTTTTGACATGCTTCAATATCATTTGCCTTGAGCCTATATCCAAACCAACCGTTGGCTCATCCAAAAGTAACAACTTAGGTCTGTGAAGAAGTGATCTTGCAATTTCAACTCTTCGTCTTTGCCCTCCCGATAACGCTCTTACTTTACTCTTGATTTTATCATCTAATTTGATTCTTCCAATTTCATTATCAATTCTTTTTTTTGCCTCAGAGGAACTTATACCGTGAAGTGATGAGTGATATTCAAGATTCTCTTTAATACTCAAGTCTAAGTCTAGTGTTGGTTGTTGAAACACAACTCCAATATTTTTAAGTGCACTTACAGATCGTTCTCTTACATCAAATCCATGTATTTTTATTGATCCTGTATTGTTATTATAAAGCCTTGTAATTAATGAATAAAGGGTTGTCTTCCCAGCACCATTTAATCCTAATAATACAGTAAAGTCACCTGGACTAATATTCAAGCTTACATCATCAAGTGCAGTGAAATTTCCGAATTTATGGGAAACATTTTTTATTTCTAACGCGACAGTCATTGTGCAGGGTAATTAATTGGGGTGTTATTAGTTCGGACTTATAACAACTCCCCAAGGAAATCTTCCAACTTTGACTGACTTTTCAACTTTGAGTTTATTGACATTAATAAAAGAAACGTCATTACTTACTCCATTAGTACACAACAAAGTTTTTTGATCAGGTGTAAATGCAAGTTGCCAGACTCTTTGGCCAACAAGTAAATATTTGATAACTTCTTTTGTTTTTTGGTCAACGACTGCTATTCTATTAGCTGGACCAAGAGCTATAAATGTATATTTTCCGTCATTAGTATGTCTTACACCAACTGGTTGAATGCTCTCTTCATTTACTCCGGGTATTTCAAAACCTATTGTATGAGTAACTTCCTTAGAAGCAGGACTAATGACTTTAACTGTCCCGCCAATTTCAGCAGATACCCAAACCTCTTTATCGTCAGGTGTAAACATTGCCACTCTTGGCCTTGCATCTACTAACACATTTTCAATAATTTCAAGCGTATCAGTATTTATGAAATGTGCCATATTAGTGGTTTCTGAGGTGTTAACTAATATTTTGCCATTGTTAGTTAGTCCCATACCTTCGGGTTCCACACCAACTGGGATATCGTCAATAATCATTTTATCATTCATATCAACTACCGTTACCATAGCATCATCCTCATTAGCTATGTAAAGAACATCGTCTTCAGGTGACAAAATGAATAGCTCAGGATCTGGTCCGGAGGGGAGATGATATTTTAACTTCATTGTTTTTGCATCTCGAACTTCAACTCTATCGTCGTCCGATGTAGCAACAAGGACAAGTTTTCCATCTTTAGACATTATAATCCCTCTAGGCCTTTGACCAACCTTAACTGTTTTAACAACTTTTTTCTTATTAATATCTATTACGCTAACTGTATTATCTTTTTCGTTAGTAATGTAAGCTAAGTTAGCTTTAACATTATTAAAACTGAAAAATGAGAAGAAGGTTAATATCAAAAAAAATTTCATAATTCTTAATGTATAAAAAATTTTAAAATTTACAAGCAGATTCCGGTCTATCTTTTCCTAGTGTGTCAAGTTCGCTCGAAGGGTGAATATATCCTTCTTGTGGAGAAACTGACACCATCGACCTTGGCGCGGCTAATAAAACTGGTTGTCTTAACTGACCATTCCAGGGCCTAAAAGAGACTTTTACGCCTTTATAAGCACCTAAACCAAATTTATCACTTAATAAATATTTCTGTACCTCTTTAACATCATTAGTCTGAGTCCTGGTAATCGATTCTCCGATAGCTCTGACTCCTATCCAAGCATGATAGTCAACTTCAGTCATCCACCTACCACTCTCTCTTCTGAATCTATTTTGCATTTGTGTCGCTCCCCATTGCTCATGAGTTCGATGCCATGAATTTGGTTTTAAACCCTGTGTTCCAACAATAGGCCTTGGATCCCAAGTTCTGTATGAAAGATATTCGCCAAACTCCCCGGCTTCGTCTGCAACAACTAGAACGTCATAATTTGAAACTTTTGTAAAAATTGGAACTTCTTTTCCTGCCGTTCTTCTTAAGTCTGATGAAAAGTCCCATGTTTTTTCTTCTTTTATTTTAATATTAAATTTTTTTGCTGAATTCTTTAGTGCAGATGCATATAAGCGATCACTTTCTTTTGGCCCTGTAACTAAGAACCATTTCTTCCATTTTTTTTTTACTAAATATTGGGTAAGTGCATCAGATAAAATAGAATGACTAGGCGGAACATGAAAGAAATTTTTTCTACAATTTTCATTTCTTAAAGAATCATCTTTTGCTCTTACATTAAAAATTATAACGTTGCTAATTCCAGGTAGTTCCATTAATGACAATAATTCATTTTTATTTAAGTCTACAATAAAAAAGCTTTTACCTTTTTTCATTAATTTTTTAAATTCATTGTTAAGATCTTCATCTAACAAAATTCTATGAAATTCAACATTGAAGTCATGTCCAAGAAATCTTCCAGTTGTAAGGTTGTCTTCAATAGCTAACTTGACACCATAAAATCCTTCGTCTTCGAGTATAGGGTCAAGATTTGAAAGTACAGGGGGAACTTCTCTCTCTTTAGAGATAAAAACTATATCCGTTGTAATTGTAATTTCTTTTTGAAAGGCTTTTTTTCCTCTTTTCTCAATTCTCTTTTTTCTTTCCAGGTCAAGTTTTTTTCTCTCCTCTAATTGCTGAATAGAAAGTTCTCGTGCATCAACAATTAAAGAGAAGGAAATTAACAAAATGAAAAATATATTATAAAATATTTTAAAATTCATAATGTTTTTAATATAAATTAAATATAGAAAATGTTAATCGAAAAATTATATGAAAAAAAAAAATTCTACCAATCTCATTCATGCAGGAATTAATAGAACCAAATTTATGGAAACCAGTGAGCCGCTTTTTTTGACTTCAGGTTTCGTCTATGCGTCTGCCGAAGAAGCAGAAAAATCATTTAAAGAAGAAACAAAAAGATTCATGTATTCAAGGTTTGGTAATCCAACAGTGGAAATTTTGCAGGAAAGATTAGCAACTATTGAAGGAGCAGAGTCATGTTGGGCAACTTCAACTGGAATGTCGGCTGTATTTACTATTTTTATGTCGTATTTACAGAAAGGGGACAGAGTCGTGGCTGCCAGAGCTTTATTTGGAAGTTGTCATCATATTCTAACAAAAATACTTCCAAAATTTGGAATTGATGTTGAGCTAATAGACGGTAAAGATTTAAATTGTTGGGAAAAAGCCTTAAGAAAAAAAACAAAAATGATTTTTTTTGAAACCCCATCAAATCCATGTTTAGAAATTATTGACATAGAGGCAGTTTCAAAAATTGCAAAAAAAAATGGTTCCTTAGTAGTTGTTGATAACGTCTTCGCAACACCAATTTTACAAAAACCTCTTAATTTAGGTGCAGATGTAGTTATGTATTCTGCAACCAAACATATTGACGGACAAGGAAGAGTATTAGGTGGTGCTATTTTGGGTAAAAAAAAATATTGTGAAACAACAATAAAACCTTTCATAAGAAACACAGGTCCATCAATTAGTCCATTTAATGCATGGGTTTTGATTAAAGGTTTAGAAACACTTGAACTCAGGATTAAAAAGCAAACTGAAAATGCAGAAAAAGTTTTGAATTATTTAATAAATTCATCTTTCATCAAAAAAATATACTATCCTTTATTCAAAGAGTCATCTCAATTCACACTTGCTAAAAAACAAATGATAGGTGGTGGTAATATAATTTCATTTGAAATAGCTTCAAAAAGAAATAAAGAAAAGGAAAAATCATTTTCATTTCTAAATAATTTGTCTTTAATAAAAATTTCAAATAATCTAGGAGATACTAAATCACTTATAACTCATCCAGAAACAACAACACATAACAGACTAAGTAAGATGGAAAAAAAATCATTAGGTATAAACTCAAATTTAATAAGAATTTCTGTAGGTTTGGAGAATATTAATGATTTAATAGACGATTTAGACAAATCTCTGAAAAAGTCAATGAGTTAAAAAATGAAAAAAAAATATAAAGTATCTGTTTTTGTTGAACCATTTTATTTAGAAGATCATTCAGACCCTCAAGAAGATTCTTATCTTTGGGCATACAAAGTTAAAATAAGAAATAACGAAGAGGAACAAATTAAATTAATAAGTCGACACTGGAAAATTTTTGACTCAAACGGTAATCATAGAGAGGTCCGTGGTAAAGGTGTGGTTGGAGAACAACCAACAATCGAACCAGGTGATGAATTTGAGTACACTAGTGGAACACCTCTAAAGACTAGCTCAGGATTAATGCATGGAAGTTACCAAATGCAAAGTTTTGACGGAAAAGAATTTGAAGTCTCAATACCCCCTTTTTCCTTAGATATTCCAGATAAAGAAAATAAATTTAATTAAACAATGGAAAATTTAAAGTCTTCTTTTTTTATAGTTGGCAACTTACTAGTATTTTTTTCGATATACTCATTTATACCTGGAGTAGTCGATTACTATTATAGCGGCACAGACTGGGTTGTTTTTTTTGTAATCTCAATTGTATGTTTGTTCACTGGTTTAAATGTGTCTTTTATTTTTAAGAGAAAAGATAAGGATGTAGAAGTACTTTCAGCATTTTTATTAACCTTGATATCTTGGATCATTTTAACTTTTATTGGTGCTCTACCATTTTATCTAGGAACAACTGGTCTATCCTTACCAGATGCTTTTTTTGAATCAATGTCAGGTCTTACTACAACTGGAGCAACTGTAATACAAAGTCTTGACACAACCTCAGAAGCAATTCTCATTTGGAGAGCCATGTTACAGTGGCTTGGTGGTATTGGGATTATTGTTATTGCGATTGCTATATTTCCTATTTTAAAAATTGGAGGAATGCAGTTATTTCAAAGTGAATTTAGTTCAAAAGAAGATAAAGTGCTTCCAAGAACCACAAAAATAGCAACCGGAATTGGGCTTGTATATTTATTTCTGACGATAATTTGTTCACTCCTCCTTTATTTTTCAGGTATGAGTTATTTTGATAGTATAGCTCATGGCATGACAATAATTGCTACCGGCGGATTTTCTACTAAAAATATGTCAATAGGATTTTTTGACTCAATAGCCACAGAACTGATAACAATCTTTTTTATGATTTTGTCTTCACTACCATTTATTTTGTTATTTCAATTTTTAAGAGGGAAAGTTAAAGATCTCTTCTTGAGTTCTCAAGTTCAATTTTTTTGTATAATTGTCACAACCGTAACTTTCGTAGTAGCACTCTGGTTAAAGAGATATTACGAGGTGGATTTCTTACAATCATTAAGAATTTCTACTTTTGCCGTTGTTTCAATATCAACTGGAAGTGGATTCAGCACTTATGACTTCAGTGTTTGGGGATCTTTTACCACATTATTATTTCTTTTCTTAATGTTAATTGGTGGTTGTTCAGGTTCTTCTAGTTGCGGACTAAAAATCTTCAGAGTTCAAATCTTGATTAAGTCTGCAGTAACTTTGATAAAAAAAATAATTCAACCTAGAGGAGTTTTCATACCCACATATAATGATAGAGAAATAAGTGAAGATGTATTAAATTCAGTAACTGGTTATTTCTTTTTATATGTATTTATTTTTGGAACCTTAAGTTTAATTCTTGCATTTGATGGTCAAGGAATAGTGACTTCACTTTCAGGAGCAGCAGCGACTCTTGCTAATGTAGGGCCAGGACTCAACGAAACCATAGGACCCAGTGGAAACTATTCTTCAATATCCGATTTTACAAAAATTTTTTTATGTTTTGGAATGCTTGTAGGAAGACTAGAACTTTTTCCAATTTTAATTCTTTTATCTCCACAACTTTGGAAAAGATAATTTTACTAAATTTCTTTTAAGCACCAAAGTAATATAGCTTGATGAGCGTACAATCTATTTTCAGCTTCGTTCCAGACCAATGAATTTTTTCCATCAATAATCTCATCCGTAACCTCACAACCTCTGTGAGCTGGAAGGCAATGTAAAAAATAAGTTTCTCTATTTGTTTTTGATATAAGCTTATTATTAATTTGAAAGTTTTTAAATTTTCTCAATCTCTCTGGATTATCTTCCATACCCATTGATACCCATGTATCAGTAATTATTACATCTGCGTCTTTTACTGCTACTTTTGGATCATCATAAAGATTAATTTTAGAACTGTTTATTTTTCTTAAAATCTCTTTTTTTGGAAAGCTTCCACTAGGACATGTAATATTTAGATTATATTGGAAATGAAGACATGAGTGAATCCAAGAGTTACAAACATTATTTCCATCACCCACCCAGCAAATATTCAATTTTTCAATACACTTAAAGTTTTCTTGTAATGTCATAATATCAGCTATAATTTGGCACGGATGACTATCATCTGTTAAACCGTTGATTATAGGTACAGTTGATAATTTACAAAGGTCATAAATTTTTTTTTCATTTGACCCTCTATAGACAATTATATCAACATATCGTGATAAAACCTTAATTGTATCTTCAAGAGATTCACCTCTTCCAAGCTGTGTATCTGCATGATCTAAAATTACCACATCTCCATCTAACTGTTTCATCCCAACCTCAAATGAAACCCTAGTTCTTGTAGATGGTTTTTCGAAAATCATTGCTAGAATTTTTTTTTCAGAAAATTTACTTTTTCTATAATTTTTTTTTAATTCATGACTTTTGTCTAGAATAGTATTTATTTCTACAGTTTTTAATTCATTCAAGTTTAAAAAGTTTCTAAATATTTCAGTCATGATTTTTAAAATTTTGAGAAAGCTTTATCTATTTTATTAATCGCCTCCTCAACATGTTTCATTTCTAATATTAATGGGGGCAACATTCTGATTACATTCTGACCAGCTTTTACAGTTAATAGCTTTTCTTGTATCATTGATTTAATCAAAACTTCGTTATTTTCTTTAGCTTCTAAACCTACCATAAGGCCTATTCCTCTAACATCAGAAACTAATTTTGGAAATTTCAATACTATTTCTTCTTTCAATAACTTTCTTAATTTAAATCCAATTTCTCTTACGTGATCAAGAAAATCTTCATTTAACACAAAATTTAAAACCTCATTTGCAACTGCCATACCTAGAGGGTTTCCTCCGAATGTTGAACCATGTGATCCTTGGGGCATCGAATTTGTAGTTTTTTTATCAAGTAAAAGAGCACCTATTGGAAATCCTCCTCCTATACCCTTTGCAATGGCGACTAAGTTTGGACTTAACTCTTTAACCCATTCAGTTGCAAGAAATTTTCCTGTTCTTCCAACTCCGCACTGAACTTCGTCAAAAAATAACAATATATCGTTATCATTTGCTATTTTTTGTATTTCTCTGAGGTAGTTTTTATTTGCAGGAGTAATGCCCCCTTCTCCTTGAACAGTCTCAATCATTATTGCCGCGGTTTCGTCATCAATATTTTTAGAAAGTGTTTTACTGTCATTAAAAGGAACTTGTTTAAAACCCTTCAGGATAGGTTCAAAACCCTCGGTTAATTTTGACTTGCCACTAGCCGAAATGGCTGCGTAAGTTCTTCCATGGAATGCATTTTTAGCACAAATTACTTTTGTTTTTTTTATATTCTTATCATTGAAGAACTTTCTAATAACTTTAATACCCGCTTCTACTGCTTCGGTTCCAGAATTACAAAAAAAAACTGATTTTGCGAAAGAGTTTTTTGTAATTTTATCGGCTACAACCTTTTGATTCCCAATCTTAAATAAATTTGAGCAGTGCCATATTTTATCGGCTTGATCTTTTAACGCAGAAACTAAAGACGGATGACTATGTCCCAGACTTGTAACTCCGATACCACTCGTAAAATCTAAATATCTTGTTCCTTCTTTTGAGTAAAGATATACACCATCTCCATGATCAACCTCGATATCTAATGGATTATATACACCAAGAATACTCATTATGATCTTAGCCCGTAACCTTTCTTAAAAATATAAATTGTCAATGTTAATAGAATTAGATTGCCAACAAACATTATAATAAAACCTAAAAAAAGATTACTATCCCCTTGACCTAGAAAACCAAATCTAAAACCATCAATCATATAAAAAAAAGGGTTCCAGCTTGCTAGAAAATGCCAAAACTCCGGCAACCTATCAATAGTATAAAAAGTACCTGAAAGAAATGTCAGTGGCAAGATAATAAAATTTGTAATTGAGGCCATGTGGTCAAACTTTTTAGCCCAAACACCGCATAATATTCCTAATAGTGACAACAATAAAGATGAAGAAAATGCAAAAAATAAAACAATTACAAGGTTATTTACTTTTATAGGAACAAAAAAGTTTATTAGTATGAACACTGTTAAACCAATTAATATACCCCTAGTAACACCTCCAAGTGAATAAGAAAATGTTAGCTCTAATTCAGATATTGGGGGCATTAAAACATCTACAATATTGCCCTGGACTTTTGATATTAAAATCGAAGAAGAGGTATTTGCAAAAGCATTTTGCATAATTGCCATACATATTAGACCAGGCGCCAAAAATTCAGAATATGAATAATTACCACTAACCAGAAAGTTTCTATCAATTGACAATGTAAATATTACATAAAATAAAATGGTTGTTACAGCAGGAGCTAAAATTGTTTGTGCGAAAACATTGAAAAATCTTTTAACCTCTTTTTTATATAGAGTATAGAATCCAATCCAGTTAAACCCTTTGAAACTTTTAATTTTATACATAGATTTTTTTGATAATTTAGTTTTAATTTAATATATGGTTATGATAAACGATTATTTAAAAAATTATTCAAATTATTACTTATCAAGATACACAGTTACCAAAAAAAAGTTTCAAGAAATATTAAAAAAAAAAATAAATAAAGATTATTTTGCAAAAAAAATTAATGAAGATGAATCCAAAAGTCTTCTCAATCAAATAAATGATATATCAGATTATTTTGATAAAATTGGTGCATTTGATGAAGAAAGGTTATTAGAAATAACATTTCAGAAATTTGTAAAGAAAGGATATTCCAAAAAAAAAATATTCTCAAAACTAAATGAATTATATTTCAAAGAAGAAGTGATTAATAAATTCCTTAAGACCACTTTTTTAAAAAATGAATTGGATCAGATATTAATTAACAATTATATAAAAAAAACAAATCTTGTAGAAAAACTAAAAAAATTAAATATTCCAGAACAAGAACTTTTTGATAAAGTATTAAAAAAATTATCTTACCAAGGCTTTGAATATGGCGATTCATATAAAATACTGCAAAAATTAATAGTAAATGGAAGATTTTCTTAGAATTTTAAACAGTTTTGATATCAATAGTAATGCCTCTTTCTTTGGTATTTCTATTTCCAATCTTTGCGTTTCAATTCTAGTATTATTTTTTTTTATTTTATTCAAGAATCTCATCAAAAGAATTATCATAAAAAAAATAACATTACTTTTAAGTTTTTCAGACAATGAACTGAAAGAAACATTTCTTTACTCTCTTGAAAAACCAATTGGATTTCTTGTTATTTTATTAGGAATCTCCTCCGCAACGAATATATTGAATGCAACGGGAAAAATTGCTTATTTTTTCAATAACGTAAACCTTTCTTTATTTACAATTTTAATTTTCTGGTTACTCAGTAAAAGTATTCACCCCTTAACTCAAAAGATTAAAAACCTAAAATTAATTTTTACTAAAGATTTATTAGACTGGTTTGTAAGTGCAGTAAGAGTTTTGGTTTATATTCTTGGATTTTCTGCGGTATTAGAATTATGGGGTATTAGAGTAGGTCCAATCATAGCAGGTCTTGGTTTATTTGGTGTTGCTGTAGCATTAGGTGCTCAAGATTTATTTAAAAATTTGATCTCTGGTATCTTAGTATTAATCGAAAAAAGATTTAAAAAAGGAGACGTAATCTTGATTAAAGGTATTGTTGAAGGAAGTGTTGAAAAAATTGGTTTTAGATCAACGGCCATCAGAAAATTTGATAAATCATTGTGTTTCATACCTAACTATCAGTTTGCTGAAAATGCGGTGACAAATATCACAGAGATTTCAAACAGAAGAATTAACTGGATTATTGGCGTAGAATATAAAAGTACCATAACTCAATTAAAAAATATTTGTGATGATATACAAAAGCTAATTATTGCTAATAAATCTGATTTTTTAGTTTCAGAGGCAACACCTGTTATTGTTAAAATAAATGAATTTTCACCAAGTTCTATCGATTTGATTGTAAGATGTTTTACAAAAACAAATGACTATTCAAAGTTTTTGGAAGCTAAAGATAGACTTGCAATAGAAATAAAAAAGATTATTGAGCGAAGGAAATGCTCGTTCGCATTTCCATCACAAACGATTTATGTTGAAAAGTAAAAGTTTTTATTACCCAAAACTTTTGACTTTAGTGTCAAATGTTTCCCAAACCCCCTCTTTGCCATCCCAATTCCCTGATGTAGCGACTTTTGAATATTCGGTAGCTCTGGCTTCAAAAAAGTTAGCATGTTCAACTCCATTTAAAATTTCTGTCAGCCAAGGTAGAGGGTGTTCTTTAATTCCAAACATTGGGTTAAGGTTAAGTTGTTTCAATCTCCAATCTGCAATATATCTAATATAATTTTTAATATCTGATGGCTCCATTCCCTCTACAGGACCCATTTCAAAGGCTAAATCAATAAAATTATCCTCTAATTCAACAACTTTTTCACAGCACTCGACAATCTCATTCTTAAGTTTTGTTGTCATACATTTTGTTTCTTTGACGAACTCGTGAAAAAGCTTCACCATCCCTTCACAATGAAGAGATTCATCTCTTACCGACCATGTCACAATTTGCCCCATACCTCTCATTTTGTTATGTCTTGGAAAATTTAGGAGCATGGCAAAACTAGCAAATAGCTGTAAACCCTCTGTAAAACCACCAAACATTGCAACTGTTTTAGCTATCTCGTGGTTAGAGTCAACAGTAAATTGTTGCATATAATCATGTTTGTCGGACATTTCCTTATACTTTAAAAATGCTGAAAATTCTGTATCTGGCATACCTATTGTTTCTAATAAAAGTGCGTAGGCTGCTATATGTACAGTTTCTATATTAGAAAATGCAGACATCATCATTTTTATCTCTGTTGGTTTAAAGACTTGTGAATATCTTTCCATGTAGTTATCATTAACCTCGACATCAGATTGAGTAAAAAATCTGAAAATTTGGGTTAAAAGATTTCTTTCATTATCATTCAGCTTAATTACCCAATCCTTGCAATCTTCACCCAATGGAACCTCTTCTGGCATCCAATGTACTTGTTGTTGTCTCTTCCAAAAGTCATATGCCCATGGGTATCTGAATGGTTTATATGAGTGAGAAGAGGTTAGTAGTCCTGGTGTTGTAGTTATAATTTTTTTATCATTTCCATCCATTTATTTCTCCTATAATATTTTTGGTTTTACTGACATGACAAGCATTCTTCATAGTCTGTTTTTTCGTTAACAATGTTTTTTTGAGGCCATTGTTTAGTATTATCAGCTTCAACTCCTGCATAACTTGCTCTTTGAATTGATTTAGATCTGCAATAGTATAAACTTTTAATTCCTAATTCCCATGCTTTCCAATGAAGCATCATCAAATCCCATTTATCAATATCAGCTGACAAATATAAATTAATTGATTGACTCTGACATATATACGGTGTTCTATCTGCAGCCATCTCCACAATCCATCTCTGATCGATTTCAAAAGCAGTTTTAAAAACAGCTTTTTCATTCTCTTTTAACTCTTTGATATGAGTTATCGAACCATCATTTTCTAAAATACTTTGCCAAACTTTTTCATTATTAAGGCCTTTACTATCCAGGAGAGCCTCCAGGTACTTATTCTTAACAGTAAATGATCCCGACAAGGTTTTGTGAGTATATATATTTGCAGGTATAGGCTCTACACATGCACTTGTACCTCCACAAATTATACTAATGGATGCAGTTGGAGCTATTGCCAATTTATGACTAAATCTTGCTTTAACACCCATCTCTTGTGCGTCAGGACAAGCGCCTTTTTCTATTGCCAATATTAGCGATGCTTTGTCTGCTTCTTTTTTTAAGTGTTTAAAAAATTTAGAATTCCAACTTTTTGCTACAGCGCTTTCAAATGGAACACCTTTTTTTTGAAGAAAACTGTGAAATCCCATTGCTCCAAGACCAACTGATCTCTCCATCTTTGCTGAGTAAATTGCATTCTTCATTGACTCAGGTGCATTATTAATAAAGTCATCTAGTACATTGTCCAGGAATCGCATTATGTCTTCAATAAATTTTGTATCTTTTGACCATTCTTCCCATTTTTCTAAATTAACTGAAGACAAACAGCAAACTGCGGTTCTGTCTTTTCCATGATGATCAAGCCCCGTGTGAAGCATTATTTCACTACATAAGTTCGATGTTTTAACATTCATGCCTAGTGTTCTTTGGTGCTTTGCCATGTTTTTGTTAACTGTATCCATGAAAACTAAATATGGCTCTCCAGTTTGCATTCTAGTTTCTAGAATTTTTTGCCAGAGCTCTCTGGCATTAACCTTTCTGAGGGTTTCTTTAGTTTTTGGACTTTTCAAGCAAAATTCTTTATTGTGTTTTACACATTCCATAAATTCATCGGTAATGTTAATTCCATGATGAAGATTTAGACTCTTCCTATTGAAGTCACCAGATGGTTTTCTTATTTCCAAAAACTCTTCAATTTCTGGGTGGTGAATGTCAAGATAACATGCTGCCGAGCCTCTTCTTAAGGAGCCTTGCGAAATTGCAAGAGTTAAAGAATCCATAACTCTCACAAATGGAATAATTCCAGACGTCTGACCAGACTTTTTAACAGTTTCACCGATTGATCTTACATCACCCCAATATGTCCCTATTCCACCTCCATTTGACGCAAGCCATACATTTTCTCCCCAAGTTGAGAGTATTCCGTCAAGACTATCCTGAACTGTATTCAAAAAACATGAAATAGGTAAACCTCTTTTTGCTCCTCCATTAGATAATATTGGAGTTGCTGGCATAAACCATAGCTTTGAAATGTAGTCATAAATTCTTTGGGCATGGGAATCATCATCACTGTAACTTCGAGCAACCCTCATGAACATATCTTGAAATTTTTCATTAGGTAAAACGTACCTATCTTTAAGTGTTGCTTTTCCAAAATCCGTTAGAAATTTATCTCTTGAATGATCTATATCGAGATTTTTTTTTGCTTTTGCGGTTGTTTTATTTTCTACTTTTTCTTCTACTAAATTCAGAATATTTACATTTTGTTGGTTCATTTATAATTTCCTACCTTAAGATTTACAGACACAATATATAGTAATAAAAGTATGGTTATTGTCAACCTATAGTGTTAAGTTTTTATTTTTTTTTTACTTTTTTGCATGGCGTGCCCGGAGAGAGTCGAACTCCCAACCTTCTGATTCGTAGTCAGATGCTCTATCCAATTAAGCTACGGGCACAATTATTTGTTTTTTTTTTACTTAGATATTTCTAATATAATAAAAATTTTATTGCTAAACTTTATTAAAATTTTTTTTTGTTTATTTTAATTAACTTATAGGCTATAAATTATAAAATCGACTTTGTTAACATTAATATTTATTACGCGTAAAAAAAACATGATTAAAACATATTTCAACTACCTAACATTAGCTCTTATTTTTTCTTGTTATTCCTGTACAGGAGTTCAAGAATATGTCTTTCCATCACTTTCCGACGAGGAAGTTGCAGCACCGCCTGCTATTGAAGAAATTCCTTCAGCTGTCGAAGAGATCAATCAACAAGCAAACGCTCAAGAAATTCCACCATCTCAGTATGCCCCACCTCCTACAATGACTCCACCTCAGCTAGTCAATGATACGGGTCCCACTGGAACGTTTGTTGGTGGTAAAATTAACCAATTTAGAGCTGATTTGACAAGCATACAAAATGCTATCTCTTCACATAACAACGACTTTTTGAGGTTTAAGGACCTTGTTGATGAACAAACATCAGTATACCAAGGTCTTTCGAGTGCAATAAGATCAAGGCTTCAGATAGGCACTACACCGGGAAACCCAATTTTAGTTGGTCAATGGAATGATGCCCAACGGGCCTTAGAGGATATTCAAAATAATGTTAACAATTTGCAAATTGTTAACAATAGAGTAACAGCAGATGCAGCGTTAATTGGTCACCTAAAAAATGCGATTGACTCAAGTTTTTTCATTTCTGGGGCTATCGATGAAGATCACAATCAGTTAAAGGTTTTAAAAGATGATGTTCAAAGGACTTCTGTTTTATATGATCGTCTTATGACTGAGCTTGAAGACAAAATTTCAAGAGAAATTCAGATACTGAACGATGAGAGACAGTATATGAAACAGCTAGCTGGAGACGTTGAAGTTGGTAAATTTGGTAGCAGAGTAAGTGCACCACCAACACAAACCAGTGGTGGAGATACCCAAGATTCAGTGGAAGTACAGAGTCCACCTAAAACAATGAAAGTTGCTCCAATCAATTACGACAATGCAATCCTTGTAATTAAATTCGATGACTCTAGCTTTGACTATTCTACAGCGTTATTTGAATCAATATCAGGTGCACTTGAACAGATGCCATCAGCTGGTTTTGAAGTTGTCGCTGTTAGTCCTGCAGGAGGGTCAAGCTACGCAGATCAAGCTAGAAGTAAAGCTTCGGAAGTTTTTGGAAAAATTGTGGAAATGGGAGTTCCAACTGAAAGACTTTCCATTGCCTCTTCAACTAGTTCCTCAGCTCAAGCGGAAGAAGTTCATATATATCTCAAAAATTAATTATCTCACTTTTTTTTCAATAACGTCCATTTTTGATAATCTATATCTACCATTCAAACTCATATTATCAATCAAGCGTATACCAGAGATAGTAGCACAAATAAAAACCCTGCACTTGCTATATACTTCGTTAAGATTTTCCAAGTTAGATTCTTTCAAAACTTCTAAATAAATCAGAAAGACATTAAATTCTTTCTGAATATTATTTTTAATTTCACTGAGTTCTTTGAAACTAAAATTTCCTCTTTCAATCGAATTTTTAATTTTAAACAATATTCTAGGTATAATTATAGCTTGATTAAACTTTTCTTTTAGAAGTATATTCCTTGATGAAAGTGCTACCATATTTTTATCTCGAACTGTTTGAACAATTTTTGTCTTTGTGGCTAATTTATATTCCTTAATAACTTTTTTTATGACCAATATTTGCTGGTAATCTTTTTCTCCTAAAAAAATATTATTAGGTTCTATAAGATTAAGAAACCTAAGAATGACTGTCGCGACACCTTCAAAATGTCCCACTCTATCTGTCCCACACAATTTTTTAGAAATCGTACCAAGATTAAATGAATCAGAGTTTTTTGGAACAAAATTATCGTCAGGTACGAAGAGTATATCTACACCCTGATCCATTAAAATTCTTTTGTCCCCATTAAAAGTTCTTGGATAAGTTTTATAATCTTTACTGTTATTGAATTGTAAGGGATTTACAAAAATACTAACTAAAGTTATATTTGTCCTTTTTTGTGCCTGTCTAATAAGATTAAGGTGTCCATTGTGAAGATTCCCCATAGTAGGAATAAAATTTATTTTTTTTTTATTATTTCTAATCTCTGAAATTTGCTCTAACAAATGTTTGTGTTTTTTAATTAATAGCATTGTTTTTTATTAGGGTATTTTTTATTTCTTACATCATCAGAAAATTTTTTTAATGATTTTTCAGAACTTTTTAAAAAATCAAAATATTTTTTTGCAAACTTTGAATTAAATTCAGTCATACCAAGTATATCTTCAGTCACAATTATTTGTCCTTTACAACAAGATGAAGCTCCAATTCCAATTAGTGGAAGTTTTGTATGTTTAATCAAATTATCAACTAAACTTTTAATTGTACATTCAATTACTACTGAAAAAACTCCTGCTTTTTCAAGCAAATCAATGTCTTTAAAGATTTGGTTTTTTTCTGATTCTTTCGTTCCATAAACTTTTGGTTTTCCGACAGTTGATTGTGGTAACATTCCAAGATGTCCCATAACTTTTATATGATTTTCAGTAAGATATTTTATAGTCTCAAATTGCTTTTCACCACCCTCTAGTTTTACAGCATTAGCTCCTGTGCCTGAAATAATCTTTTTTGCATTTTTTAGTGCTTCCGTTTTTGATTTTTCATAAGATCCAAAAGGCATATCTACTACAATAAAAGAACTACTAGTATTTTTTACAACTGCAGTTGCATGTCTNATCATCATGTCTAAATTTACTTCTCTTGTTGAATCCAANCCATATAAGACCGGGCCNAGAGAATCACCAACTAGTATTATATCTGCATATTTGTCAGCNACTTTAGCTATTGGAACAGTATANGCNGTTAAGCAAAGGATAGAGGTTTTATTTAAAATNTCTATTAATGATTTTTTTTTTTGTTTTNTATTCAAATTTTTCCTTTAAAATTTCTTTTTAATGCAGTTGATAATAATTTATACTTTGATCATGAAAAAAAAAATATTTTTTTTTCTTGTAATCTTTTTTTCATTTTTATCGGATTCAATATATTCTAAAGACATTTACCCTNCCATACAACCTGANCCTTTTTCTNAAAGATTAAAATTACAAGATTCGAAAGTTGGGAGATTTAAAAANATTATAGTGCTTACAGCGAATGATTACGCTACGAATATTGGTTATGATATTTTGAAAAAAGGGGGAACGGTTGCTGATGCTGCAGTTGCAATTCAACTTNTTTTAGGTCTAGTGGAACCCCAATCTTCAGGATTGGGTGGTGGTACTTTCATAACTTATTTTGATAAAAAAACAAATGAAATAATAAGTTTTGAAGGTAGAGAGAAAGCACCTCAGAAATTAAAACAAAATTTATTCTTAACGCAAGAAGGTGAGCCAAAAAAATTTTTTGAGGCAGTCGTCGGAGGGTCATCTGTGGGTGTTCCAGCAACATTGAATGTGCTTTACAAAATTCACAGTCAATTTGGGAGGCTTCCATGGAAGGAGGTGATTGATCCAGTTATAAAGTTTTCAAGACAAGGATTTATTCCCTCAAACAGATTAAAAAATGCTTTGAAAAAAGAAAAGTTTTTATTTGAAATAAATCCTTCAACTATTTTTAAAAACATAATTAAAANCCCTGAAANAAAATTTTTNAATCANCAGTATACAAAAACATTNAANAANATTTCTGAAGATTATAATNATTTTTACANAGCTAATATAGCGGAGGATATTGTGTCTGTAATAAATAATTCAATAAATCCAGGGNAAATGAGTATTAAAGATATGAAAAGTTATGACTCTGTTAAAAAAAATGCTCTTTGTAAAAAACTAAATAGTAATTTTGAAATTTGTGGACCAAATCTTCCCTCTTCTGGAACAATTTGTGTTATTCAGGGACTAATATTATTCGAAGAGATTTTCTCTAAAAAATTAGAATCAAATTCAAATTTTGNTCCTGATCTAAACGTAATTTTAGATATCTTAAATTTTGTTTANGTATTGAGAGAAAAATATCTAGCAGATCCAGATTATGTTTATATTGATAAAAAAAAATTACTTGAAAAAGATTTTTTATTNAGAAATTATAAATCTTTCAATAGTAATCATAGTTCAGATTTAACAAATATTGATGAAGTTTTTTCATCAACAACACATTTTAGCATTGTTGACAAATTTAAAAATGTACTTTCAGCAACNTCNAGCATAGAAAGTTCCTTTGGATCTAGATTGTACACNAATGGTTTTTTNTTGAATAACCAATTAACTGACTTTTCATTTAGTAATAGAGATGTGCAGGGAAGATTAATCAAAAATAGGCCTAGCCCCGGGAAAAGACCTTTAAGTTCAATGGCACCCTTAATTGTTTTTGATAAAAATAAAAATTTTTTTCTTACAATTGGTTCACCAGGGGGGAAAGCNATTATTTCATATGTTCTAAAAGCTTTAATATCTATACTCTATAACAANGTAGANATTAAAGAATCAATTGAAAGTCCAAATTACATCAGAATAAAGGGTAAGACTTACATCGAAAAAGAAATATTAAATAAAAATTTGAAAATCCCAGGTGTAAAAAGAAATCTTACAAGTGGGCTTGGGATAATCAAAAAAGAGGGCAGTGGATTTGTTGGGGCAGCAGATTCAAGAAGAGACGGAACTGTGAGAGGAAATTAAGAAACAATTTTACAAATTCAAAATTCTAGTATANTAATTTATAAGGAATTAATAATGAAGAGAACNTTTCAACCAAGCAACCGAGTCAGAAAAAATAGACATGGTTTTAGATCAAGAATGTCTACACCAGGTGGAAAAAAAGTACTTATCAGAAGAAGACAAAAAGGAAGAAAAAAACTNTCTGCTTAAAAATATCACTTCCCTTAAAAAGAGATCAGAATTTCTNTTTATAAGAAAATTTGGGNAAACNATCCATAGCAAGTATTTTATAGTCAATTTTNTTTATAANCCTAANTCCGAAATAAGAATTGGCNTAACAGTATCTAGGAAGATTGGAAATGCTGTAAAAAGAAATTACTTGAAAAGAATAATTAGATCTTTGCTTAAAGAGAACATAAGTATTATTCCTAAATATATCTTGTCTGAGATCATTCCAAAAAAAAATATAGAAAAAACAAAATATATTGATTTAAAAACTGATTTGATTAAAGTCTTCAAAAATTTAAAATTTTAAATATATTGAAAATATAAAGCTTCTCTGTATTAATATAAAATCACACATGGATAATCAAAAAAACTTATTACTTGCTGTTATTTTCTCACTTATTGTTTTAATAGGTTACGACTTCTTTTTTAATCCNAAAACTAAGGTTAATCANCAAAATACTNAAATTGANCAAAATAAAACACCAATCCAAAATGACGANGATNTTCCNAGTTTATTAAGTAAAGACTTTTCTTCCAAAATAAAACTCGANGAAAAAAGAATTAACTTTGCCTCAAAACGACTTATGGGNTCAATAAATTTATATGGAGCTACCTTTGATGATATTTTACTNAGGGACTATTTTAAAACAATTGATAGAAAAGAGAATATTAAAATTTTGTCAAAAGAAAACTCTCCCACTCCCTACTTTTTCAGAATGGGTTGGGCCTCTACAGACAAAACGATTCCAATGCCAAATAAAGTTTCATTATGGAAAGCTGAAAAGGAAAGTTTTGATGAAAATGAGCCAATTAANTTAACTTGGAATAATGGGAAAGGANTTAAGTTTGANAGAGTAATAAAGATAGACGAAAACTTTATGATATCAGTTGAGGATGAAGTCACCAATCAATCTGGAAAAGATATAGAACTCACTAACTACTCTTACTTGAGAAGAATAAATTATAGACCTCAGAATAAATTTTTTATACTCCACGAAGGTCCACTTGGTGTTTTCAATGATACGCTAAAAGAAGTTTCTTATGACGAAATAGAAGAAGAAAATGAAATCGTNGANGTNACAAAAAATGGTTGGATCGGTTATACTGATCANTACTGGCAAGTAGCAATTTTTCCTGAAAATGANAANCCCTTTAAAGCTAGATTTAAAAATCTAAAGAATTCTATTAATTCAGTTCAGATTGATTTCCTCAATGAATCAATTAAATCCTTACCAAATAATCAAAGTATGAAAATTAAGTCTTATATTTTTGCTGGTGCTAAAGAAGTTCCATTAATTGACGATTATATTGATAAATTACAAATCAATAAACTTGACCTTTCTGTAGACTTTGGTTGGTTCTACTTTTTAACCAAACCATTATTTTATGCTCTACATTTTTTATCAGGGTTATTTGGTAACTTCGGAATTGGTATTATTATTCTTACAATCTGCATTAGAATAGTACTTTTCCCACTTGCAAATAANTCCTTCAAATCAATGAATGCAATGAGGATATTAACACCTGAAATACAAAGACTAAGAGAAAGATATAAAGATGACAGAGCTAAAATGAATCAAGAGATGTTTGCAATGTATAAGGAAAAAAAAATTAACCCTGCATCTGGTTGTTTACCAATTTTAATACAGATACCGATTTTCTTTGCTTTATACAAAGTTTTATTTGTGTCCATAGAAATGAGGCATGCTCCCTTTTTTGGTTGGATAAATGATTTATCTGCACCAGATCCGACAAGTTTATTTAATTTATTTGGTTTGATTCCTTGGAACCCTCCCATGTTTTTGACTATTGGAGTCTGGCCTCTACTAATGGGACTTACCATGTATCTTCAACAAAAAATTAATCCTCCACCACCAGACCCTATTCAGGCAAAAATCTTTATGATGTTACCTTTTGTTTTTACATTTTTATTAGCTACTTTTCCCTCGGGTATGGTTATTTATTGGACTGTAAATAATATTTTATCAATAGCTCAACAATATTTTCTTTTAAAGAAACAAAAGAGACTGACAGAAAAATGAATAAAAAAGACTTTAAGAAATGAAGGATGTCTGGAAATTTTTGGATGACGTTCATGATATCAGTTCTTTGCCATCTGAAAATATTCCAGAAATAGTTTTTTGGGGAAGATCAAATGTTGGAAAGTCCTCCTTAATTAATTCAATCACAAATTCATCCATTGCTAAAACATCAAAAACACCTGGAAGGACAAGATCTCTTGTTTTCTTTCAGTTGGAGAAAAGATTAAGAATTGTAGATTTCCCAGGATATGGATATTCTAAAATTCCATTAAATATAGAACATCAAATCAATAAAATTATTGATCAATATCTTAAGAAGAGAAAATGTATAGAAAAATTATTTCTATTAATCGATTCAAAGCACGGATTTAAAGGGAAAGACGAAGAAATTATTAAAGAATTAGATATTCTCTTTAAAGATAAAGTTTTCATTATTTTTACAAAAAAAGACAGAGTAAATAATCTTAATGAAAAAGAAAATTTAAAGAAACACAATGAAAAGGCATCTAAGTTATTCAATAAAAAATTCTTTAATACTAGTATTAAAGAAATTAATACTATAATTTTATTGAAAAAATTTATGATGAATTCTTCAATGGGAAACAATGAAAATATTAAATAAAAAAAATAAAACTTCAATCGATAAAGCCACAATTTTATCAAAAGCACTTCCGTTTATGCAAAGATATGCTCGTAAAAACATCACTATTAAATTTGGTGGAGCGGCCATGGGAGAAGTTAGTCTATCATCAAGTTTCGCCAAAGATATAGTTTTACTTAAACAAGTGGGTATTAATCCAATAGTAGTTCACGGTGGTGGGCCTAAAATCAGAAAAATGTTAGACAAATTAAAGGTAAAAACTGATTTTGTAAATGGATTAAGAGTAACAGATAAAAAAACAATGGACATTGTTGAAATGGTGCTATCTGGCTCAATTAATAAAGAAATAGTGATGGAAATTAATAGAGAAGGTGGGAGAGCTATTGGTCTTTCGGGAAAAGACGGATTGTTAGCTAAAACAAAAAAAATAAAATCTCAGCTTAAACATAAATCAAAAGATTTGGGTTTTGTCGGAGAACCAACAAATATTAACAGTCAGCTTCTAAACTGGTTTCTGGACTCACATTTTGTTCCTGTGATTTCTCCAATAGGGTTCGATAAAAATTTTGATTCTTTAAATATCAACGCTGATACAATGTCAGGGAAAGTTTCTTCATCTGTTCTTTCAGAGAGATTAATACTTTTGACCGACGTTGATGGTGTTTTAGATAAAAAGGGAAAACTAATTTCGGAATTATCATTAGTAGAGGCAAAAAATCTTATTAAAAATGGAACAATTTCTGGGGGTATGATTCCAAAAGTAGAAACTTGTATCAAAGCAGTACAAAATGGTGTCAAGGCAGCAGTAATTTTAAATGGAAAGATTCCACATGCATTACTTTTAGAAATTTTCACTGAACGTGGTGTTGGAACTTTAATTACAAAGTAATGATTCCAAAAATCTTTAACGATAAAACAACTTGGTTGTTTGATCTAGACAACACTCTTTATTCAGAAAATTGTGGGATCTTCCAGCAAATCGATGAAAAAATGAAATCCTTTATATCCGAAAAACTTAAAATTACAAAACAAGAAGCATTTAAACTTCAAAAATTATTTTATAAAAAATATGGCACAACCCTTTTCGGATTAATGCAGAATTATGATATTGACCCCGAAGAATTTTTAACATTCGTGCACGATATAAATTTTGATAAACTTAGCAACTCTTATAAACTAAAAAAAAAACTAAATTTATTACCAGGCAGGCGCATCATTTATACAAATGGTGACGAAGACTATGCATTAAAAATCTTAAGTTCCTTAGGAATTAAATCAGCTTTCTTTGATATTTTTGATATTAGAAAAGCTAGCTATTTCCCAAAACCATCAAAAAAGTCTTTGCAGAGTTTGATCTATAAATATAGTTTAAATCCCTCAAAAACAGTTTTTTTTGATGATTTAGAAAGGAATTTGAAACACGCCTCTTTAATGGGTATGACCACTATACATATCTCTAATATAGAAAAAAATTGCGAAAATTCGCATGTTAGTTTTAGATTTAAAACTATAAATATTGCATTAGATGTGATAATAAAAAGCATGGAGTAAATCAAAGAAATGAATTTTAAAAATAAGAACGATATTGAAAATTTTTGGGAAAACAAAGACAACATTAATTTCGCCAACGCTGAAATTAAAAAAAAAATACTAGAGGTGCTAGAATCACTTGATTCTGGAGAAATAAGAGTTTGCGAAAAAAAAAATGGAGTCTGGATTACTAACGAATGGATAAAAAAAGCCATACTCTTATCATTTAGATGTCTGGAAAATAATATTTTCTCAAGTGGAATTTCAAATGCTAGAAGGGGGCAATATAGTTGGTACGATAAGGCCTTCTTAAAAACTTCAGGTTGGGTAGAAGACGAATGGACTAAAAGAAACTTTAGATCTGTACCTGGTGCCATTGTTAGGTATTCCTCATTTATTTCAGATAATGTTGTACTTATGCCGTCTTTCGTGAACTTAGGAGCATTTGTTGACAGTGGCACAATGATTGATACTTGGGCTACAGTTGGTTCATGTGCTCAAATAGGAAAAAATGTTCATATTTCAGGAGGTGCTGGGATTGGAGGCGTGCTCGAGCCATTACAAGCTAATCCAGTAATAATTGAAGATAACTGTTTTGTTGGGGCAAGGTCTGAAATAGCTGAAGGAGTTATAGTTGAAGAAGGATCCGTAATATCAATGGGGGTTTATGTAGGAGCCTCAACAAAGATTATAGATCGAGAGACAGGTGAAATTTTATACGGTAAGATACCTAAATACTCTGTTGTTGTTCCCGGGTCCGTACCTGGTAAAAAATTAAAGAATGGTGAAGTCGGTCCAAGTTTATATTGTGCTGTGATCGTAAAAAAGGTTGATGCGAAAACTAGATCTAAAACGTCTATTAATGATCTTTTAAGATCATGATAGATGCCTTAGACTTATCTTTAAAACTTATAAAGTTTAAAAGCATTACTCCGAAAAGTGCTGGATCCTTGGAGTATATTGAAAAAATTTTAAAAAATAATAAATTTTCCTGTTATCGTTTAGAGTTTGGTAAAGGTAAGATAAAAAATCTTTATGCAAATTTCAAAGGTGGTAATGGTCCTAATATATGTTTTGCAGGACATACAGATGTTGTACCACCAGGTAATATTAAAGAATGGAAGACTGATCCTTTCAAACCAACAATAAAAAATGGTAAATTATATGGTAGAGGAGCAAGTGATATGAAAACAGCCATTGCATCATTTGTGATAGCAACACTGAATTTTCTTGAAAAAAAAAAATTTGTTTTCAATGGAACTTTGTCATTTATTCTCACTGCAGATGAAGAAGGTGATGCTGAATTTGGGACAAAAAGTGTGATCCAATGGCTTAAAAAGAAAAGAAAAAAAATTGATTATTGTCTTGTTGGTGAACCCACTAATCCAAAAAGATTAGGGGAAATGATAAAAATTGGTCGAAGAGGCAGTATCAATTTTTTTTTGGAAGTAATAGGTACACAAGGCCATGTTGCATATCCTGAAATGGCTCAAAATCCTATTCATAAGCTTATCCAAATTTGCAATATTCTTCAAAAACCCCTTGATAATGGGTCTAAAAATTTTCAGCCATCGGCATTAGTAATCACCTCAATTGATGTATCTAACAACACCCGTAATGTCATACCGAGTAAAGCGGAAATGAAATTTAATGTGAGATTTAACGACAATTTTAATTCATCAAGTGTAATTAAACTCATTCACAAAAGAATTAAAAATATTACACCAAAATATAAATTATCGCACGTGATTTCTGGAGAATCTTTCATCAATAGTTCTGAGATTCTTACAAAAACATTAATTAAGTCTATTGAGAAAGTAACAAAGGTTAAACCAATATTAAGTACTTCTGGTGGAACATCTGATGCAAGATTTATTTCTCAATTATGTCCTGTGGTGGAATTTGGATCTGTGGGAAAAACAATGCATAAGTCTAATGAAATGGTAGAGGTAAAGAATATAGAAAAATTAACTCAAATCTACTTAGAGTTTCTTTATCTAATGTTTAAATGACCATTTTAATAAATTATTTTTTCTAGGTAAAGTCCATGCGCGGGTGCTGTGGGACCAGCTTTCTTTCTGTCTTTTGAATTTAAAATGTTTAAAATTTCGTCATTACTACCATGATCCCTGGTAATTTTAATTAATGTCCCTACAATTATCCTAACTTGATTATGTAGAAATGATTTACCTATGACTCTTAGTTCAATGCAATCTTTTATTTTCTTTACTTTAATATCATTAATAGATCTTATCGATGATCTTGATTGACAATCTCTTGATCTAAAAGCGTTAAAATCAAATTCTCCAATCAAATTTTTGGATAATTTTTTTATTAATTTTAAATCCAATTTTTTGGGAACAAACCAGGCTCTTTTCTTTAAAATTATTGAAGGAGTTGATCTGTTTATAATTTTATATAAATAAGTTTTTTTTTTGACAGAAAACCTTGAATTGAAAGACAAAGAAACTCTCTCTGATTTTAAAATTACTATATTATTTTTACTTATCATTAATAA
This sequence comes from Pelagibacteraceae bacterium TMED65, assembly GCA_002167215.1. The sequence continues at coordinate 30,804 of NHDS01000020.1, forward strand.
ATGGTTCAGAGCCATAGCGATTTTTTTTATTTCAAAGTTTATCTCCCCAATATCAAAGTGTGCCACTTGTTGTAATGCATGTACACCTGCGTCAGTTCTACCTGCAACATAGATCCTAATTTTTACTTTAAATAGTTTTTTAAGACATTTTTCAATTTCACCTTGTATAGATTTCCCAGTTTTTTGAACTTGCCATCCAATATAATCATCTCCGTCATATTCAATTGTAAGCTTTATTCTATACATTACGAAAAAGAAAATAATTGTATTTTATTTCCATTAAGAAATTCCTTAACATTCATTGGTTTTTTACCTTCTTTTTGAAGAATTTCTATTTTCAAAAAATCTTTCCCACATTTGACTTGAAAGTCTTCGGTAATATCGCCAACTTGATAGTGTTTTTTAATAATTTCATCTTCTTGAATTAGAGATGCTTTTAAAATTTTTACTCTTGATATAGAATTTTTAAAAGTTGTCCAAGCTCCAGGGTAAGGACTAAAAGCTCTTATTTTCAAATTAATCAAATTTGCTTCATCACTCCAAATTATTTTAAACTCTTCTTTGTTTAATTTCTTGGCGTAAGTTGCTTTATCCTCACATTGAAATGTATATGAAATATTTTCGTTTAAAATATCAATTATTGTATTCTTTAGTAACTTTTTACCGTGTAGTAACATCTTATTATATATAGCTTCAAGATTATCATTAGATGTTATTTCAAAGCTTTTTTTCATAATTATTGGACCTGCGTCTAACTTCTCATCCACTTTCATAATACAAACTCCAGTAATTTTATCGTCAGATAATATAGCTCTTTGTACTGGCGCTGCACCTCTCCACCTTGGTAGTAGTGAAGCATGTACATTAATACTCAATTTTTTGGGAAGATTTATCAACGTTCTTGTTAATATATTACCATATGCTACCACGACATTAATATCCACATCATGTTTTGAAACCTCCTCTAAGAATTTTTGGTCATTAGAATTAGATGGAGTATAAACTTTTATTTTATTATTTTTTGCCCATTGATGAACAGGAGACAATTTTTCTTTTTTTCCTCTACCTGATTTTCTAGGAGGCTGAGAGACCACAAAAGATATTTGCACCCCATTTTTATATAAATCTTCTAAAAATTTTAAAGAAAATTCAGGGGTTCCGTAAAATCCAACCTTAACATCATGAAGATTCTTCATTCTTCTTTTTTTGAAATTTTTTTACTTTTTCATTAGCTCTTCTTCTTTTTAACCTTGATAGATAATCAATAAACAAAATCCCATCTAAATGGTCAATTTCATGCTGAATACAAATTGAAAATAGGCCTGAAAAAGTCTTTGTCATTTTTTCTCCCTCTAAATCGTACCATTCAACATCAACCTCTTTTGCTCTTTCTACTTCAGCATAATAACCTGGTATTGATAAACAACCTTCTTCATTGACTGCTCTTTCTCTAGATTCTTTTATTATAACGGGATTAATAAAAATTACTGGGGAAGATTTGTTGTTTTCTTTTAAATCTACTATAACAATACGCTTTTCCACTCCAATTTGAGGAGCCGCTAAACCTATACCATTTCCAGAATCATTAAGAGTATCAAACATATCTTTAACCAATTTTTTTAGATTTATATCAAATAATTTTACTTCTGAAGATTTGTTCTTCAATCTTTGATCAGGAATTGTTAATATCTCAAGAACACTCATGAAAGTTTACCTATGGAAGATGAAAAAATTATTATCTATGTATTATTCGTTACTTTTATCGCTTTTTTATTTTTACAGCTTTTTATATCAAACAACAACACTAAAGAGAGAATTAAAATTTTACTCGAGCAACAATCATTATTAGAAAAATCAATCTCTGAGCTAATTGTAAGTAATTTTGATAAATTGGACACAAAATTTGAAAGATCATCCTCCAACAATATAAATAATCTAAGTATGATAAGAGAGAAAATGTCTTTGATTGATAGAGCTCAACAAAATATTACAAGTCTAACTGAGAATGTTGTTGATTTAAAAAATTTTCTTTCCAATACAACCCAAAGAGGAAGATTTGGAGAGATGATCTTAGAAAATTTAGTGAAAGACTACCTACCAAAAAATCATTATGAGTTTCAAAAAACCTTATCTAACAATACTCGTGTTGATTGCATGATTAAATCGTCAGGATCATTGAATAAACTCTGCATTGATGCAAAGTTTCCAAAGGAAAATTACGATAAATTTCAAAAATCAAGTTTAAAAGATGAAAAATCGAGATACCTAAAAGTTTTTAAATCAGATATAAATAATCATATTATAAACGTAAAAGAAAAGTATGTGATACCTGGAGAGACTTCGGATATTGCATTAATTTTTATACCAAGTGAACAAATTTATCTTGAAATCTTTAATCTTTTTCCCGAACTTACAAATCAATTTTATGATAATAAAGTTTTTTTAATTTCTCCCACTACATTATGGATTGTTCTTAATTCAATAGAAAGTCTAATTAAAGATAAAAAAATACAGGATAATTCTACTTTAATCTTTCAATACCTTAAGGAATTAAATTCTGAATTGACAAGACTTGAAAGCCGAGTAAAAAAAATGGATAATCATTTCACTAGTGCCCAAAACGATTTAAATGATATTTTAATTACAACAAAAAAAATATCTCAAAAAAAAGATAAATTACTTAAACTTGATGATAAAGCTAGCTAATATTCTTCACTTGAGCTCTTGAAGAAAAAGCAGCTGACATTGTATTATAATCTAATAAATCTAGTTCACTTCCAACTGGCATTCCTTGAGCGAGTTTAGTAGTTAAAACTCCTAATTTCATACATTTATCAGCAATATATTGTCCTGTTATCTGACCTTCAGTTGTAGCATTAGTGGCAATTATTATTTCTTTGACATCTCCATCTTTTATTCTTTTAAACAACTGTATCAAATTTAATTCATCGGGACCTACACCGTCAATTGCAGATAACACTCCTCCCAACACATGATATTTACCATCAAATGCATTGCTTTTTTCAATAGCCCAAAGATCTCCAATTTCCTCTACAACACAAATCTTACCATTATTTCTTTTTGAATTCATACAGATACTACAAGGACTGCTAATATCAATATTTCCACAATTATTACAAAAAACTAATTCAGACCTAACCTTTTCCATGGATGATAAAAGTGCTGGAATAACATTATCTTTATTCTTCAAAAGATACAGAACTATCCTTCTGGCTGATCTAGGACCAAGACTTGGAAGTTTAGAGAAAAGGTTTATTAATTCTCCCAGTGAAGACATTTTCTAAAATGGAAGTTTCATTCCAGGAGGCAAACCCAAGCCACCAGAAAGTGAGCCAAGCTGACTGTTCATGTCTTCATTAATTTTCTTATTTACATCGTTGATAGCCGCCACGATAAGATCTTCTAGCACTTCGACTTCATTTGGATCAATCAACGAAGGATCAATATTAATTTTTTTAATTTCATGTTTTCCATTCATTACTACTTTGACTGCGCCACCACCAGAGGTGCCTTCTGATTCCATATTTTCAATTTTTTTTTGGATTTCAGACATTTTATCTTGCATTGCTTTCGCTTGCTTCATTATTTGAGACATATTATTCATAATCAAACTCTTTCCTTTTTTTTAAATTATCAAGATCTTTTATAGAAATTACTTCAGATGAAGGAATGATTTCAAGAAGTTTTTTAACAATATCATTTTTTTTAATTTCATAAATTTCTAATTTTGATAAATATTCCTCAAATTCTTTAACTGAGTATTTACCCTTTTTCGAAGATAGTGAAATCATCCATCTTTCTCCTGTGATTTTATTAATTAGATTTGTAGCTTGCCAAAGTATTTTTTTGGAATCATTATTGTTTGAAATACTTTCTAATTCAATTTCTTTTACACTTTCATTTTCCGATAAACTTACTAGCTTAAAAGAATTCCTAAGATGATAAGAAATTAGCATTTCAGAATTTTTCTCTATTATATCTATCAACAGCTTAAACTTCCTAATATTTTTGAACTTTTGAGAATTCTCAAGAGAAGTGGTTGCATTTGTATTTCTATCTATAGCTAAGTTAGTTTTTGACGCTTGTTCTATGTTTTCAACTTGTTTAACATTAAGATTTTTTATTTTTTTTTCTTTAGAAATATCACTTTCAAAATTTGAAGCATCCTTTCTTGGAGAGCTCTCTGTCTTTTTTAAAAGTTCAAAAGGTGTTGGTATTATTGAAGCATAGCACAACCTCATAATTATCATTTCAAAACACTGTTTTTCATCAAAACATTTATTTATTTCGTTAGCATACTTTTGAAATAATTCCCAAAATCTAACCATAAAATCCATTTCATAATTTGTTTTAATTTCTTTTAGCGCTTCATTCATATCAAAATCTGAATTGGATAATTTCAAATCTAAACCAGCTTTCATTTTAATAACTTGATACATATAACTCATCATAGTGTTACTTAAAATTTGAATAGAAACTCCCTTTTTGTAAAGATCGTCAAAAATCTCAAATGATTTTTTTACATCACCATCACATAAATATTTAAATAATTTAAGAGAAAGGGAATTGTCTGATAGTCCTAAAACTCCACGGATAGTTTTAATTGAAACTGGGTTTCCTCTTGTAAAGACATTATCAAGAATTGATAATGCATCTCTAACAGAGCCTTGAGAGGCTTCTGAAATTAAATTACAACCTTCTTTTTCAATATTAAATCCCTCTTTTTCTGAAATTTTCATTAAAAAATTTGATATCTTATCCTCCCCAACCCTTTTCAGCTGAAATCTTTGACATCGTGAGAGAATTGTTAATGGAATTTTTTCAGTTTCCGTTGTTGCAAATATAAAGATAACGTCTAAAGGTGGTTCCTCCAAAGTTTTTAAAAGGGCATTAAATGCTGCTTTCGATAGCATGTGCACTTCATCTATTATAAAAATTTTTTTTTTTGCAGAAACAGGTTTATAGTTGATATTGTCAATAATTTCTCTTACATCAGCTACACCTGTTCTACTCGCAGCATCAATTTCAACAACATCTATGTTATTATCTAAATCAATTGAAACACAATTTTTACATTCACCACAAGGCTCTACAACTTTATTATTTAAGTTTGTACAGTTAACAATTTTCGCCAAAATTCTGGCTAGCGTAGTTTTACCTATACCTCTTGTTCCTGAAAATAAAAAGGCATGGGCTATTCTGTTTAACTTAACTGAACCTTCAATAATTTTACAAGTTTCTTCTTGTCCAATAATATCGGAGAGTTTTTTTGGCCTGTATTTCCTGGCTAGAACTATGTAGTTTTTAATTTCCGTCATAAAGGTAAAAGGAGTTGAAATTTAACCCAATAGAAAACGTTACGGCTGCTTCTTTTCAGTTCTGACCGGATTGGCGAACCTATTGCCTAAATTCAACTCCCAATCTAATTTATCATTTTAAACTCTAATTTTAAATATAATATTATTTTCTAAAGGTTGATGCTGGGTAATATCCCAATATTCTAACTTTCGTTGAATATTTTTTTAGTACATTAAGAGCATATTTAAAATTTTTCAGATCGGGATGAGATTCAACATCAATAATAAAAGAAAATTGTTTAAAATCCTTATTTACAAAAAAACTTTCAAGTCTGGTTAAGTTTATATTGTTTTTAGCAAAACCACCAAGAGCGTTATAAAGAGATGCTGCCTTATTTTTTGTATTAAAAACAATTGATGTTATGATTCTCTTATTTATGTCTAACTTAATGCTATTTTTTGAAAATATCAAAAATCTAGTAATGTTATCTTTTTTATCTTCAAAATTCTTTTTCAGAATTTTAAGTCCATAAATTTCTGAAGCCAATTTTGAGGCTATAGCTGCAATATCTTTTTCCTTGCTTTCCTTGATGTACTTTGCTGCTCCTGCAGTATCCATATAATTAAGAGGTACTAGTTTTAACTTTTTAATATTATTTTTACATTGAGATAAAGCATGTATGTGGCTGTAAACCTTTTTCACTTTATTCAACTCAATTCCTTCCAGGGTCATCAAATGATGCTCAACTTTTTGATAATGTTCTGCAACAATCTTTAGTTTAATATTCTCGAGAAGAAAATGCATATCTGCAACTCTTCCTGCAATGTTATTTTCAACAGGAATAATTGCAAATTTTGCTTGACCACAAGACACAGCTTCCAGCGTATCTTGAAAAGTTTTACATGGAAGTGTTTTATAATCTTTGTAAAGTTCTCGACAAACCAAATCTGAATATGCACCTTTTAAACCTTGAAATGAAACTTTTTTTTTGACATTGCTAAGGTGATTAAAAATTATTTTTTTTAAAAATCAATCTAATTTTTTGTAAATCTTTTGCGGTATCGACACTAGGAGGATTATATGAAACTTTGACTAATTTAATTTTGTAGTTATTATCGAGAGCACGCATTTGCTCTAATTTTCTTTCTATCTCGTTTTTTGTTTGTTTTAATTGAATAAATTGTTCTAATATTAAGGGTCTGTAAGCATAAACCCCAATATGATGATAAAAGTTAATATTTTTTTCAATTTTCCTACAAAAATCAATAGCCATTCCTACGTTAGAATTATTTAAAATAACCTTTGCTTTCACAATATTCTTATCTTCAATTTCAAGATCTTCTAAATCACAAATTGCAGAACCTATATCAACAGATTCATCATTAAATAAATTTATCATTTCCTTAAATAAATCTTTTCTAAATAAAGGTAAGTCACCTTGAAGATTAATAATTAAATCATAATCACGATTTATTATTTTATAAACCTCATGTACTCTGTCTGTACCACTTTTGTGATTTTTATCGGTTAAGATACATTCAATTTTAAACTCATTACATAACTTTAATATTTTATCGCTATCAGTTCCAACAATAACTCGACCTATTTTTAATTTTTCTGCATTTTTTGCCACTCTTATTATCATGGGAATCTTATCTATTTTTTTAAGAAGTTTCGTACTTAGTCTAACAGATTTCAATCTTGCTGGAATGATGATTACAATACGGGGAGTTTTTTTAATTTTATTGATCACAGTAAACGTTTATTTATATATAATATCGTACAAACACTAAATTATAATGATTAAATATTTTTTATCTGTAACATCAATTTTGATTGTTTTTTAATCAATTAGATTGTTTGATGGAATCTTTATAAATTACGTAATTAGTCTAGTTAAAGAGTTTGAACTAGAAAATATTAATAATAAAAAAGATGAATTTTAAAAAAAATATTTACTAGAGAGTACATAGACAATTTATCAGAAAAAGCAAAACTTGAAAATGGAAAGAAATTATCAAAACAATGCCAAATGATATTAAAACTTTTATTAAATTTGCAAATTATTTTGCAGATCAAAGTAGAAATATTTTAAAAAAAAAATTTCTAAAATCATTGAAAATTGAACAAAAAAATGATGGGTCCTTTGTAACTAGTATTGATAAAGAAATTGAATCAAAATTTAGAGATCTTTTAAAAAAAACTTTTCCATCACATGGCGTTGTAGGTGAAGAATTTGGATTTGAAAACGAGAATAATGAGTATGTATGGGTTATTGATCCTCTTGATGGTACTCATAACTTTATTGCCGGGAAACCTCTATTTGGAACACTTATTTGTTGTATGAAAAATGGTGTGCCTTTAATTGGAATTGTTGAGGTTCCAATTTTAGAAAACAGATGGTATGGAGGAAAAGGATTAGGAGTAAAATTTAACGGAAAAAATTGTATATTTAAAAAAAAACAAAAAAAATTCAATGATCTAATTGTCGCTTCAACCTCATTATTAATGTTTGACCCAGCTTATGAAAAAAAAGTAAAAGATATATATAAAAATATCGGATTCCCTATCTTTGGTAGTGATTGTTATTCTTATGGTTTAATGTTATTAGGTAAAATTGATTTAATAATTGAAGCTAACATGAAACCCTGGGATTATTTAGCACAAGTTTCTTTAATAAATGAATATGGTGGAATTATTACAGATTGGAAAGGTGAACAGCTTGGCCTAAAGTCTAGTGGAAAAATCATTGCATCATTAGAAAAAAATCACCATAAAAAAATAATTGAACACTTAAATAAATAAAATGTTGTATTTAAACTTTTTACTGAAAACTATAT
>NHDS01000021.1 GCA_002167215.1 Pelagibacteraceae bacterium TMED65
AAAATTATCAAATTAAATAATCCAGTTCTTAATTATTCTGTAAATCCAAAACTATTTTGTTCTAGTGGAATATGTGTTGAAAGAAATCTTATACTTAATAATTTATTTCCAAAAAATATAAATGTTGGTGAAGATATTTACACTTGGCTCAAAATATTTCGACATAATAAATTAATTCTATATAACAAAGAATTAATTTATATTTTTAAAATTTCAGAAAATAGATCAATAGANATATTTCANGAAATTCCTTATTTTTTNANNAAAATANATGAGTTTAANAAATTTAAAAAAATTTCTTATAATTTTTATTTTCTTGTCTCATCATTAATTTACTTCTTTCAAACCAGACCCAATGTAAGACTTAACAAAGAATTTCTTAATCTAATAAAAAGTCANTCTCTGTCTATTTTCTTTTTTTTAAAAATTTTTAATAATAGTCTTANANTTAAAACTTATAATTATTATAAAAAGTNNAAATATGAAAAAGAGTCAAAAAGAAAATNAAATAATATTACAAATATTTATTTTTTAGGTTCTAATTATTTTTTGCTAATTCCAGGAATGCCTTTAATAATTATAATATTTTATNTATCTAATAAATTTGAATTACTTGCTGATGTAATGCTAATTTCAAGTATTAGTATATTTTTCACCTCTTCGGTAACCTTGTTTGTAAGACCTTATGTTTTAATTCGAGATAATATTAGAGTCTCTCTAAGGTTTAATAAAATTAAAAATATACTTTTTTTTCCGTTATTTATTTTTTTAACGTTTTTAATTTTTATTTTTAACTTAGAAAACTATAATGTAATGACAATTGGNATTCTCTTTATACTTTATATATGGAAGAAAGAGTCTAANGTTCAANTTTATGANTTNACCAACTCAGANAATTTTATTTTAAAAAATTTTTTTGAAGTATTGGTAATAAAAGCATTTTTAATTTTATCAATAATATATGGAAATAGTTTTGCAGATTTAATTATTTTTTACCTTTTTTTGTTCATAAATATATTTCAATCTTATAGGTATTGTTTTAAATTAAATTTCAAACGTGTGGGTAATATTTTAAAACAATTAGCNCTTAAAGAAATATTNATAATTTCAATGAATTCAATGATTGTAAATTTAACAAATTTTATGCACAGATATTTAATATTATTTTACGTTAATAAAACTCTAGCTGGTCTTTTATTTTTTATTTATTCATTAGGTTCATTTCCTGCAAACTTATTTAATTTCGTTTTTGCGACTACAATTATTAGAAATAAGTTGAAAATTCCTTTGGTTTTAAAAATAATTTCTTTAATATATNTNNTATCATTATTNTATNTATTTTTAGTCTTTTATTTAAAGCCNGAAAAATCATTATTATATCTAATTTTTCAGAAAGAACACTTGATATACATTTTATTTTCTATGATTGGAGGATTATTGATGACCATTGGTTTATATAATAAAAATAAAATATTTAAATTTAATCTTAAAAAGTTAATATTTTTTGAAATATTTTACAGTTTTATAATTTTAGTTACTATACCTGTTATTTACCATGTATTTGGTAAAAATTTATTTTACTATATATTTTTTATAAACGGTCTATTGTTCTATTTAACATTCAGATTTTTATATTTTCTTGAAAAAAAAAATGAATAATTTTTTAAGATATAATTATATTGTCAAAATTCTATATTTATTAATTACAATTTACTTTTTTATAAGGTTAATTAATACATTTGATGTNAATATTTTTATTNTTTTATTATTTTCAGCATCAATTAGTATTTTATTTCTAAATTCGTTTAATNATAACGAAATTAGATACTTTCAATTTTTTTTGAGTATTTTTTTATGGTTAGGTTTTTTTTTAAAACTATATATTTGTATTAAAATAATTAACACTTTTCCAGANGGAATAGGTGAATTTNATTTTTCAAAAGAATCGTACAATGAAGTTTTGTTAGTTAGCTCATTAGGAATTTTAGGTTTTTTTACTGGTTTTTTAATATGTCCCAAAATAAAAATAACAACAGTTAANTTTTTATATCTCGAAAAGTTTTATAATAAACACAATATAAGTATAAAATTTTTGTTAGTTTTAATTATTTTATTTATATGTGTGTTTAATTTGTATTTTCAAATATTCCAAAAGGGATTTGTTAGTAATATTTTATTTCATANTAATATAAGAAATTTAATAGCTTACTTACTCATGATGGGATTTAGTATAAGTGTTGCAATGATAATTAATTATGATCTTAATAAAAAAAAATATAACATAATTTATTTATCTTTAATTGAAACATTTTTATCATCTGTATCTTTGTTAAGTAGAGCAATGATTTTTAACTTATTTCCATTTTTGATTGGATATATAGTTAAGATCAGTAATAGAAATATTAAGATTAATAAATCAAAGGTATTTTATTTTTTTGTTATTGGAATGCTCTCAATAGTTGTGTCAATTATTATATCAAACAATATTCGATCTAACCAAAATATTTTCACAAAAATTAAAAATCAAAATAAAATTGTTTTTTTAAAATCAGAAGAATTGTACCATCACAGTGTTCAAATAAAGAATGTTTCATTGACGACTTTTAATTTTCATAACAAAAAAATAAATGATCTTTCCGAAAAAATTACACAAAATTTAAATAACTTTTACAATCTAATAATGTATCGTTTTATTGGTATAGAAGGTGTTATGGCTGTTCAGAGTAAAAAAGATAAAAACTTNGAATTATTGAGAGAGGCTATAAACGAAAATTATCAAGAAAATACTTTATCATTTTATGATGAAAAATTTTTAAAGAACACCTCTTCATATAAAGATAGTCTTGGTAAAATGAGTAACCAACACGCAATAACTCTACCTGGTTTTATTGCTTTTAGCTATTATGGCAATTCTAAGACTCTGGTTTTTCTTTTTGCGCTCATAATTTCTATTTTATGTAATTTGATAGTTCAATTATTCCAAAATCTTTTGCAAAATCCAGTTCTTTCAGCATTTGTCGGAAATCTACTAGCTTATAGATTGATACATTGGGGATATGCTCCATTAAATTCATACAAACTTATTTTTGCATTAATCTTATCTCTTATACTTATTATACTTACAAATTATGTTCTTAAAAAATTTTATTACAGAAAATAAATTAATTTATTTACTTTTTTATATTGTTTTTTTTAGTCATATTTATTTATGGGATTTAACGAACATAAATAATGCCATCGAAAATCCAACAAATAAACCTTTTTGGATCCTAAGATATTTAGTACTTTTTTTTTTATTAAATTTTTTTTTCGATAAAAAAGCACTAGATAAAAATTTTTTAATTATATTTATAATCATTATATTTCAAATCATTGTAAATTTAATTTTATACAATCAAATTATTAATTTGAAAGAATTCGGCTCAATTATATTTTTTTTTCTTCTCTATCTTGTTACTTTTTATGAAAAAGATAGAATTCTAAAAAATTTAAAAAGTTTTTTTGAATTAGTCATTGTCATAAATTTTTTAGGTCTAATATATTATTACTTTAATGATGAAATAAGAATCTTTAATAGCTGCAATCTATTACTAATTGATAATATAATTTTTCATGAAAACTCTCATTATGCAATGATGATTGTTCCAATATTTATTTACTATATATTCGAGAAAATAAATTTAAGAAATTTTATTTTTATCTTTTTGCTTTGTTTCAATTCATTGATTTATTTGTCATTAACTTTAATAGTAGGAATTATTGCATCTTTATTAATATGTTTAGTAATTTTAATCATTCATCAAGTTAAGAAAGGTTATGTTGTTTTTTTACTACTTTTTTTCTTTACCATATTAATGGTGTCTCAAAGTAACTGTACTAATAGGATTCAGTATATCTTTGACAAAACATATTATGATTTAAATTATATAGATAAAAATAAGTTTAATGAGAATGAATTCAATAAGCTAATACTAAATAAAAATCTTTCCTCGGAAGTTATCAATATTGCAATTTTAAATACCATTAATACTTTTGACAAAGGAAGAATTTTTGGTTGGGGTTTTAATTCTTATTATAGGGCTTATGAAGATAATATTAAAAATATAATCAATAAATATTATCCCTATCATGATTTAGATTACCAACTATTTAAGCTCAATAAATCAGATGCACGATCAACTCTTTTAAAAATTATTAATGAATTTGGAATTTTATCATTAATATTTTTATATTATTCTTACAAATTTATTTTAAATAAATCTATTGATTTAAAATATAAATCTTCGATTTCCTCATTATTAATTACTCAATTAATTAGTGGGGCTGGATATTTCAATGGTGGCTTTGCAATTTTTTTATTTCTTTTGATTATATTGAGTAATTCTAATCAAAAATTAAAAAATAAATAACTTTAAATTTATTTAATTTTTTTATTATTTTTTTTAATCCAATCTAATGTTTCTAATAAACCTATTTCAAATGACGTGAAGTTAATCTTTCCAATTTTTTTAATAAGTTTTAAATTCGATAGTTCAGGCAACGATGGGGACCTTAATTTATTTAAAAATTTAATTTCTATTTTCTTTTGTAAGATATTTTTAATTATATTGGTAATTTTAAAAATTTTTACTTTTTTCCCAGCAGCAATATTAAATATTGTAAATTTTTTGTGTTTTTTATTAATTAAATATTTAAAAATTTTTACACAATCTTTTACATATAAAAACTGTCTGCTATCACTTATAGACCCCTTTAGAAAAATTTTATCATTTATCATGATTCCTTTAATAACATCGTGGATAATTTGTCTACTTAGTCCAGGACCATAAATCGAAGATAATCTTAAAATAATTGACTTAAATTTTATATTTTTTGAAAAGTATTCAATCTGTTTTTCTGCAATAAGTTTTGAGATACCGTATGACGACTCTGGATTTAAACGATATTTTTCGTTAACACTTTTTTTTAATTTAACAGAGCCATAAACTGCTATTGAAGATGAATAAAAAAATAAATGTTTATATGAAGTTTTTTTTAAAACAGTCAACAATTCTTGTAATACTAAATTATTTGAATTAAAATCATACAAATCATCGTCGATTGTGTTAATAGGATATGAATTTCCACTTAAAAAAAAAATAACATTGGGTTTATTTCTTTTAATAATTCTTTTAAAATTAGACTCATTGTATTTAATTAAGTTAAAGCCTTTAACTGAATAACTTTTATTTCCGTAAATAAAAATTTTATTTTCTTTTTGTCTTTTTAATAATTCAACTAAATGTTTGCCAATAAATCCATTACCACCAAAAATTACTATTCTCATTTTTTTTTATTTTTTATATAATCTGATAGATAGTTTAAATTCATAGAACATAAAAGTACTATGGAAAAAAATTGCATCACAAGCATCCTAGGATTTTCACAACATGTTATTATCGAAGTTGTAATAATGCAAGACAAGAGAGATAACAATATTGTTAAATATAAAAAATCTTTTTTATTTATTTTTTTGTATTTAATAATTTCTATTAAAATAAATGGCGTGATTATCAAGACTGTGATAATAACAAATCTAAGAATATTATTAAAATATTTTATTGAATTATTTGAATATTTAAGATTTCTCTCGTAGTAATTTGGTAACAAACCTGCATTTGATGTCATTTGGAGAATGGTTAAAAAAATACCTTTATTTCCAATTTTTCCCACTAATAAATCTTTTGGATATATTTTACAAGCTTCAAAAAAAATCCTTTTTCCAAAAGATTGATAACTTGTTGAAATTAAATTTTGTTTATAACCATAAGAATAAAAACTTAAATTGTTCATCAGTATCATTTCATCCTTTTTAATAATCTTCCAAATTTCATCATTCAAAAGAATATTTTGATTAATAATTTTCTTTTGCATTTCAAAGTTTTTTAAAATTTTACTATCTAAACTACCGTGCGCTAGGTTTGCTATTCTTGTATCAACTAATTCAATTTTTTCATTTTTTTCTAATATTTCATTTGTTATTAACATCCACCAAGTTGGAAAAATTTCCTTTCTATACTCTATTAGTTTTTTATATTTATCTTCACCAATAGCGTGAATTGTTCTTTGAATAAGATTTGCTCCGCCCATAGATGTGGGGCCAAAATTTGAACTAGATATATAGTTTTTAGAGAAAATAATAAAGATTAAAATTAAAACGGAAAAAATCTTAATATGATGAACTTTTTGAGTTTTTAAAATATTTAATAAATTTCCAATTATTAAAAAAAAAAATATTAGGAAGGAAATCACGAAAGCTAATGTGTAAAACAGATTAAGTAAAACTAATGAAATAATTATATGATTAAAATTCTTATTATATAAAGTAAAATTAAATATAGCCCAAGATAAATAAGAGAAAATAAATAGATTTATATGATCATGATGGTTAATTCTCCATGTCTCATATGTCAATAGGCAAGTAGAAACTAAAATTAAAATATAAAATCTAATATTCTTTTTATTAGATAGTTTCTTAAGTACATCATTTAAAAAAAAACATAAAAATAAACTGTAACTTAAATTTAAAAGATAAAATACAAGATCAAAATTCAATGAAAAAATACTTAAAATTTTCTCTAAAATCAAATGACCATTTGGTATAGTATGATTAAATAGAAATAATTCAAAAAAATTGTGACTCAAATATTCAAATGTCTGGGTATTACTTAAAAAGTTTCTTTCTGAAAAAATAATAATTAGTAGTCTTTTTGTAAAAAAAATAAGTAAAAATAAAATAATATAAACTCTGCTACTAATAAAACTCATATTTTAAAAAAATTTAAACTCACTTAAATTGTATCTAGGTATTAATTTTGTTTATTTTCATAAAAAATAAAATGCATATTTGATACTTTTTTGATAATTATAATATAAAAGAGTATATTTATTTTTTTAAATTATCTCATGATATAATTTACACAATTTTAAATAACAATATAATGAAAATTACAAAATTGGTTATAATTACCCATCATTTTTGGCCAGAAAATTTTTTAATAAACGAAATAGCACTTAAATTTAAAAAAAAAAATATTAAAACCACTGTTGTTACTGGATTACCAAATTACCCAAAAGGAGAAATTTTTAGAAAATATCAAAAAATTATTTCAATTAAAAAAGAGAATTTTAATGGAGTTGATATAATCAGAATTCCAATAATCCCAAGAAAACAAGGTAAATTTCATCAATTAATATTTAATTATTTATCTTACTTAATAAGTGGATTTTATTTTCTTAGAAAAGTTAACTTCAGCAATTTATTTGATCACATTTTTGTTTATTCAACATCACCAATTACAACTGCACTTTTGGGTATTTATTTAAAAAAAAAACTAAATAAAAAAATGACTATATGGATACAAGACTTATGGCCAGATAGCGTTAAAAATACAGGGTATATTAAAAATAATTTTTTAATTTACTTAATTTCTGTCATTGTAAAATACATCTATAAAAATTCTGATAATATTATTGCTCAATCAAAAGCATTCAAAAAAAATATATCTAAATATACAAACAAAAAAATTAAAATTGTAGAAAACTCTCATTTTAATATTCAAAAAAAAAAAATTAATATTCCAAATGAAATTAAATATTTATTAAAAAAAAAATATTGTATAACTTTCAGTGGGAACATTGGAAAAGCTCAGTCAATAAAAACAATTTTAGAAGCATCTGAAAAATTAATAGATCATAAAGATGTACATATTATGTTAATAGGTGGAGGTTCAGAAATTATATATGCAAAAAATTATATAAAGAGAAAAAAATTAAAAAATATCTCTATATTTGGTCCATACCCGTCAGGTTTAACATTGGATATTTTGAAGAAAAGTAAGGCTTCACTATTAACTTTAAAAAAAGATAAAATATTTTCTCAAACTATACCTAATAAATTTCAAACCTACCTATTTGCTGGAAAACCAATACTTATATCAGCCGACGGTGAAGTTGCTAAATTAACAAAAACTAATGGCGTAGGTTTAATTTCAAAATCAGAAAATGCAGAGAAATTAAAAAACAATATTATAAAACTAAAAAAATTTAGTAAAATTAAACTAAAAAGAATAAACAAAAATTGCATAAATTTTTATAAAAAATCTTACAGTATAAATATGCAAGTAAAAAAACTTATCAAAATAATGGAAAATGAATAAAAAAATTTTAATTTTAGGCGCTAATGGGTTGATAGGAAATGGTTTAACAAGCTACCTATCTACTAAAAAAATAAATTTATTTGTAGTTGTAAGATCAAAAAAAAAAGAATTTTCCAAAAATATTAACTATTATTATTGTGATAATTTATCCATAAAAAAATCATTTACTAAAATACTAGAAATTATTGAAAAAGTTAAACCAGATTATGTTATTAACTGCATTGGTGTCACAAAACATATTAAACATGGTCAAAATAAATTACTAAACATTGATTTACCAAAATTTCTATCTATGAATAGAAAAAATTATAAATTTGCATACATTCATATTACCACTGATTGTGTCTTTGATGGAAAAAAAGGAAATTATAAAGAAACTACTAAAACAAATGCAAATGATATATATGGTTTAAGCAAGGCTAAAGCAGACAACTATTTAGTTAATAAAAAAAATACTATTATTTTAAGAACTTCTACTATAGGTAGAGAAATAAAGACCAGACATGGACTTCTAGAATGGTTCTTATCACGCAAAAAATTATGTTATGGATTTAAAAATACTTTCTTTTCAGGATTAACAACTTTGGAACTAGGAAAAATAATATATATATTTATTATACACAAGAAACTTATCAAAGAAGGTTTATATAATGTTTCAGGTCCTAAAATAAATAAATTTGATCTTTTAAATTTAATTAAAGAAATTTACCATAAAAAAATCTTAATTTTACCAGACTATAAACTAAAAATAGATAGATCTTTAAATCCAGATAAATTCATTAAAATTTCTAAATATAAAAGAAAAAGTTGGAAAAAAATGTTATTAGAATATAAAAAATTTAATGATTAATAATTTATTCAAAAAAAAAATAATTCTTGTCACAGGTGGTACAGGTTCTTTTGGTAGTACATTTATTAAAAAAATTATAAAAACAAATTTTAAAGAAATTAGAGTTTTCAGTAGGGATGAAAAAAAACAAGAGGATTTAAGGTTAGAATTAAAAAATAAAAAAGTTAAATTTTATATTGGAGATACAAGAGAATATTCAAGTATTTATGAGGCTTGTAAAAATGTAGATTATATTTTTCACGCTGCAGCTTTAAAACAAGTTCCTTCATGTGAATTCTATCCTATGGAAGCAATTCAAACAAATATACATGGCACTTCAAATACAATTGATGCTGCGATTAGAAATTCTGTAAAGAAACTTGTTTTACTTAGCACTGATAAAGCGGTCTACCCTATAAATGCAATGGGAATGAGTAAAGCACTAGCTGAAAAAGTTTTAATTGCAAAATCAAAAAATTTAAACATTAAAGAGACAATTTTAAACATTACAAGATATGGAAATGTCATGAATTCCAGAGGTTCAGTAATTCCGCACTTTATTGATCAAATTAAAAATAGTAAACAATTAACAATTACCAATCCCTCNATGACAAGATTTATGATGAGTTTAGAAGACTCAGTAAATCTTGTTATTTACGCTCTTCAAAATGGTAAGCAAGGAGAAATTTTTGTTCAAAAATCTCCTGGAGCAACTATTGCTCAACTTGCAGTTGCAATAAAAAAAATATTTAAAGCAGATAATAAAATAAAAATTATAGGAATAAGGCATGGTGAAAAAAAACACGAAACACTTGTCTCAAGCGAAGAAATGTCAAGAACAAAAAATGAAAAAAAATATTATAAAATTACATCTGATAATAGAGACATAAATTATTCCAAATTTTTTTCTGAAGGGAATAGAAANTTTAAATCTTTTGTAGAATACAATTCAGAGAATACTATAAGATTAAGTGAGAAAGGGTTGGTTAGATTACTTAACAAAATAGGAATTAAAAATGTATAAAATCTGTACACTTGTTGGAACAAGACCAGAATTAATCAAATTATCAAGAGTAATTCCAGAACTAGATAAATATTTCAAACATATATTGGTACATTCTGGTCAAAATTATGATTACACTTTAAATAAAGTATTTTTTAAAGATTTAAAAATAAGAAAACCAGATTTTTTTTTAAATGTAAAAAACCCAAAACTTTCAAAATTAATTTCAAATATAATCTTTAAAACAGATTTAATTTTAGAAAAAATTAAACCAGATGCTTTATTGGTATACGGGGATACTAATACAAGCTTAGGTATAATATCTGCAAAAAGAAGAAAGATCCCTATTTTTCATATGGAGGCAGGAAACAGATGTTTTGATCAAAGAGTGCCCGAAGAAATAAATAGAAAAGTTGCTGATCACTTAAGTGATGTAAATATAGTAATTTCTGACCAAGCAAGAGAAAACCTTGTCAACGAAGGAATTAATAATGAATTTATTTTTAAATTTGGATCAAATATGAAGGAAGTAATTAACTTTTATAGAAATAATATTAATGAAAGTAAAATTCTTAACAGACTATCTCTTAAAAAAGAAAATTTTATTTTAGTTAGCTTACATAGAGAAGAGAATGTGGATAACGAGATAAATATAAAAAATATTTTTTCTCAATTACAAAAAGTCTATAAAAAAACTAAATTGAAAATTATAGTATCCACACATCCAAGAACAAAAAAAATAGTTAAAAAATTAAAGATTTCATCTAAACATATAAATTTTTTAGAACCTTTTGGTTTTTTTGATTATTGTAAACTTCAATTGGATTCGTATTGTACTATATCAGATAGTGGAACAATATTTGAGGAGGCCTCAATTCTAAATTTTCCTGCTGTAACAATAAGAGCGTCTCACGAAAGACCAGAGGGAATTGAAGGAGGTTCAGTGATAATTTGTGACTATACAAATCAAAATATTAATCATGCAATAAATGTAGTAAGAAAAATTAAAAAGAAAATGACTTTTAAAATTAAAGATTACAATCAAGACGATGTTGCATTAAGGATGGTTAATCTAATAGAAAGTTATATATCAATAATTAATGAAAAAATTTGGAAGAAAAATTAATTTTTGACTTCTAAAATTTCTTATTTGAAATTATAATCTTAATTTTAAGTATGCTCTCCATATAGTTACTCTAATATTATTCAACTTTGAATATTTGCAAAATAATTTGTGTCCATTAAGATAATTTTTTAAATCTTCCTTACCAACTATTTTCTTGGGAGAATCTGTATAAATTTTAGCTTGTTTATATACGTATAATAATAGTTTTTTTTTTCTCAGTAAATATGATTGTATTAAATCCTCACAGTATGCCTTACCTTCAATATTAAAATAATTTTTATTTATAAGTTTAGTAGTTGATAATATCATACATCCTCCAGGTATCCATTCAACACTCATACAATCTCCATCCATATAATCAGGATCAACTCCATAACAAGTGCCTGCTCTTGAAATTTTTCCCATTCTTTTTTTTGAAAAAGGTATACCTAATATTAATGTTTGGACAAATCTTTTAATTAACGAGTATAAACTTGAGCTTATTTTATGGATTTTTTCAAAATTTTTATAATCGTAATAAATTGGACCAATAACTGAATTATTACCTTTTTGAATTTTCATTTTTAAAAGATTTTTAACAAAGTTATTACCAAAATTTACATCATCATCTAAAAGAAGTGTATATTTTGATTTGATTTTTTTATAACAAATAATTCTTTGCTTAACCTGATGATGGAATTTAGAATTTATTATTTTTATTTTTTTACTATTGTAACTATAATTTTTTTTATTATTTAAATTGGGAATTGAAAGTAATATTTCTTTTATCAAGTTGTTTGTCGCAAGTTTTTTTAATAATTGATTTAAATTTTTTGTTCCAAGTGATGGAATTACTACAGTTACTTGTTTATTTTTCATTTAATTTTTTACAGAATAATCAATTAAGCAATGCTTGATATTACCGTCATATTTGTGAATAAAATTAGGCCTGAATGAGTAATATTTTTGATGCCATGGACAATTTTCCTGAAAAATTTTTACTCCTTTACCCCAGGGATAATCATCAAATTTAAGAACTTCTCCTCCAGACAATATTTTTTTTTCTCTATTACAAGCGTAAAGTTTAGCGTTATTTGATTTAATTATTTTAAAATATGAATTTATTTCTTCAANAGTCATTTCTTGAAAAGATGCAATATTTACNAACAGTTCTATTTCTGAGTCATATAATAAATTTTTATTTGAAGATGGTATTAAAAATAGTTTTTTATTTGTATTTTTTAAATCATTTCTATTGCTTACTACTTGTGTTTCAGAATCCTTAATAAAATTATGTTTAGATATAATTAAATAATCATGAATCAAAACCTCTGTTAAATTAATTGAATATATTNGTGTTTCAGGAAATATTTTTAAACATCCTAAAACAAAATTTGCTTTTCCATCACCAATAATACAGATTTTTTTCGGATGATTTTTATATTTTAGTTTATTAAATGTGAATATATGTCTTAGTGCATCTAAATCTAATTGCCTGTTCATCTTTTCAAAAATATTTTTGTAAGCAACAGCTTCCTGTGATTTAAATATTTTAAAACCAAACAAAAACCTCAGAAATATATAATGAAAAATGGACTTGATATAGGTTTTTTTTTCAAATGATCCAAATCCTAAATTCAAATAAATACTAGAACTATAATTGTCATTTTTAAGACGAGTTTTCCAATGACTAGATTTATTTTTTTCTGTTAATCGTTTAAATTCTTCAAGTTGGTCAATTATATAACTATTTACAATCATTTTATAAATATTTTAAAATATTCTTTTCATCAAAATTTTCGTAATACAATTTGCAATAATTCATCAGAGATTTCATTTTATTATTTAATTTTTTTTTATTTTTATGAAGCCTTAACAAATCGATATATCTAAGTATTTGACTCTCATTTTCAGCTTTAAATTGATTTATTTCAAACAATGGATCTAAAGAAATTTCATTATGTAATTTATAATATATAGGCACCATACCACCTAGAACTCCATTAACACATATACTAGAGCCCCTATAAATTAATATATGATTATGATTTATATCATCATCCAGCGAATTATTTGAGATTTTAAAATTTCTAAAATTTTTAATACGATTATTTAAATTACCCATATATTTTTTATTTTGTTTTAACTCTGGGTGTATTCTAAAATTAAAATTAAATTTTGTTTTTTTTTGAGAGAGACTTAAGCCTAAATTAAACATAATATCTGTTTCAGTATATAATCCTTCTGGGCAAATCAATATATTGCAAGTTTCTGAGCTTAATATTCTTTTTATATTAAATTTTTTATTTAAAAATTTTCTTCCTGAGCCAACCATATGAATATTTTGAATTTTAGTTGAGTTTTTTTTAAAATAATTTTTTACTACAGAGCCTGTTGTAAATATATCATCGGGCATTAAAAATTTAGGAAATTTATAAAAAATATTAGTTTTAAGTTGTCTAATAACAGAAAAAAAATAGCCTATTGATTTTATTTTTTTTTTTTTACAAATTTCAATAAGCATTCTCTCGAAAGCATGTCCTTCAAATGTGAAAACAATACATTGGGTATTATTACTATAATCATTTAAAATACTCTCTATATTATTAACTAATTTTAAAGTCGTTCTTGCTTTAATAAAATTCAAAAAAGTGAATTTTTCAGAAATGATTTTTTTTTCTTCTCTATTAAACTTTATATAAGTTTTTTTAAAAACAAAACTTAAATAATTTATAAATAATTTTATAATAAGTTTAATATCTTTCACCGGGTGAGAATATTGATTTACATAAATTCTTGAATGAATAGTATTTTTGAACTTTTTTTTTATATCTTGTAATTGAAAATTAGTTTTATTTATCATTAATATAGAATAATTAATTTTTTTTTTTTTTAAGATATTGAATATTTTGCCGTAATAAAAATCTTCATCCTTAATGTGTTCATAACCAAGATAGTGAGATAAAAAAATTACTTTTGTTTCAGCAAATTTTTTTTTATCATGTATTAAATAATTATGGTCAAATATTTTTTTAAAATTAAGATGATTTATTTTTTTTTCATAATCTCTAACTTCCCCAAGTTTATATGGATTTGGTAAATAGTAAGTGTTAAAAGATATTGTTTTTTTTAGAACTCTAATAAAAGTGTTAAAATATTTGTCTGGGTCTATTTTCATCTAATATTCTTTTTTAAGAATTTGTAGTTGAGACCTTAATGTAAGTTTATTTTTTAAAAATGGAAAATACTTTAAAATTTTCTTATTACATAATGACATGTTCAGTGGTCTTTTGACAAATTTTTTTTGGTCAAAGAGATTTTTGTTTATTAATTTTTTATTTAATTCAAGTTGACTTGCTATTAATAATCCAAGTTTGTATTTGGAGATTTTTTGGCTTGATAAATTAAAAATTCCCTTGATTTTTTGTTTTATTAAAAAATTAATAAGATAAGTTAGGTTTTCTATGTGAAGTGGTGAAAAGAAAACGTTTGACCATAAGTCTATTTGTTTTTTATTTTTTAATGCACTCACAATTCTATCTGAAAAAGAATTTTTATTTCTTTTATTTAATCCAAAAAAATTAGTTCTAATAATCGTAAAATTTCCACTTTTTTTCACTTCTTTTTCCCCCAATAGCTTTGTTTTTGCGTAATAGTTTAATGGAAAAGGTTTTGAAATTTCTTTATAAGAATTGCTTTGTTTTCCATTAAACAAGTGATCTGTTGAAATATGAATAATTCTTATTTTTTGTTCTTTTGAAATTTTTGATAAAATTTTAGGAAGCTCTACATGAACCTTGAATGATTTTTTTTTGAATTTTTGACACAATTCAACGCTTGTTAAGGATGCCAAATTTATTAACAAATCGATCTTATTATAATTTACAAATTTATTAATATACTCATAATTTATTTTTTTAATTTTTGCTTCTTTTATGTTGTATTTAAATTTAGATTTTCTTTTATTTATATAAATATAAAGTAAATTCTTTTTTTGTAAATGTTCTGCAAGTTTTTCACCTAGAAAGCCTGTTCCACCAAATAATAATATTTTCATTTATTAAAATAAAATTAACTTTTATATTCAGTCAGTATAAAATCATCATCAGTACCAAGCATGTGATATAGCTTCGAAGAATTATCATTAGTCCAAACAAGTACTTCAGGATCGTCGTACAAAAAATCACAATTTTTACAATATTCTATCTCATCAAATTTTTTTTCCTTATGCGCTTTTCTTAATTTATTATAGGCTTCTCCATAATACACATCTTCAAATTTCGCTTTATCTAAATGACCTAAAATACTTTTTTCCTCGTTTGGTGGACCTAATGTTTGACAGCACGGAACCATCGCGGCAGTTCTTCCATCACTTCCACCTGCTCTAATAGTCACTTCAGGTGCAAATGGTCTGCCACATGTTCTCCTTGAAGTCTTTTTTCTTAAATTTTGGTTATTATAATTTCCACTCCAATTATGCATTTTCCATACGTAACCAAGACTATCAACTTTATTGACTACATTTTTTTTATATTCATTTATTTCAAATTCAACTTGAGAATTATCTGTAATTAAATGATATGTACTTACTTGTGTTTTATATTTTTTAGCATTTATATAATCTTTTAATTCTTTTAAGTTTGTTAAAATTAATTCAAAATTATCTACATTCATCCATTTTTTATATAAATCTTTATTATATCCAATTACGCTTACTCTTATAAAATCAATACCTGAATCAACAACTTTTTTCATAAAATCGCCGTTAAGTCTTGCTCCATTACAGTACATGAAGCACTTCAAATTCTTTTTCTTTACAATTTTTATATATTCGGGAAGATCTTTTGCCATTGTGGGTTCACCACTTCCTTCTAGATTTATTTGTGGGTAACCATACTTTGGGACTACTTCATCTAATATTCTTTCGAACTCTTTTAAAGGCATTTTTCTGGTAAAACTTTTTCCCCTCCCTGGATTTGATTGCGGGCACATTTGACATGTATAATTGCATCCTCCAAAAACTTCCATTACAACTCTTTTTAATTTTAAATTATGATCTGGCATTTGTATTTCTTTTTATAATTTTAATTTTTAATTTTTTGATTTATTTTATTTACTTTATATTTTTCTAATAAATCCAATATTTTTTTAACAATAAACTTCTGTTCAATAATTTTCAAACCATAATACAATGGTATGCTCAAACAATCATCATAATACTTTTTTGCGTTTGAATTTGCATGTAAAGAGATTTTCATTTTTTTAAAATATGGGTGATAATTGAGTGGAATATAATGAACCTGAGTAATAATTCCAAATTTTCTCAACATTTTCATTAGTTCATTTCTATTTATTTTCAATTTTTTAAAATTGATTTTTATTACATAAAGGTGGTTAGAACTAAATTTTCTAAAAGGAATATTGTAGGGTATTATCAAACTAATATTTTTGAAAAAATTATCATAGTTTTTTGCTAATAATTTTCTATAATTTAAAAACTTATTAATTTTTTTCATTTGTGAAAAAATAAGTGCACTCTGTATATCTGTTTGTCTATAATGAAAACCTAAGTTTTTCATCTCATAATACCAAATATTTTTTTTATTTTTTGAGTACCCCTCTTTTTTATTTTTAAAATTTTCTTTAACATCTTTAATTATGCCATGGCTTCTATACTCAAGTAATTTTATATATAAATCTTTTGAATTTGTAGTGACTACTCCAGCTTCACCACCTGCAATAATTTTTACTGGATGAAAAGAAAAAACTGCAATATCTGAATATTTACAACAACCCACTTTTTCACCTGACAAGTATTTTGATCCAAATGCGTGTGCTGCATCTTCTATAATTTTAATTTTCTTTTTTTTTGCTATAGAATGTATTTGTTTCATGTCACAGGGTAATCCTGAGAAATGAACTGGGATAAAATAGTTTATTTTATTTTTTTTTATTTTTTTTCTTATGTGATCAATTGATAAATTAATAGTATTTGGGTCAATATCACCTAATACAACCTTTGAACCACAATGAAGGGCTGAATTTGCTGTTGATACAAATGTAATTGGCGATGTTAAGGTAGTATGTTTACTATTCATACCAATAGCTTTGCAAGCAATGTGCAATCCTGCACTACAACTAGAAACTAATACGGCATATTTACTTCCAACATATTTTGCTATTTTTTTCTCAGTTTTGGGTATGAGGGGCCCTTGAGTAATCATTCCACTTTTTAAAACATCTGTGACAGCTTTTATATCATTCGCATCAATATAATGTCTTCCATAAGGAAAAATTTTTTTAAAAGGATTCACTTGTTTAAATTATTTGGTTATTTTTCTTTATAAATAAAATATAGTAAATTAAAAGTTAATTCTTTTATAATGTTTATAAAATGAAATTCGGTATTGGAACAGCTCAAATCAAACAAAAATATGGAATTCTAAAAAAAAAAACAAATACTAAAGAATTAAAAAATGTATTTAAAAAAATTGATAAAAAAATTGATTTAATTGATACTGCACCATCATATGGTTTTGCAGAAAAGTTTTTAGGTAAACACTGTAATAAAAAATATAAAATAGTAACAAAATTAAATAAATTAAATTCTAAAAATATTAATAAAATAATAGATGAAATTCAACTCAGTTTGGAACTATCTTTAAAAAATTTAAAAGTAAAAAAAATATATTGCTTAATGATACATTCTGAGAAAGATATTAAAATTTTTAAATATAAAAAAATTAAATTATTTTTTGAGTCAATTAAAAAGAAAAAAATAATAAGTAAAATAGGTATATCAATATATGATTTTTCTAAGATGGAAAAATACTTAAGAATTTATAATTTTGATGTTATACAAATTCCACTTAATATTTTTAGTATAAATGATAAATTAACTAAGTATTTGAGAAAATTAAAAAAAATTTATAAGTTTGAGTTACATGTACGAAGTATATTATTTCAGGGTATTATTTTACAAGAAAGTAAAATGATACCACATAAGTTAAGTTTTATAGAAAAAAAGATTAATATAATTAATAATATATCAAAAATTTATAATTCATCAATTTATGATGTTGCTATTTCGAGTATTGAAAATTTAAAATTAGCGGATTATGCTATAATTGGTATCTCAAATTATGAAGAATATTTAAGAATTAATAAGTATAAAAGAATCAATATAAAAAAGAATTTTACAAAAAAAGTCTTGTTGACAAACTCTCTTACAAACCTAAAAAAAATAAAATAATTAGTTTATCAATCTTTTAAACGATTTTTTTGTTTGAATTTTAGAAACTTTTTTTAAAATTTTTGTTTTATTATTTAATACCGATTTTATTTTTTTGAACACATAGTCTAAATTTTTAATATACTTATCGATGACTTCTTTATCATGATAGATTGAAACATAAAGCATATTTGAGGCTAGATATCCTTTTTTAAGCATTTCTTTAGTAATAAGAGTTTTCAATAAATTATTATTTTTATTAAAATTAAAAGAACATATGCAAGGCATTTGGTTGACTTGTAAATTAAGATTGTATTTACTTGATAGTTCTTTCCATTTAGAGATTAAATATTTTCCATTTTTAATTAGTTTTTCACTTGTTTTATGTTTTTCCATAAACTCAATTGTTTTTAGTCCTGCAACAAAACCGGCTCTTTCTGTCCAAAATGTACTGCTAATAAAAGAGCTTGCAGCCTTATCCATAATTTTTTTTTTACCTATGACTGCTGAAATAGCGTATCCATTCCCTAGAGCTTTCCCAAACATTGCAAGATCTGGATAAACTTTCGTAGATAAATGTAAACCACCTAATGTGTATCTAAATCCAGTAGTACATTCATCGAAAATCAAAATTATTTTATTTTTATCACAAAATTTTCTTACATCTCTTAAAAAATTTATGTCTGGAAGATTGTTTCTAGCTATTTTCATCTTTATTATACCTAGATTAAATTTTTTATTTAAATTTTTAAGTTGTTCAAAATTTCCATATTCAAATGCATGAGTTTTATTTATTAACTCTTTTGGTACACCGACTGGATTAAGACCAGGCAATAAATGTTTATTTAGAGCATTCTTTGATTTTAAATTAACAGAGAGATACCAGTCATGCCAACCATGATAACCACAAATAGCTATATGATTTTTATCATTTCTACATGCAGATCTTGCAATTCTAATGGCTAGTGCATTTGCTTCGCCACCTGATCTTGCAAATTTAACCTTGTCAGCCCATGGATGTAATTGAACTAATTTTTTTGCTAGCTCTACTTCCTCATGACAATTAAGCGTAGTCATGAGCCCTTGTTCAATTTTCTTTTTTATTTCTTTATCAATTATTTCATTTGAATAACCTAAGGTGCTCTGTCCTACTGCAAATATAAAGTCGATATATTTTTTTCCATTTAAATCCCACACATATATTTTTTTTGCTTTAGAATAATAAGTTGGCCAAAGATTAGGCAAAAACATCTCTGGTCTTTTTGAAATTAACATATTACCACCTAAAATAAATTTTTTAGCCTCCTGCCAGAGTTGGTGAAAATTATTTTTTTTCATTTAAATATTTTAAGATTAATTTTGTTAAATTTTCTATATTATTCATCTTGGTTGAAAGAATATCTTTATCCTTTAGTTTAATTTTAAATTTATCTTCAATCTTTATAATAACTTCTAAAAAAGTGAAAGAGTCAACTTTATCTGTAGTAAAGATATTTTTTGTTAAATAATTTCTTTCTTGTTTATTTTTAAAAATTATTTTCTTCAAAAAATTATTTATAATTTGTTTATTTTTACCCATTTGAATTTACAAACTATTGATAACTTTAAATGAATTTATATTCATATATAATTAATGTAATGTTAAATTTTTTCTTAAATTTAGTGTTATAAGTTTTAAACATTTAATTTTTCTATTACAACTTTGTTTAATTTAACTCTATTAATTTTACCTAGATTATTTCTAGGTATTTTATTAATTTTTAAAAAGAATCTTGGTAAATGAAACGAAGATAATGAATTAAAGCAATAATTTTTTATTTTACTGTCACTCACTTTTGGATTTTTTAAAACGTAAGCTACACACAACTGTTCTTCAAAATCTTTATTTTTAATTGAAGCAATTGCGCAATCCTTAATTAATTTACTTTGAAGTAAAATTTTTTCAATATCCTCAGGATATATTGATTTACCTTTTACCTTAATCATATTTTTTTTTCTGCCAGTAAAATATAAATAATTTTTTATAAAATATCCAAGGTCACCAGTATTAAAATAACCACTCTTATCGATACTTTTGTTGACTCTTCCTTGCCTGTTTAAATACCCCAAAAACATTTGACTCGATTTAAAAAGTATTTCTCCAATCTTTTTTTTTTTATTTTTAATTTTTATTTTAACCCCAGGAATTGTTTTTCCAACAGAACCAAAATGGGACCTATTTTTTAAAGATAAACTAGTTAATATGGCTCCCTCTGATAAGCCATAGCATTCATGAAATTTGTTTCCAAAATAATTTATTATTATTTTTTTGTTTTGTAAAGAAAGTGTGGAAGAACTTGAGACTAGATTTTTTAAACTTTTTAAATGATAAATAAATTTTTTATTTCTTATTAATTGATTTATTTGGTCTGATATAAAAAAAGTAAATTCAATTTTTTGTTTTTTTATAATATTAACAAGCTTTTCAAAATTGTATTTTTCAATAACAAAAATTTTACCACCTGTTAAAATAAATATATTTAATAATCTTATTGCTAATGTGTGATATAAAGGGGTTGATATTAAAATTTTTTCAATATTAGATAATGAGTATAATTTAATATTTGATTTAGCTCTTAATAGTTTTATTTTTTGACTTAGCGCAATTGGTTTGGGATTGCCTGTTGATCCAGAAGTGAAACTTAATAAAAATATTTTACTCGACACATTTTTAATTATTTTTTTTCTATTTATCTTTTTTATCTTGTTGATGTTTGTATTCTTTATATTTTTTTTTTTTAAAATTGCTGAAATTTTATCGTTACAAAATATATTTTTAATTTTATATATTCTAATTGTTTTTAGTAAATCCTTTACAGGTGATCCTGGGTCCAGAGGGATAAATTTTTTATTAAGTTTAGAAGATAAAAGATATAAAACTATGTGGTAAATATTATTTTCACATATAATTGAAATATTATCATTATTTTTATTTACGTAAGCTTCTGCTAAATTTACAAGCTTTAATAATTCTAAATAATCATATTCTGAATTTTCAAAAAAAATTATTTTATCTTTATTGTTTTTAAATCTCTTTTTAAACAGATTATAAATTAGCATTTTTATATAGAAATTTTGCTGCTAAAAAATCATCAAATGTGTCAATGTCTATTGTTTTCCACCAAGGCAATATAAATGGGGAGTAATGTAGTTTAGATTTATTTTTTTGAAAATTAAGTTGATAAATTACAAACATTCCAGCATCGCAATAAAAGTCTTCCATTTTATTAGAGCTCAATTTTGATTTTTTTTTAAACAACGGAGAAAGTAAATTTTGCTTTGATTTTTTCATTGCCCAGTATATTGGGTAATTAAATTTTGATACAGATATTACTGATTTTCTTTTCTTATTTTTAAGATATTTTTTGTAACCAGATTGTAATATTTTTTCATTTATTAATGGATTCGAAGCATATATAAGCCAAATTTCATCAAATTTTATTTGACGTTCCAAATATTTTTTTAAAACATCTTTAATAACTCTAGATATTGATATTGTATCATTTGAAAGGTTTTTATTTCTCATAAAATCTATTTTAAATCCTAATTTTTCTACCTTTTTTTTGACCAATAAAGATTCAGTTGAAACATGAATTTTCGTAAATAAATTTGATTTTTTTGCAGCTCTTAGTGAATAGTAAATAAGTGGCTTATTATAAAAATTTTTAATATTTTTTTTTTTAATTCTTTTTGAACCTCCTCTTGCTGGTATTATTGCTAATCTTCTAATCATTAATATACTATTGATAAATATTATATTTAGGATATTTACATTAACAATGAAAAATCTGAATGCAATCAAAACAGCCAAACATTTTAACGAAAAATGGTGGACAGAAAAAAAAATAATGCTCAGATATGATAAAATAATTCCAGATATCTTAAAAATGCTTAAAGGAAATTTTAGACATATAAAAACTAAAGCTATAGCTACAAATAGAGCATATTTAACCTGCAAATATATATGTGATAACTATAAAAAAAATTCTAAAGTTCTTGATATGGGTTGTGGTTTGGGATTTGTATCTCACATACTTGCAATTAAAAATTATGATGTCATAGGCTTCGATATTTCTAAAGATGCAGTAAAATATGCAAGTCAAAAAGCTAAACAATTAAAATGCAATAAAATAAATTTTTTTGTAGATGATGAAAATTATTTAAAAAAAATGAAGACAAATTCAATTGATGTAGCTTTTGGTTTGGGGTTTGTAAGGTACTTGTCTAAAAAAAAAGAAAAAATATTTTACAAAAATATAAAAAGAGTTTTAAAAAAAAATGGTACACTTATTGTTGATCAACAAAATGACCTTTACGAAATGTTTGCTTTAAACAGTGATACTATTTCGTTTTGGTCTGATACGATATCTGACTATTCAGAAAATAAATATTTATCAAATTTTAAAATTAATAATTTGCTTAAAAAAAAAATTAAGCTACCAAAAAGAATAAAAGCATCACACAGTATATCTTCGAAAATGACAGTAACTACAGAAAATCCTTTGACTTACAATAATAAATTGAACAAAATTGGATTTAAGCTTGAAAAAATTCTTTATCCTTATTGTGATATATTGCCACCTGATATTCAAAAAAATTTAAATGAAAACAAAATTGAGAATGTGCAAAGAAAATTTTGTTTAAAAAAAGCCGATGACTGGAGGTCAATGTTTATGTGCTTTATGTTTTTAAATTTTATAAAAAAATTAAATAAAAATTCCAGAAACTAATCTATTACTATCAATATTCATTTTAATTAGTTTCTGATAAATATCATCATAACTTTGAGCAGTGGAAATAAAAATTTTGTAATCGTTTAATTTAATATCTTCTGGCCTCATTATTCTGTGCTTATTAACCTCAGTTCCTATTTTTGAAATATCTCCATCAAATAATTCAACTTTATCAAAAATATTAAGAACATTTGTTTTGTTTAAAATGTTAATTGCTATATCTCCGATTCCATAAATATTTAAATTTTTAATTTTACTGTGATTTATGAATATCTTTTCTATATTTTTTTTATTTGCATATTCTAATAACTCTTTTTTTTCAGCTTCACTTAATTTTTTAAATCGCGAAGCGATATGGTCGTCAGGAAAAAACTTGTTTATGTTGTTTTTTTTTAATTCGTTCATTAAAAATGACGCTTTCTTAAGCATATTTAAACTTAAATTTTCGTATTTATAATTCATGCTAATTTGATATGCACAATTTTGTAAATTGTTTGATACACATTCTTTGACAAACTTTGTTAATTGATTCTCATTTGAATTTTCTTTTGTAAAAATATACTTTATTGTAATTTTATCTGAGTCTATTTTAGAATATTTTGATAAATTTTCGAAAACATTAAAGAACTTATCTCTTCCTCTAACTTTTTTAAATGTTACTTCATCCCCTGCATCAATACTGGTAACTATTTTTATTAAACCCTTCTTTAAAAATTTTATTACTGCTTCATGAAATCTGACTGAGTTTGTAAAAACTCTATGATATATGTTTGGATTTGCAAACTTATCTATTTCTTCTACAATTAACTCAAATGATTTATCTAATGTTGGTTCACCTCCCCCCCATACAACTTGTTTACAATTTTTGAAACTTCCGCTATCGCTTAAATATTTTATAAATTCTACAACATTATATTTAGACCTTTTGCCTCCATAATAAGTTTCGCTACAGTAGGTGCATCTCAAATTACAAACTGAATGATGTTCTATTGATAGATGTTCAATATCAGAACCAAAACTTGGTGGTTTATTTGTCTCGTATAAAAATGGACAACCATTACAACTTTCAGAATTGTTATGCTGAATTTCATTAAAAAGTTTTTTTCTCGAGTTAATAATGTCCTCAGCTTTTGGAGTTACATCATCTTTAATATCTAAAAGTTTAGCATCTCCCCTCATTTTACCTTTGTGAAAAAATCTTTGACAACATGCTCTTATTTCATTTGGAGCAATATAAAGAGAACTTTCAATATCCTTACACGAATAGTATTTTTTCATTTTATTAAAATAACCTTTTTTTTACTTGGCTATCATAAGAAGTTTTAATCATAAAATTATTTATTATTAATTTGCGAAATTTGTTATCAATAAATGATTTTTTTAATTTTTTTGTTTTAATTTTGTTGTTAATCTTATTTGAAAACATGTAGTCCCCCCTGAGACCATATTGACAATCCCTTTCTAAATTTTTGATTTTTGGCCTAATTTCTTTATCAAAAAAATTTTTTTTTTGAAATGTTGCATTAATAAAATCAACAACATGTTTCTTTGTAAAAGTATTAGTTATTGAGTTTGGATTTGTATTTTTTATATAAACTTTCTTGTCAAAAATATAAAATTTTTTCATGTAAAAAAAAACTTTTAGCATAAATAAGATGTCTTCATAATAACCTTTTAAAAACGAAATTTTATTTTTAATTAAAAAATTTTTATCAAATAAGTAAAAATTTGAACACATGTCAAGCTCGGTTCTTAAGAATAATTTTACTATAGTTTTACCTAATAATTTTTTTTTACAAATTTTCATTTGTTTATTTTTTCTTTTTAAATAATCAATTAAAATAAGATTATAATTTTGTTTTAATGAAATAAATTTTATAATTTTTAATAAATTTTTTTTAATTAGATAATCGTCACTATCTAGAAAAAGAAGGTTATTGCCTGATGACTTCTTAATTCCAAGATTCCTTGCTATCCCAGGTCCACCATTTTTCTTTAATTTATAAAATTTAAAATTATGATTTTTTTTTGATATAATAAGTTTTTTAATTATTTTTACAGTATTGTCAGTTGATGCATCATCAATAAAAATGAATTCTATATTTTTATGATATAGTTTTTCAAAGTTCTTAAAATATTTTGCAATAAAATGTTCTTGATTGTAAATGGGTATTATAACAGATATGATTGAATTTTTTAATGAGCTATTTAAATTTTTCATTTTATAATTTAAAAACTAATATTTATGTTTAACAATAAAATCAAAATCTCCAATAAAATAATAGATCATAATAGATGCTTTATAGTAGCTGAAATTTCAGCTAACCATAACAAAAATTTTAATATTTTAAAAAGATTTTTGTTAGAATTAAAAAATGCTGGCGTTGATGCTGTTAAACTGCAAGCCTATCAGGCAAATACCATTACTATAGATTGCAAATCAAAGGATTTTTTAATTGGTAAAAAAAATTCATGGTCAAAATATAATAATTTATACAAATTATATAAAAAAGCAGAAACTCCGATTGAATGGTTTCCTAAAGTTTTTAAATTCTGTAAAAAGATAAATTTAATTGTTTTTGCATCTGTGTTCGATGAAAGTAATTTAAAAGTTTTAGAAAAATTAAATTGTCCTGCATACAAAATAGCCTCTCCCGAAATTACTGATATACCTTTAATTAAAAAAGTTTCAAAAACAAAAAAACCAATAATATTATCAAATGGTTTGAGTGAATTTAAAGATTTAAAATTAGCTGTAAATACCATTAAACAGAAAAATAATAAACTAATTATACTTAAATGTACCTCCTCATACCCTGCGAATCTGAATGAATTGAATTTAAATACGATGATAGATATTAAAAAGACTTTTAAGTGTCTATCGGGATACTCTGATCATACTTTGGGAATACATGCTGGTATCCATGCGGCCTCATTAGGTGCAAGTATGCTTGAGAAACATGTTAAGCCAAGTGGAGTAAAATCAGTTGATAGTTTTTTTTCAATAACAATAAATCAGTTAAAAATAATGATTAATACAATCAGGCAAAATGAAAAATCTAATGGAATAGTAAGCTATGAAATAGCAAAGTCTTCAAAAAAAAACATGAATGGAAGAAGATCTCTTTACGTGGTTAAAGACATTGAAAAAGGGGAAAAATTTACTAAAAATAATGTAAAATCTATAAGACCATGTTATGGAATTCATCCTAAATTTTTAGATTTTTTTCTAAACAAAAAAAGTTTGAAAGATATTAAATATGGCTCAAGACTTAAATGGGAATATATAAAAAAATAAATAATAAAAAATACTTAATATTTAGAATAAGTTTAGAAAAAAAAAGTGGGCTTGGTCATTTCATTAGATGTTTTAAAATTTTTCAGGAGGTTAAAAAAAAATACAACTGTATTTTTGTTGTAGATAGGGTACCTAAAATTTTGAAGAATAAGTATAATAATATTACCTTTTTTGAAATTTATAGAAATAATATATTTACTTCACAAAATTCTGACATAAAAAAATTTCTTACAGTCACTAAGAATTTAAAACCTCACATATTAATTGTTGATGATTATAGGTTAAATAGTTTCTGGCATAAAAAAGCTAGAATTAAAAGTCTTAAAATTATAGTTATTGACGATTTATCAAACAGATATATGTACTGTGATTATTACATAAATTATAAGATAAATATTGAAAAAAGATATAATCAGATAAAAAAAATTAACAAAAGAAATACAAAATTTATTCTTGGAACAAATTATACTATAATCTCTAAGGACTTAAAAAGAAAAAGCATAAGTAAATCAAAAAAAAATATTATAATCAATTTTGGAAATTCATTTAACTTTGCTAAAATTAAGAAAAACTTTAAAGAATTATTAAAGCTAAATCACAATATATATGTATGTATTGGAGTATTTGCTTCAAATTATGAATTTATTATCAACCTTAGCAAAAAAAATAAAAATATAAAAATTTTACATAATAAAATTTCTATAGATAAAATTACATCAAAAATGGATCTTTTTATAGGATCGGCAGGAAATGCTATCTATGAAAATTCTTATCTCAGATTACCAAGTATATTTTTTTCATTAACGAATAATCAAGAGAATGAGGTTAATGATTTGAAGATACTTGGTCATCAATTTTTTTTAAAAGGAAATGAATTAACTAATTATAGAATAATAGTTTTAATAAAATTAGTTATTAAAAATATAGATAAGATTAAGAGGTCTTATCAAAATATAAATAAAATAAAAAAATTAAATATTAAAAATTTAGTAAAAGAAATTAAATTATAATGATTAAGAACAAAATTAGACGAATAAACATTAGTGATATCAATGATATATTACTATCAAGAAACATGAATTTTAATAGAAAGTTTATGATTAAAAAAAAATTAATATCTAATCTGGAACATTATATATGGTGGTTTAATAATAATAGAGAAAGTTTTATTTATAATATTAGTGAAAATCATAAAATCTATTTTTGGCATAAGTTAGTAGATTTTAAAAATAAAAAAATGTTTGTTGGAGGTTGGCATTCAAACAGAAAAAAGACTAATTTATATTATGTTTTAATTTCCCTTAAATGGCAGTTGAATTATTTACGAAAAAAAAAATTACACTATGATTGGATTGCTGTAATAAATAAAAAAAATAAATGGGTCTTAGCACTAACAAAATTACTTGGTTATGAACAAGTTTCTAAAAAAGAATTATTTTTTCAAAAAGCGATAAAAAAAACATTCAATGTTTCATTAAAAAATTATTTCTATTTAAAGCTCAAAATATGATAAAATTGTATAATTATAAGACTTATTTAAAAGCAAAACTATCAGGAATTTCTAACCTAGAAAAAAGTAATTCTTTAAAGGAGGTGGACAAAATAAGAAAAATTTTTTTCAACTTAGCTTTAGATGTAGATAAAAGTAGGTTAAATAGTTTTTTTTTTAAGGATCAAGACGACGCTTCATTAGTTTTGACAAATAATATTAAAAATATTTTTATAGAGGATAGAAACCAATTTTATATATCACTTGGAGATCAAATCTTGGGATCTTTTGCTAAAAAAAAATATAAAACGAAATTTATTTTACCTATTAACAAATCACTCAGAGATAAATGTAAGTCCAAAATTGATATTAATTTTAATGATAAACTTTGTGATATTTTTTTCTTTTTCAATATTCTACTAAATTTAGTCAAAGGTCTTGTTTTTGGTTTAATTATTTTTTTTGACAATATCAAAGAATTTTTTTTAAAAAAACATCCTTATAAAAAATCTATTTTTTTTGATTTATCAGCAACACCAGAAGAATTAATTAACAATAAAAACTCTAATTATATAATTACAAAATATATTAATACATTAATAGACAAAAAAAAAAATTTCTTTTTTTATTTAATTGATAAAAAAAAAAATTTTTTCTCTAATAAATTTTCATCAAAAATCTATAAAGATATTGATTCAAATCAATTTTTATTTGTCAAAAATATTTATCCTCATTTATCAATATTAAAAAATTTTAAATTTATAGGATACGTTCTATTTTCATTTTTTTTTGCAATTATTCTTTTATTAAAAAAAAATTGGTATCCATCTTTTTTATTTTTAGAAATTGTAAAAGCTAGTATATTTAGAAATGCGAATAAAGACGACATTTCAGATGATTATGTACTAAGTTATAAAAAAAGTATTTCTAGAGCTCTTTGGTCTTTAGAAATTGAAAAATATTCAAAAAAAACTACTTTAGTTATGTACTCCTTAAATAGTTTTGGCCATAAATTTAAAAATGGTTATGAAGCAAAAGATCCAAGCGCTCTCTATTTGCAAATTTACACCAGGTATATTATTTGGGATCAATTACATATGAACTTATTAGAAAAATCTTTTTCAAAAAAAAATAAAATTGAAATGTTTAAATTAGGTCCAATTACAATGAATACTGGAAGTAGTGTACTTAAAAATAATGATAAATATTTATGTATTTTTGATATTACGCCATTTAGAAAGTCACTTGATGAAATAACTGAACCTTCAATTATCAAGCCTGAATATATAATAAAATTCTTGAACGATATTATCGAAATATCAAACAAAATTGATTTAAAGATTTATTTAAAGACTAAAAAAAATTTATCTAAAAATATGTATGTAAGTAAATTATACAGAAAACAAATTTTAGACATAGCTAGAAAGGAAAAACAAGTAAATTTAATTGAAACTGATGTATCTATTGAAGAGTTAATAAGTAATTCTATAGGCGTAGTATCATATCCTTACACATCTACGGCTTCCATTGCAAGTTATCTTAATAAACCATCAGTATTTTATGACCCATCCAAAAAATTGGATGATAAAGATCTTGTTTTTAGTAAGGGGATAAAAATTTTGAATAAAAAAGACCTACTAGAGAATTGGATATCAGGCCTTGTTTAGTAATTTTATGCTTTTATCACTAATTTGGTAAATTTTATCACAAAACCCAAGAAGTTTCTCATTGTGTGAAATAAAAATAATCGTTTTTTTACTTTTAAGGCTCTTTAAATAATCTATTATTTTTTTCTCTGTTTCGTTATCAAGAGCATTTGTAGCTTCGTCAAATACAAGTATTTCTCTGTCAAAGTAAAAGGATCGTGCTAATCCAATTCTTTGTCTTTGACCTCCAGAAACTAATGTTCCACTTTCACCTATTTGTGTTTCTAATTTATCTTCTAAATTATCTACAAAGTTTGTAAGTTGCGATTGCTTAGTTGACTCAATTATTTTTTCTACGTCTATTTTGTTTTCACCTAATGCAATGTTTTCTTTTATTGAACCATTAATTAAAAAAATATTTTGTGGTAAATACGAAGATTTTTTTCTTAGATAATCATGATTTATACTTAAATCAATCTTATTATTAAATAAAATCTTTCCTGCGGTAGGTTTAACAAACCCAAGTATCAAGTCTGCCAAAGTTGATTTTCCTGAACCAGAGGGTCCTATTATACCTATAGCTTCACCTGATTTAATAGTAAAATTTATATTTTCAAAAATATAATCTTTTGATAAATTATAACTGAAGTTTACATCATTAAAAATAATATTTTTAAAATCAACATCTAAATCCTCGTTTGGGTTTTTGTAATACTTTTTTATGTTATCTTTTTCAATTTCTAAAAAATCATTACTTAAAACATCTATTGCATGAGAATATGTCCTTAATATTGACATACTACTTAAGATAACATTCGATGATGGCAACAACCTTATGGCTGCAAAAGCAAAAATTCCAAAATTCGGAAGCATAGATAGATTTCCATAATTTTTTATTACAGATACAAATGACATTAACACAACAAAAAAAACCAAAATAAACTCCATTATATACCTTGGAGACAGCTGAATAATAGTTGATTTCTCTTTAGCTTTAATCATTATAGATAACAAATTTTTTATCTTTTCAAAAAAATAGTCTTCTTTTTTTAAAACTCTTATTTGTTTAAGCCCATTCATTGTTTCTATGATTGAATTTATTGCTGAGTTGCTTGAAATATTAATTTCTTTTCCGTATTTTTTTAACTTAAACTTAAATATTTTATCGTAGATTATAAAAATGGCTAAAACTAGTGATACTAATATTGAAAGGGTAATAAAATCTTTTGTTGACAAAAAAGCTATTATAAAAATTATTAAAATTATTTCGGAAAATATTTTTAATATACTTTGAACAACAACCGAAAATTCAGCAGTTAAGTTAACTATATTATATATATAATCTGAAGTCTTTTTTACCTTATGATCTAAATATTGCTGATTTTGATATCCGGAAAGCAATTTTAATCTTAAGTCATTCATCTGTCTTATACTAAATCTAACTATTGAGAAATTTACAAGTAATCCTAAAAGTAATTTTATTAAAAACATGAAAATTATTAAAATTCCTATGACTATTATTGGGCTTGAGCCAGGAAAAAAACTATTAGATAATGTATATATTTTTGAGGTTAGGTTTTCATCTAAGTCTAAAAATACAGTGATGTAAGTTCCTATTAAACTTAAACCAATTAAGTCAAGTGTTGAAACTAATAGAAAAAATAAAAATATAATAAATAAGTATTTTTTATAAAAACCGATAAGTTGATATGATTTTAATATATTTCTAAGCAATTTTTACCAATCTTAATTTTCAAAATAATTAAGTTATTACTTGAAACGTGAAATAAATGTTTTTTCATCTAGAGCATCAAGATTATCTTTTGCAGTATAGTGGTAAACACAAGTTTTACAGCCTTCAACTTTTTTTTTTAAACCTTGTATGTGTTTTAACTGAATATCTTAATGTAAAGAGCCATTCCAAATATCTTTTAAACTTTCTTTATTTAAATCCCCTATATAAGTTTTTTTTTCCCAATCAACACAACAAATAGATACTTTTAAATCAGAATGTATAACCATACTATAGAAAGGGTATGGACAACATTTTTTTTTAGCTTTGTAATGATCAGTCGATAATAAATCTTTACGGTCAATCATAGATAAATTACCCTCTTCGGGATCATTCCAATTCTGAAGGGGCTCAATCAATGTTTCATCACCAAGACCAGTAAAATCCCTTAAAAACTCTTCATTTTGCTCTTTTTTTTGAGAGTCTATCATTTTTACTAGAACTCTTGGAAAATCATAATTATTTTCTTCTTTAAAAGTTTTAAATTTCTTTATATTTTGTTTTACTCTTGATAGATTTATTTTACTTTGTGTAATATCTCTATGTATCTGTTCATTACTTCCAAATATTGATATTCTTAAATAGCTTAAGCCACTTTCACAAAGACCTTGAAATTTTTCTTCGGTAAGTAGTGCACCATTTGAAGATATCATATAAGAATAACTCAAATCATCTGAGACTGCTTTTTGAACAAATTTTATTATGTTTTTATTTGCAAATGGCTCACCCATCATAAAAAAATTTAATTGTTTTAATCTTGGTAACATTTTTAATTGACTTGTGATTATTTCAAAATTTTCAGGTGATAACATAAAATTGCCACCTGCTTTTTCTTTATAATTGTCAAATGACTCAGGGCAAAACTTACACTTAAAATTACATATATTTGTTGGCTCAATATGAACTGTAAGTGGACCTTGAAGGGGAATAGAGTCTATTAGGCTCACTCTCTTTTCGTTAATTCTATCAGAATAACTTTTAGGTACAGTATTTTTTGATATCACGTTATATAGTTATATATTGTTATTTTGCTTTATTACAAAAAAAAAAGTAGATTGTCTATTATATTATAATTAATTAAATAAAAAAGCTGCAAAATTGTGAATTAACTCACATAATATTATTTAATGTCATAAATATGTTAAAAAAAAAAGTTATACAGGCTTTCGAAGATGAATTAAATAATTTAATAATTGTTACTGAGTTTCTTAAGAAAAAAAAAATAAAAAATTTTGAAAAACTTTGCGACTCTTCGATCAAAGCTATAAACAAGGGTAATAAAATTATTTTTTTTGGTAACGGAGGTAGTGCTGCTGATTCTTTACATTTAGCAACAGAATTAAAAGTAAAGTATAAAAAAAAAAGAAAAGCTATTAATGCAATAGCATTATCTTCTGATACAGCTTCAATTACAGCAATAGCTAATGATTTCAACTTTAAATATATATTTTCAAGACAGCTTGAAGCACTAGGA
Source organism: Pelagibacteraceae bacterium TMED65 (assembly GCA_002167215.1). The sequence continues at coordinate 32,838 of NHDS01000021.1, forward strand.
ACACCAGGTGATATTGCAATTGCATTAACTACTTCAGGAAATAGTAGAAATTTAATTGAAGCATGTAAAGTTGCTAAGAAATTGAAGATTAAAACTTTTTGTTTTTCTGGGAATAACGGAGGTTTATTAAAAAAATATGTAAATCATGCAATAATAATTCCCTCAAAAGTTACATCGATAATACAAGTTTTTGAACTTTTCTTAGGACAAATTTACTGTGGAATTTTAGAAGAATATTTTTTTAAAAAATAGTGTTTTAAAATGATTAAAGTAGGTAATTTTCCAAAAATAGATGTAGTTATATTGGCAGGGGGAAAAGGGACAAGAATCAAGAAATTTTTAAATGGTAAACCAAAACCAATGATTAAAATTATTAAAAGAGATTTTGTTGATTATATAATTAAAAAAGTTTCCAGTTATCCTGTTAACAAAATTTTTATAATGTGTGGTTTTAGAGGAAATAAAATTTATAAGAAATACAATAATACTTTTCAAAATTTAGTGCCAATTTCATGCATTATAGAAAAAAAGCCACTTGGCACTGGTGGAGCTATAAAAAGTTTAAAAAATAAAGTTGCTCGAAATTTTATTGTTTTAAACGGAGATACTTATTTTGATATTGATCTATCAGTTTTTTTCAAAAATAAAAATAAAAATAAAATTATTATGTCTTTGGCAAAAAACAAGACCTATAATTCTAATAATAAACTTATTCGCTTAGGATTAGATTCAAAAAAAAAAATATTTTATAATAAAAAATCTAAATTATTTAATGGAGGAATTTATTTTCTAAATAAAAATATTTTTAGAAAATTAAATGATATTAAGAAAAAATTTATCTCATTTGAGGAGGATTTTATTCATAAGGAAATATTACTAAAAAAAGTTTATGGTATTTACTTTAATAATTTTTTTTTAGACATTGGAACAAAAAAAAACTTAGCACTTGCAAAGAAGGTTATTCCAAAAATAACAAAAAAAGCAGCAGTTTTTTTAGATAGGGACGGTGTTATAAATATTGACAAGGGATATGTATTTAAAATTAAAGATTTTATTTTTAAACCAAATGTAATTAAAATCTTACAAAAAATGACAAAAAATGACTTTTACATATTTATAGTAACAAACCAAGCCGGTATTGCACATGGTAAATTTCTTCTTACCGATTATATAAATTTACAATTAAATATAAAAAAATATTTATTTAAAAATAAAGTTATAATAAATGATTTGAGATTTTGTCCTTTTCACAAAAATTCAAGAATAGAAGAATATAGAAAAAATTCAATGTACAGAAAACCTGGAAATCTTATGATTGAGAGTATTAAAAAAAATTGGGATCTAGATTTAAAAAAATCATTTATGATAGGAGATAAACCAACTGACAAAATTTGTGCAGAAAAAAGTAATCTTAAATTTTATTATCCTAAAAAAAATATACTAGAACAGTTTAGAAAAATTATCGAAATTTAATAATTGTTTTTTATTAAATTGTCATTATGACGATAAAACTGAATTAATTCAGAAATCCCAGTATCTAAACTTATCTCAGCTTTAAATCCTTTTTTTTCTATTTTTTTGTTACTAACAAAATAATCTCTTTGATCAGGATCCTTCATATTATCAATATTATTTATTTTTAAATCAGGAATAAATTTTTTAATTTTTTTTGCTAGTTGAGTCTTTGATATATTTGCAGAAGACAATCCTGCATTATAACTTTCCCCTTTTAATTTATCAAAATTATTTATGGCAAAAACAAAAACTTTTGTAATATCCTGAATATGTATAAAATTTCTTCTAAAATGACCCTCAAAAATATTTAATTTTTTTTTTTTAAAAGCTGTGAAAGTAAAATTGTTAACTAATAAGTCTGTTCTCATTCTATATGAATATCCAAATACTGTTGCTAGTCTAAAAGAGATTGAGTTTTTTCTTTTCATAACTAATTTTTCTGCCTCAACTTTAGTTCTTCCATATAATGATATTGGCTTCAAATCAGAATTTTCATCACAATATTTATTTTTTTGTCCAATACCATAGCCTGAATTGGTAGTTGGATATAAGATTTTATGTTTTCTTTTTAAATTTTTCATCAAAAACTCTATTGATTTAAGATTAACTTGGTTAGCTTCTTTTTTATTTTTTTCACAAAGTTTTGCTCCTACCAATGCAGCTAAAGGTATTATAAATTCATTCGCACTTATAATTTTTTTGTAAAGTTTTTTATTCCTAACGTCTCCAAAAATAAATTTAAAATTTTTGTTATAAAGGAGGTGTGCTAATGAATTTTTGGAAAAAATTAGTCTATCCATAACAGTTACTTTATGGCCCAATTCAATTAACCTGGTTGATAACATCGAGCCTATATATCCTGCACCTCCTGTGATTAACACATTATACTTTTTCATAATAATATTTTCCTCGTTTCTTCTAGAAGGTAGTTGATACTCTCATTTAGATCATATTGTTCCTTCCAATAAGTTTCTCTTTTAAATAAATTAGAATTTGATATTTGCAAATTAATATCAGTTGGTCTAATTAAATTCTTATTCTCTTTTGTCTTAATATTAACTTTTGACCTTTTTATTAATGTTTTAAGAAAATTTTTCACAGTAATTGATTTTTTTCCACTAATATTATACACCCTCCCCTTTTTTCCTTTTAATGCAGTTAACCAATATGCTTCCATCGCATCACGAATATCTAAAATTGTACGTTTGCTTGAAAGGTTACCATGATAAAGATATTTTTGTTTTTTCATTTCTATTTTAATAATTTGTCGTGCAAAAGCTGAGGCAAAAAGATTTTTTCTTCTTGCATTCAGATAAGTAAACATTCTTGTAACAATTATATCTAAATTATAGACTCTCTGATAATTCAGTGCCAATTGATCTTGAAATGTCTTTGAGACTGCGTATGGATTAATTGGGTTTATTTTATTTAGCTCATTTATCGGCTGATGTTTTTTCTTAACGTTTCCATAAACCTCAGAAGTGCTACACATTATAAAGCGTCCTTTATAATTATTCACTCTTAAGGTTTCTAATAAATTTAAAGTTAGATTTATATTATTACTGACAATTTCATAAGGTTTTGAAAAAGATCCTAAAACATCAGCATTTGATGCAAGATGAAAAATTATTTTAGGTTTAATTTTTTTTAAAATTTTTTTTGTTTTTGAAAAATCAAGTAAATCACAAAAATGTAGATAAACTTTTTTTTGGTTTTTTAAATTTCTTAGATTGTATTGATTAAGTTGTTTTTTTTGTCTGTAGAGACCATGAATTTCATATTTTTTTTTTTTTTAATATATGCTCTGCTAAATAACTACCTCCACTCCCTGAAATTCCTGTGATTAAAACTTTGGTCATAAACTAGATTTCATTCAATAGTCTACAAATATTTAATATCTTACTTTTTTTTAATGATGGATAATTACCTATATAATATCCAAAATCATGGATTATATCAGTATTTGATAATTTACCTAAAATTTTATATTTTTTCTTAAATAAGCTCAAATAGGGTTGTCTTGCCTGATTTCCACCACCCGCAAGACCTCTACGAAATTCAATATTATTCTTTTTTAATTTTGTTTCAAATTTAATTCTAAAGGAAAAATTTCTAAATGCTTTCTCAAATATTATTATTAAAGCGTAGTTGCATGATCCAATCATATTGAATTTAGTGAAATATTTTTCATTACTTAAATTTTTTATAAAATACTCAAAATTCCTTATCCGTCTTTTATTATTATTGCTTAATCTTTTGATTTGGCTAAGTCCGTAAACTGCATTTATTTCAGTACTTCTAAAATTGTAACCAGGATAAGCAAAAAAAAATTCTTTGTTAACTTTTGGATACTTTTTATAAAAATTTAACTTCATCTTTTGATCTAAACTCTCCCTTAGCATGCCATGGCTTCGCATAATTCTCATTTTTTCATATATTTCTTTGTTGTTTGTAGAAACCATTCCTCCCTCAACTGTTGACATATGGTGAGCATAATAAAAAGAAAAATTAGATATTTCTCCAAATGTGCCTAGTTTTTTTTTATTAAATGTAGCACCATGTGACTCACAAACATCTTCAATAAGCATTATATTTTTTTTTTTAAGTAAAGTGAGTAATTCTTTAGAAAGACAATTTAGTCCTAAAACATGTGTTAAAAAAACTGCTCTTGTTTTTTTATTAATAGCTTTTTTTATTAATTCAAAATTTGCTCCTAAATTATTTAAATTAATGTCAATAAATACTGGTTTAAAGTTACAATATAAAATTGAAGTAACATCTGAAACCCATGTAAGAGCTGGAACAATAATTTCTCCATCTTTATATAAAGTTCGTAAATAAGATATTGATAATAAATTTGCTGAAGATCCTGAATTGACAAATACACTATACTTTGTGCCAAGCCATTTACTCCATTGTTTTTCAAATTCTCGCACTTTTTTATTATTTGTTAAAATAGGATTTGTTTTTAAAAAATTGGCAACTTTCAAATTATCTTTTTGAGTAATATTATTAGTCATTAAAATATGTTTCATGAATTATCCTGATAATAAATTATTTGTGAACCGTTATATTCAAAATTTACTGGAACTATTGTAAAATCTTTAAAAATTTTTTTTAAATGTTCTTTTTTTTTTGGATTAACTAATAACATTAAAAAACCTCCACCTCCAGCGCCAACTAATTTTCCTGCATAAGCGCCATTTTTTAGCGCTGTCTTTATTATTTTATCTATTTTACTATTACTAACATCAGTTGATAATTTTTTTTTACACCACCAATACTTTTCCATCAACTCAGAATAATCAGAAATAATATTTTTTGAAGTATACAGCTTATCTTCAGCTCTATCTGTTATGTTTAATATTTCTTTAAAATAACTGGTATTTTTTTTTAAATTATTAATTTTTTTTTTTTCTATGCTTTGCGCTTTCCTCGGATAACCTGAAAATAATAAAAAAATACTTTCCTCTAATTTTTTCACATTTTTATTTATAGATGGGATTTGTGTAACCTCAATTTTACTTTTATTAAAGTCTATTATGTTAAATCCACCAAAAGCTGCTGCCATTTGATCTTGTGAGCCAACATATTCTTTAATTTTATTTTGTTCGATTTCTATTGCATTTATTCCAAGATTTTTTTTTGAAATTCTTTTACCTTGTAGTGCAATTATACTATTTAATAATCCGACAGTAAAACTAGAGCTTGCTCCTAGACCTGATAACGCTGGCAAATCAGCATGATGAACTACCTCTAAGTTATCTTTGAAATTTAAATATTTTATAGTTTCTCTTATACTTGGGTGCTTAATAGATGATATATTTTTTACCTCCTCTTTTAAAAAATATCTGAGTCTGTAATTATATTTAAAAAAAGGCGGCAAATACCTTACTGAAATATAACAATATTTATTTATTGTAGAAGTTATTACTTTGCCTCTAAACTTATTATACCATTCTGGAAAATCTGTTCCACCTCCAAAAAAGGAAATTCTAAAAGGGGTTCTAGAGATCAACATATTAATTTAATCTATTAATTAATTTATATCTTTATATGTTAAAGATATATTTTTTTAAATAATAAAAATTACTTTTCTAGAATATTTCTTAATTTGCTATGCTTTTTTAAATGCATACTTTTTATTTTATTAAAATTAATTTTTGCAAAGTTAAATTTTACTTGTTTAATTTTTCTAGATATTTGTTTTAAAAAAAATTTTTTTAAACGTGAATTATCTTTTTTAAATATTTCTGAAAATTTTATTATTCTATATTGTTGTATTTTAGAAATATTAGATTCTGCTAAAAAATTTTGTCCAAATTTCGTTTCACCACTAATTATATTAAAATAATTATACTTGGTAAAAATAGTCCACAAAGATCTCAACAATACATCTTTAACAATTTCTTTACTGTAATTACTTTTTTTACACAAGAGAAAAAATAAATCATTATATGTATTGTTTAACGATTTACTTGCTGTATCATTTAATATCTCAATTATCGGTCCATATGCCAAAGATCTTTTTTTTTTATCATCTTTTTGCAAATATTCTAAGGTATACCTATCACTAGAATTGTGCTCTCCTCTAAAACTAGAAATTTTATTATAAATTCTTCCAATTTTTCCAGAAATATAAAGTTGAAACATCCATGGTATCTCCATATCTAGCGATGGAAAACCCCAATCATCACCCTGTCTTACAAAGCATAATTTATTTTCCTGACGTTCTAATTCAAATACATCTTGCAATGATGAAGTTCTACATACCCCCAGGTACGCTGCAGAAGGGTTGTAAGTATATTCTAATAATCTATCGAGAGCATCTTCATATTTAGAAGTTGGCCACCATTTGACTAATGTATTTTTTATATGAAATTTTTCATCATAAAATAGTTTTATTTCAGCACCTGTTACAGCCGAAAAATCTAAATTCATTTCAAGAAATTTTATTCCGTCGATTGCAAAACTCGTATTAAACAAATCATCATCTGAGGTACAACTATAATATTCTGTATCTATTTCTTTATAGGATTGAAATTTTGTTAAATTATATCGTCTGTGTTGTTCTTCAAAAAAATTATTTTTTGCTCTAAAATGGTTTATTGAAATATCATCAAAATTTTTAACTATGCTTTTATTTTGATTATAAATTTCATCATCAGAGTCATCTGCCAAAAGAATTGTACCTGTATAACCATATATTTTATACATGCTCAGTGTATACTTAAGCCATTTAGGTCTATTTCTTATAGGTAAGTGAAGCGTATGTTTTTTCAAAAAAAAATTTTGACTAGTTTTCATAAATTTTATTATATTTTAAAAAGAAACTTGATATCTAATAATAAACTATTTGAATAACAAATTCATAATAGTAAATTTGTAGATACAGTAAAGAAAATTTTAGATTTAGAAATGAAGTAACCTATTATGAAAAAAATTTTAATTTTAGGATGTGGAGGATTTATAGGAAGAAATTTGGCTATTTATTTTTCAAATGATAAATCAGTTAAACTTTATGGAACATATCTAAACAAAAAACCAAAAATTAAAAATATCAAACTAAGCAAATTAAATTTATTAAACAGATCAAAAACAAACAGAATATTTAAAAATAAAGATATTGTCATAAATTGTGCAGCTATTACATCTGGCTCAAAAGATATTATCTCTAGACCATATATTCATGTAACAGAAAATAACATCATTAATTCAATAGTAACAGAGTCTGCATTTAAAAATAAAATTGAGCACCTAATAATGCTCAGTTGCACTCTAATGTACAAATCATCAAACAAATTAATAAAAGAAAAAGATTTAAACTTAAATAATAAAATCTATTCTAAATATTTTGGAGGTGCTTGGATGAAAGTATATATGGAAAAAATGTCTGAATTTTTTAGTAATATTTCAAAAACTAAATTTACAGTTATTAGGCATTCAAATCTTTATGGACCATTTGATAAATTTGATCTTAATAAATCACATGTTTTTGGAGCATCTATAACAAAAGTTATGAATTCAAAAAAGTTTGTAACAATTCTTGGAAAAGGTAATGAAAAACGTGATTTGCTTTATATAGATGATTTTACAAATTTTATTCACAGTGTAATTTTAAAACAAAAAAAAAAATTTAGAATATATAATTGTGGTAGAGGAGAATTTTTATCAATAAACTCTTTAGTTAATAAAATAGTAAAAATTTCAAAAAAAAAATTAAAAATAAGAAATAAAAAATCTTATAATTCTCTTAATACTTTTGTAAAACTCGATTGCACTCTTGCACGAAAAGAACTTGGATGGAAACCTATGGTTTCATTAGATAATGGTATTAAAAAAACAATAAATTGGTATAAGAAATACTATTAAATTAAAATGAAAAAAAAAAGCATAATCATAAGTGGAAATTTAGTTCAAGATCATGAATTTATTTATCCTTTTTATAGGTTGTTAGAAGAAGGGTTTGAGGTTGACGTGTGTTTGCATGAAGGTAAACCGGTGAAAGGGATACTGGGAACCGATATACCACCAAATAAAAATCATACTGTAAAAAATATAAATTCAGTTCAAACTGAAGACTATGACTTTTTAGTAATACCTGGGGGAGTTAAAGCCTTAGAAAAAGTTAGACAAAATAAAGATATTATTAATTTTATATCTAAGTTTAATAGTGAAAATAAAATTATTGCCTGCATATGCAGTGGAGCGCAACTATTAATTTCAGCTAAGATTGTTAAAGGAAAAAAAATATCTGGGTATTATAGTATGAAAGATGACATTGAGAACGCGGGAGCGATTTATGAAGATCTTCCCGCCGTTATTGATGGGAAAATTATTACAACAGCTCATTATAAAGACTTGGGGCCTTGGATGAAAGCTGCTTTAAATTTATATTACAAAGAAAAATAAAAATGAATAATATGATGGTGAAAAAACCATGGGGTGAAGAATACATTATTTGTGAAATAAATAATTCGGCTACTTGGCATTTAAAAATTTTATCAAAGAAAAAGACATCTCTTCATTGCCATCCCAAAAAAAAGACTGGATTTATTCTTATAGATGGAAAAGTAGAGGTAATGGTTGGATTTTATGAAAAAAAAATTCTTAAAGCACCAGATAAATTAATGATTAGACCCGGGTTATTTCATTCAACTAAATCTTTATCAAGAGAAGGAAGTATTGTTTTGGAAATTGAAACCCCAATAGATAAGGGAGATTTGGTAAGATACAAAGACAATTATGGAAGAGAAAATAAGCCCTATGAAAGTAAAAAGGAAATGAAAAATTTAACTGATGAAGTTCTTTTTGAGATACCAAAAAAATTTGGAACTAATGTTTATAATTATAAAAAATTAAAAATTACAATTGAAAGAATTAATAGTTTAAAAAAACTTGTATCAAATAGAGAAAAAAATACAATATTTGGAATTTTAGATGGTGGTCTTGTTGATAAAAAAAAACAATATGTTTTATCAGCGGGTGATATTGTTAGGACTAATACAATAAAAAAACTATCTAAAGTATTTCAAATAAACCAAAAAATAATAATTATAACCTGCTCAAAAAGTGAATAAAAAGTTAAGAATTAAAATATTTGAAAAGGCAGCTCTTTGTAGACACTTTGAAATGAATGCTTACAAATATTATAGCCAAAAAAAAATTACTATACCTATATATTTATCTGCTGGGCAGGAATTTATATCCGCAACTTTGGCAACAATTATAAAGGATCTAAAAAAAATTAAACCTCTTATTTTTGTTCAACACAGATGTCATTCAACTTACTTATCATTTGGAGGAGATATAAATCAACTTATTATTGAGTTGCTTGGAAATATTAAATTTAGTACTACCAGAGGTATGGGTGGATCTGCATCTCTGTTCTCAAAAGAGATAAATATGTATGGACATGATGGACATATGGGCACTCAAGTACCAATAGGTATAGGTGCTAGTTTTACCTCAAAAAAACCAACAATAATTTTTATGGGAGATGCATCTGCTGAAGAAGATTATGTTTTGGGTGCTTTAGGATGGGCCTCAACAAAAAAATTACCAGTATTATTTATTGTTGAAGATAATAATCTGTCTATCTTAACAAAAAAAAAAATTAGAAGAAATTGGGATATGCACGATGTTGCTAGGTCATTTAAAATGAGAGGTTATGATTTGAAAGACAATCCTGAAGAAATTATTAATTTTCAAAAATACTTTTTTAAAGAACCAATGCTGCTTAATATAAATACAAATAGATTATTTTGGCACTCTGGGGCAGGAAAAGATAGTGATGAAGTATTTGACCGGTATGAAAGTGAAAAAAAAATACTTGGAAATGTTGCTGAAGAATTAGATAAAAAATTAGAAAATAAAATTAAAACAAAATGGGAAAAACAGTTAGAGAAACTATAAAAGAAATTATAAGAAACCACCTTAAAAAGAAAAAAGGTAAAGTATTTGGTCAGTGTTTAACAGCGGTTGGATGGGTTGGAGGTACTTTGCCAGAATTGTATGAAAAAGATGGTATGATCGAATTGTCAATGGCGGATGTTGCTGGGGGTGGTATTGTTACAGGTTCGGCATTGATGAATGAAAGACCAATCTATGTAATAAGGTATCAAGGTTTCAATTGGTATAATGCTCCAATGATTGTAAATTATGCCGCAAAAAGTAAAGAATTTTGGAATACTCCCTGTCCAGTATTTGTTAGAGGTATTGGAATGGAAGGAGGAATAGGTCCTGTTGCAGGATCTTCACATCATTCATTATATTTTAGAATGCCTGGAGTTAAGATTGCTTCTCCAATGACACCGTTAGAGTATAAAAAAGTATATAAGAATTTTATGAGAGAAAAAGAGGTTTATTATGTATCTGAGCACAGGGGTAGTTTTGGAAATAAAATTGAATTAAAAAATGATATTAAAGGAAATAAAGACCTCGTTATTATTGCAATATCAATAACCAGATTTGAAGCAATTAAAGCTAAAAAAAATCTTGAAAAAAAAGGTTTCAAAATTGGTATTATTCATGTTTTGTGGATCAAACCATTGAAAATCTCTAAAACAGCAATGAATTGTATTACTAATTCAAAATATGGGGGAATAATACTTGATGATGATTATGTTGATGGAATTGCAAATAATTTAGCAAATAAAATAAGCCACATTACAAATAAAAGAATATTTACAATGGGTTTAAAAAACAAAAGTGCAGGTTTTCATAAAAAAGTAGATAACTTACCACCTACGTCTGATAAAATTGAAAAAAAAATAATTTCAATCATTAAGAATTAAAAAAATTTGTTGATTATGAAATAGTAAACTATGGCAGTGTAAGATATTATATCAAAATCATAAGGTTCTTTTAACATTTTTTTAATTTCTTGAAAGTCATAGAAATTAATTTTTCCAGTTCCAATTTCTTGCACTCTTTTTTTGAAGTCTGCAGGGTTATAATATTTTAAATTTGCATTATAAATAGCTAATTGTGATTTAACCAAACTATGCATCGGGAAAATTTTATTTAGATAATTAATATTTTTTTTATCTACATTTATCCCTGTTTCCTCTAATATTTCACGTTTAATTGAATTTAATGGATCTTCATTTTTATCACAAAATCCTTGAACTAAAGAAAATAATCTTTTTTTTAATATTGGGCTATAGACTTTCATCAATCCAATTTTTTTTTTAAAAATTATAATACAACAAACTCCACCAAATTTTTTTCCATCTACCTCTAAGGATAAATAGTCTTTCACAACATAATGTTTACTTTTAATATAATTTGAGTAGACTTTGTAAACTTGGTTTTTAAATACTAATTTTTTTTTTTTAATTGATTGCACACAAATTTTATATGAAATATTTCAAACTTGGTAAACATAATGTTTCGAGATACTGTCTTGGAACATGGTCATTAGGTGGTAATAGAAAAAATAATATTTCATATGGTAATATAAATAACTATGATGTTAATAAAATTCTAGAGTATTCATATGATAATGGTGTAAATTTTTTTGATACAGCTAATGTTTATGGAGACTCAGAGCAAAAACTTGGAAAAGTTTTTAATAAAAGAAGAAATAAAGTTTTTTTTGCTACAAAAGTTGGTTGCGTATCATTTCAAAAAAAATTGAATTTCTCAAAAAATACAATTCAGAAACAAGTTTTTAATTCACTTAAAAATCTTAAAAGTGATTATTTAGATATAGTCCAATTGTATAATCCTTCATTGAAAGATCAAAATTTAAAACATGCTATTGATGTTCTTGATAATTTAAAAAGCCAAAAAAAAATTAGATTTATTGGTGTAAGTGTTCAGCAGCCTTTGGATTATTTGTACCTAAGAAAACTATACAAGTTTGATACAATTCAGTGTAATTTTAATGTGTTAGATCAAAGAATATTTAATAAAAATTTAAAAAGAATATTAAAAATAGATAAAGTTAAAATCTTTGCTAGAACAGTTTTAAATTTTGGAATATTTTCTGAAGAATTTTTAAATAATAAAAAAATTAAATTCAATAAAAACGATCATAGATATTATTGGGATATCAATCAAATTAATTTATGGATAAAATTTATAAATAAAATTAAATTATTTTCAAAAAGGCCGATAGAAAATACCTGTTATAGGTTTTGCAATTCTTTTAAGACTGACTCGGTTATATTTGGAGCAAAAAAAATAAGTCATGTAAAAACAGCTATAAATTCCAAAAACTTTTTAAAACTTAGTGCAGAGGAGTTAAGATATATAAGAAATGTCTATAAAACTTATTCAAAAATTAAATTAATTAAACCAAAAATTACTATCAAATCAAACTAAACCATATAAGGACCGAAATTCCTTCCTATATATTTTTCATCTAATGATTTATCAATATTTTTTTCGATTTCTTTATTTTTTTTACTTTCAATTTTATCAACATTACACAAATATTTACCACTTCTATGCCCATACCAAATAACTTCTCTCATCCAATCTTGAATATTTTCAAATTTCATATCATTTCTAATTATTTTAATGGTGTTTTTATTCTTTAAAAATAAAGGTTTATTAAGTTTTAAGATATCTCTATAACTATCTATTATCTCATAATCCATTTCAAGTATTTCATCTTTCTGAGTCCATGGCAACCTCATCATTTTTTTGTTCAGCTCAACACTTTCTAAGAATATTTTTTTCGATTTGTTGCTTTTACAAAAAACTTCAAAACAATTTTGAAACTCATCATAAAATTTATTTAGTTTTTCTTCAGAAACTAATTTAATATATTCAAACTCTCCTGGTGGCCAATAAATATCTAATAATCCCTCTTTATAAAGGAATTCACTTTTTCCTTTAGATATTTGTTCTGCATGTTGATGAAAATTTTGAATAATATTCCTCATAATGACGAAATCATTGCTACAATTATAGAAATGCTCAAATAACTCCCTAAATTTGATATTTTCAAGATTATTTATAGCCAAAAGTGGAATTTGAACTATTTTATTGAAATATAAAAACTCTGAAATGGACGCATAGACTCTCATTTTTTTCCAATCTTCAAATGGCAAAGTCCTAGTTGAGATTACTAACTGTTGACTCTCTGTAATGTTATCTTCTGGAGTTTCGTCTAATGATCCATGAACATTTACTATTGGTCCACTAACTGTCTTTATTTGATCCTTTTCAATATTTTCTGGATCAGCCATTTCTGCATTAGGTAAAATTGATAAATTATTAAATTGAATTCTGTTATGCTGACCTGATTGGATAACACTTGAAACACCATCAGCAAAAGTATCATATGTATCTCCTGGTAGAGCAAGTATAAACTCTGTATAAGTTGCTATTCCATCATCTGTAAATTTTTTTTGAAGTTCTTCATAATCTTTTGTAGAAATATTATCTCTTTTAATTGCTTTTAAAGTGTGTGGATCAACAGTTTGCATCGCTAAAGTTACTCCTTTACTTAAACCAGTGTCAGCAAGTAATTTTTGAACTTTATAAGCTCTTTCTCTTGCATTTTTTGTATTTTGCACTGAAAGAACATGAGGATAACCATACTTTTTTTTATTTTCTGCAGCTTTTAAAGCAATTTCATAATCTCTGGGCAAAATACCAAAATTTGCATCACAGCAAAAAATGAATTCTACTTTATTTTTTGAAAACCAATCTAATTCAGCAAAAACTCTATCCAAATGCATCCTTGAAACTTTACTGTTAGTTGCAGACCCCCAGTCACAATAAGTGCATGAGAATGGGCAGCCTCTGTTAGTTTCCCAGCTAGCTAGCCATCTTTCTTTAGGATTCTCTTTTATTAGATCATCAAATATACCAACAAGATACGGGGAAGGAACTTTATCAAAATCTTTTAATCTTGGAAGATTAGGATTATTGTAATAATTTTTGTTTTGATCCATGTAACTTATATTGGGTGTATTTTTTAAATTATTATTTGGATATTCGTCTAATAATTGAAGTACAGACCTCTCACCTTCTTGATGTATCAAAACATCTATAAATGAATTTTCCTTGAAGTATTTTTCAGCTTTTCCAAATTTATTATCTGGTACTGATGGTCCTCCAAAAACTATAAATTTTTTGTTATCATATTCTTTTAGCTTCTTTGCAATAGCTAATGAAATTTTTTCATTCCAAACATAAGTACTAAATAAAACAACATCTCTATCTTTAAGTTGCTCAAAGCATTCATCGAGCAATTTTCTTTTGTAAATAATACTATTAAATTCAAATCTTTCGGGATTAATTGAATTATGAAGAACAAACGCATACAACAAACCTATAGAATAAGGTAAATAAAATTGCCCTGAAAAACCATTATTGATTTGGGTTGCTCCTATTTTTATTTTAGCTTGCTTCATAGTCAATATAATTTAGGTATATATTATATTTTATTAAATATGAAAACGTTTTTAATTACTGGTGGAAGTAAAGGAATAGGAAAATCTGTTGTGAATTATGCTTTGTCTAAAAATTATAGAGTAATTTTCACCTACAATAAGAATAAAAAATTCTCAAATCAAATTTGTCAAAAGTATCCAGATAAATGTACGGCTATAAAAGTAGATTTATCAAAAGACAAAGATAGGGATAAAATTTTTAAATTTTTAAGTCAAAAAAAAATCAATATTGACTGTCTAATAAATAATGCGGCATTTGATGTAAAAAGAAAAAAATTTTCTAGTCTTAAATTAAAAGAGATTAAAAAAATATATGAGGTAAATGTGTTTGCTGTATACGATATAATCAGTAAATCATTAAAATTTATGAAAAGAGGAAAAAATTGGAAATCTATAATTAATTTATCATCTACTGCAGCTAAATTTGGTGGTAGATTTTTTACACATTATGCTCCAACTAAATCAGCTATTGAAAATTTATCTATTGGATTATCAAAAGAACTATCAAAATATAAGATCAGAGTTGTTTGTGTTGCTCCAGGAGTAATCGATACGAAATCTGAAAATAGAAAAGATAAAAAACTACTTAAAACTATACCTAATTCTAGACTAGGAAAACCTGAAGAAGTTGCAAAACTTATATTGTGGCTATCTTCGAGTGATGCAGAGTATATAAATGGAACTACTGTTACTATTTCTGGGGGTCGCTAGCTTAAAAATTAATACAACTTTGCTCTTATTCTTGGTGATGATTTTCCAACAAAAAAATCTACACCTCTGTTCATAAAGCACATTGAATATTGGTTTCTAGTTTTATTTTTACTTAAATTGGCATGCGATCCATGAATTAGATTACCATGCATCAAAGAGATTGCACCTTTGGGAAATTCAATATCAATGGCCTCATATTTTTTTAACATCTCATTTTCATTTTTGATTGTTTGACCAGGCCTAGTTATACCTGATTTAGTTGCATCTTCTTTCCAGCTTTTATTACTTTCAAATTCAAGAATATCCTCAACATGAGATCCTTTTAAATATATTAATCCACCATTATCTTTTGTGCTTTCATCAACAGCCAAATGAACAATAATATATGAATTTTTTTTTGCTCTAGGATACGAGTTATCTTGATGAAAAGTCCAGGATTGTTTGCCATACTTTGTATTAGGCAATTTAAATAAAAATTGATCATTTACAGCATCGATATCACTATCTTGTATATATCTTAAAAAATTTACTAAGTTACTATTAGATATAATTTTCCAAAAAAAATCAGATCTTCTATGTAGATTTAAAGCTACAGGGTAATTTGGTAATTCTGCAAATTGAAGTGATTCTTTCTTTGTTTCATCACATTTTTCTGGTGTAATAAAATTTTCAACAATTACATAACCATTTTTTAAATAATCTTTTTTGTAATCCTCATATCTTGTTTTTTCAATTATACACATAAATTTTTTAAATATTAATTTCAGTAACTATTTAAGTTAAAATTTTTATATCAGAAACTTATAATTAGGACAATTTAATCATTATTATTTGTTTACAAATTTTTCTTTTTGCAATAATTATACAAGTGTTCTGAAATGCATGGTGGGAAACAATGTTAGAATCATTGACTGTTCCTGCAACGGTAAGATTAAAATCGAGTCCGAGCGCCACCCAGATCAGTCCGNTGTTGAACGAAGGCCAGGAAAAGTCTAATTCTACTTTGAAAATAAGCATCGGCACTAAANAAATAAANCTCAAAATTTTTTGAGGTCAAAAAAAGAGGTGAAAGATGTTTATTAAGTTAATATTAGTTTTAACTTTAGTATGTTTAAATTTTAATGCAAGAGCCATTGATATACCTATTGTTGTAATAGCACCAAATAAAAGTCCACAATCCTATAGTACAGTTGGAAGTTCAGTCTCAATCCTGGGTGAGGATACCATTACAGAATCTAACAATTTTTTTTTAGGTGAAACTTTAAATAATAATTTACCAGGAATGAATTATTTTAGATCAGGAGGGCATGGAACAATTGCAGGAATTCAATTAAGAGGCTTACCAAAAAGATATTCAACTGTTTATATTGATGGTGTTAAAATGTCAGATCCATCTTCTAGTGATAATAGTTTCTATTTTTCAAATATAATGAATAGTTCAATTAAAAAGGTTGAGGTATTAAGAGGGTCTCAAAGCTCAATGTATGGTTCAGGTGCTATAGGTGGTGCAATAAATATTTATACCAAAGATGGAGAGGATAAAAATTTAAATAAATTTATTATTTCAGGTGGATCTAACAATGCAAAAAACTTAGATGTTTCTTATGGAGAGGCATATAATAATCATTCTTATTATTTGGGTCTAGATTTATTTAATACTGACGGAATTTCTGCAATGAATGACGAAGTCTCTACAAATGATGATGATTCTTACG
>NHDS01000022.1 GCA_002167215.1 Pelagibacteraceae bacterium TMED65
AATTTTTTAAATGATAACACTCAAAAAAAAATTTGTAGATTCTTATAGTTTTGTTTTTAATAAAACAGTGATTGTTAGAGTTGACTTAAATGTGCCAACAGAAGAAAATACAATTAAAGATAACACAAGAATATTGAAAGTTTTGCCTACTATTTCAAAACTTTTAGATCAAAAAGCAAAAATTATTTTAATTTCACACTTTGGAAGACCAAAGGGAAAACGCCTTCAAGAATTTTCACTAAGATTCTTAGTAAATGAATTAGAAAAATTAACTGAACAAAAAATTCATTTTATAGATACAGATATCAAAAATTTAAAAAAAAGTGATTTTGAATCCATATTTAAGGAGTTTAATATAATAATGTTAGAAAATATAAGGTTTTATTCTGAAGAAGAAAAAAATTCGGATAAATTTTCACAAAAAATCTCCTCTTTCGGCGACATATATATTAATGAATGTTTCTCTTGTAGTCATAGACAACATGCATCAATATCTGGTATACCAAAACATCTTCCGTCATTCCCTGGGAAACTCTTAGAAAATGAAGTGCAAAATTTAAAGAANCTATTTCTTGTTGCCAATGAATNTGATTCTGTNGCNATACTTGGTGGGGCNAAAATATCNACAAAAATAAAACTAATAGAGTTTTATGCNAAAAANTATTCCAAAGTAATTGTGGGNGGAGCGATGGCTAATACNCTAAATTTTGCNCAGGGATATGATATAGGTGATTCTCTTTATGAAAAAAAAATGACTGAATTTGCAAANNNTTTACTNTCTGAATATTCAAATAAAATTGTTTTACCCATTGATTGTATTGTAACTGACAAAAAGCTTCAAAAAAATCCTGANGCAAAGTTAATNAATGAAATAACAAANAAAGATATGATAGTAGATATAGGCCCAAAGACTAGAATGTTATTTNACAATGAAATTTTAAAAGCTAAGATTGTCTTNTGGAATGGTCCTTTAGGACTTTTTGAAAAAAAACCNTTTGACGAAGGTACTNNTTTTGTTTTNTCTGCCATTANGGCCAATAAAAACAAAAATTTCTTTTCAGTTGCTGGTGGAGGTGATACTATATCTTTGTTAAATGATTCCAACAATTATAACGAATTTTCTTTTGTTTCAACCGGTGGAGGTGCTTTTTTAGAATTTGTCCAGGGTAAAAGCATGCCAGGGTTNAGTAGCTTAAATGTGTAACTTGAAATGAATAATAAAATATTAAATCAAATAGCAAATNAACTTTCTAACCCGCCTAAAGGTATATTAGCTGCAGATGAAAGCACTAACACAATNACAAANAGATTTGATGANATTAATGTTGAGTCAAACTTTGAAAATCGTAGAAAATATAGAGAATTACTTTTTAAAACCGAAAAAATTAATAGTTTTATTAGTGGAGTTATAATGTATGACGAAACTATTCGTCAATCAACATCTGACGGGGTTCCATTTGGAAAATATCTAAGTGAACAAGGAATTTATACAGGAATAAAAGTTGACACTGGAGCTATACCACTCTCTCCAGAATCCAATGAAAAAATTACAGAAGGATTAGATGGTCTAGGAAAAAGATTAATAGAATACAAAAAACTTGATGCCGTTTTTACAAAATGGCGAGCTATAATTGATATTAACGAAAACGAAAACATTCCCAGTGATATTGCAATTGATTTGAATTGCTCAAATTTAGCGAGATACGCGAAAATTGTTCAGGATCATGGAATGGTCCCTATCGTTGAGCCTGAGGTTTTAATGGATGGATCACATTCTATTAAGAAATGTTATGAAGTAACTTCTAAGGTTTTAAAGAATTTATTTGAAAGATTAACTTCTAATAAAGTTTTTCTAGAGGGTGTGTTACTTAAACCAAATATGGTTATTTCTGGAAAAAAATCAGCTATACAAGCACCAATTAATGAAGTAGCAAAAATGACNATCCAATGCCTAAGTGAAAATATTCCAAGCGANGTGCCAGGCATAGTTTTTTTATCAGGTGGTCAATCAAGTGAATTAGCAACGTCTCATTTAAATGAAATGAACAAACTAAAAAAAGATTTATCCTGGAANCTAAGTTTTTCCTATGGAAGAGCACTTCAACAATCTTCGCTTGCTTCGTGGAAAGGAGACGANAATAAAATACTAGATTCGCAAAATGCACTATTCAAAAGAAGTAAACTAAACTCAAGTGCAACTCTTGGTCAATATTCCGAAGATCAAGAGAAATTATAATTATGAACAAAAAGGTGAAAATTGCACCATCAATCNTATCNGCTGATTTNTCTAAACTGGGTNAAGAGATTCATGATTTAGATAAAGCTGGATGTGATTTTATTCATATAGACGTTATGGATGGTCATTTTGTGCCAAATATTACAATGGGACCAAATATTATAAAATCGATTAGAAAATACAGTAAAAAAACATTTGACGTTCACCTAATGATTGATCCAGTTTTAAAATATATACCTGATTTTGTTAAATCTGGTTCAGACATAATAACAATTCACCATGAGATTAGTGAAAATGTTTATGATATTATAAAATTAATTAAAAAATTTAATAAAAAAGTTGGAATATCTATAAAACCCTCAACGTCTGTAAAAGTAATTGAAAAATACATTGATCATGTCAATCTAATATTAATTATGACTGTCGAACCAGGTTTCGGAGGGCAATGCTTTATACATGATCAACTTAAAAAAATTGAATACATAAAGAATCTAGTAGATGGAAGGAATATTGACATTGAAGTTGATGGGGGCATCGATTTAAATACTGGAAAGCTTGCTATTGAAGCCGGAGCGAATATTTTAGTATCAGGTTCTACAATTTTTAAGTCCAAAGAATACAAACAAATTATAAAAGATCTAAGGAATGCATGAAATCAATAATTCTAAAAATCTTAATATTATCAGTTCTTTTTCTTGAAAATTCTTATTCTCAAAACCTTGTAACTGTTGGAGCACAAAAACCAATTTCAAAAGATGTATCTGATATATTGAAAATACCAGGCTCCGTAACAGCAAATGAAAAAGTTATGCTTACTAGTGTGGTCTCAGAAAAGATCAAAAGAATTCATTTTGAGGAAGGTAAGTTTGTAAAAAAAGGTCAACTTTTAGTTGAATTTTTTGACAATGAAGAACAAGCCACTTTAATTCAAGCTAAAGCTGAACTTGAGGAAGCAGAGATAAATTATAACAGAGCCGCAGCACTATCAAAAAAAGGGAATATATCTCAATCTATCCTTGATAATAGAGAAATGTCAAAAAAAAAACTCTACGGAAAAGTTCAAGAAATTAATGCAAAAATTGATGATTTAAAAATTAAAGCACCATTTGACGGGTACACAGGAATAAGAAATTTTAGCGAAGGCTCTTTTATAAAACCCGGCGATATCATAACCCAAATATATGATATTCAGTTTCTTAAAGTTCTATTTTATATTCCAGAGAATTTTACAAATAGGATAAAAATTGGTGAAAAATTTACGCTAGATGTTCGTTCTGGAAATTTAAGAAATATAAAAGGTTCAGTATCAGTAATTGATGCAGCAATTGACCAAAAAACACGAACATTCAAAGTAATTGGTAAAATAAAAAACGCAGATGGCAATATTAAACCAGGTATGATGGTTAATATCAAAATTACATTAGAGAGAAGAGAAGCTATACTAATAAAAGAAAATTCCATAATCTCAGAAGACGATATTACTTTTGTATATATTCTTGATAAAGAAAATGTTGTAAAAAAAAAAAAAATAGAAGTTGGTTTTAAAGAAGACGGCATGATTGAAGTTTTGAGTGGGCTAGATACTGGCGATTTAGTGATACATCAGGGTATCAACAAAGTAAAAGAAGGAATAAAAGTAAAATTAAAATGAATCTTTCGGAATTTTTTATAAGAAAACCAGTATTTTGTTCAGTACTTTCAATTTTTTTAGTTATTATTGGTTTTCTATCTTTAGATAAATTACCTTTAAGACAGTTCCCAGATATAGAAAGATCTGAAATAACCGTTGATACACTTTATCCTGGAGCATCATCAGAGATTGTAGAGACAAAAGTCACAGAAATAATAGAAGGTCAGATAAGTGGAATAGACGGAATTGAGTCCATATCATCTGTAAGTAGAGATGGACGGTCTAAAATAACAATTGAATTTAATGTAGATAAAGAAATCAATGAAGCCGCTAATGATGTAAGAGACTCTGTCTCACGTATTTTAGAAAATCTTCCAAAAGATTCTAATCCGCCAGAAATATCGAAAATTGATTCCGATTCTAGTGCTATAATGTGGTTGAACTTAACCTCTAACGATATAAATCAACTTGAATTAACAGATTATGCTGAAAGATTTTTAGTTGATAGATTATCTGTTATTCCTGGAGTAGCTAGAGTAAGAATTTCATGGGGTAAAAAAAAATCATTAAGAATTTGGGTGGATCCTGTTCTATTATCTCAATTTGGAATTTCTGTCACAGAAATTGAGCAAAAATTATTGACAGAAAATGTTGAAATACCAGCAGGAAGAATAGAGTCAAAATTTAGAGATTACACTGTAAAACTGGAGAGTGGTTATACTACTGTTGAAGATTTTAAAAATCTAGTTCTTAAAAAGGAGGATAATTTTTCATTTGTAAGACTTGGAGACGTAGCAAAAATTGAAATAGGACCAGAAGAAACAAGACAGATTTTTAGAGGAAATGCTGAAGAAATGATAGGACTTGGAATTCTAAAGCAAAAAACAGCAAACTTATTAGATGTAACTGATAGGGTAAAACAAGAATTCATAGAAATTACAAATGAGCTTCCTAAAAATATTAAAATCTATCAGAGCTATGACACCTCTCTATTTGTGTCTGAAGCTTTAAATGAGGTAATATTTACACTTTGTTTTGCAGTACTTTTAGTCACAATTATAATTTTAATTTTTCTTAGGGACATCAAAAGCACCATTATTCCAGTAATCACAGTCCCAATTTCAATTTTATCAACTTTCATTTTTTTAAATTATTTTGGGTTTTCATTAAACCTAATCACCCTCCTTGCTCTAGTTTTATGTACTGGACTTGTCATTGATGATTCAATCGTAATGTTAGAAAATATTCATAAAAAAATTGAGAATGGTTATTCAAAAATGTCTGCAGCAATAGAAGGTTCAAAAGAGGTTGTTTTTGCAATTTTATCAACCTCAATTGTATTAATAAGTATTTTCATGCCGATTATATTTTTACAGGGTGATACAGCAAAGTTATTTGAAGAATTAGCTGTAACTGTAATAGGTGCAATTTTTTTTTCCACATTAATTTCATTATCATTAACACCGATGCTTTGTTCTAAGTTACTTTCTAAAACTAATAAAAAGAATAATTCAAAAAAATTCGAAGAAATTTACATAAAATTTTTAAATCTTTTATTACAAAATAAAATTATTTATTTATTCATTTTTATTCCTATAATTTTTTTCTCAATATTCTTTTACAATAAAATCTCTAAGGAATTTGCTCCACAAGAGGACAGAGGCGTATTTATAATGGTAATGGAATCGCCAGAGGGAAGTACTTTCGAAAATACAGTTGATCAAATGTTAAAATTAGAAGACAAACTGATCAAATTTAACGAAAGTAATGAAGCAAAGAGAATTCTTTTAAGAGTTCCAAGAAGTTTTTCAGGCACAGAAAATTTTAGTGATGGTTTAGGTATTATTGTTCTTAATCATTGGGAAGAAAGAAGAAAGATTTGGGAAATAATTGAAGAATTTAAAAATATTTCAAGTGAAATCACCGATTCGAAGGTAATAATTTTTCCTCCACGCGGACTTGGGCAAAGAAGATCTGGACAACAACTACAATTTGTCTTGTCTGGAGACACATACTATAACATCTCAGAGAATATGGAAATAATTCTAGATAAAATTAAAGAAAATAAAAACTTCGTTTTTACAAGAATAGATTATAAAAAAAATAGACCACAGATAAAAGTTAAAATAGATAGAAATAAAGCGTCGGATTTAAAAGTTTCAAATTTTGAAATAGGCCGAACGCTTGAAATACTATTAGCTGGAAGAAAAATTAACACATTCATAGAAGATGGAGAAGAATATTATGTTTTAGTCCAAGCAAAAAAAGAGAACAGAAGAAATATTAAAGATATTGGAGCATTTGAAGTAAAATCTTCAGACGGAAATTATATAAGATTAGATAATTTATTGGAATTTAAGGAGGTTTCGGAAGCCAAGGAATTGAATAGATATAATAAAATGAGATCTATTACTCTAAGTGCAGGTCTTGATAAAACTTATTCATTAGGTGAAGCTATTAGTTATTTACAAAACATTTCTAAAGAAAATTTAAAAGGAAATTATAAAATTGATTTTAAAGGTCAAAGTAAAGAGTATCAAAGATCTATGAATCAATTCTATTTTCTATTTCTTGTTTCTTTACTATTTGTTTATTTAGTTCTATGTGCACAGTTTGAAAGTTTTAAGTTTCCATTTATGATTATGTTATCAGTTCCTTTAACCTTAATTGCACCATTGTGTGCAATTTTTTATTTAAATAATTCTTTAAATATATTTAGTCAAATTGGTTTGATTATTTTAACTGGAATAGCAGCCAAAAATGGAATTTTAATAGTTGAGTTTGCAAAGCAACAAAAAAAAAATGGTAAAAAATCATACGATGCAATAATTGAAGCTTGTAAAATGAGATTTAGACCAGTAATTATGACAGGCTTTTCTACAGTATTTGGTATCATTCCATTAGTTATTGGAAGTGGTGCTGGTTTTGAATCGAGGTTAACTATTGGTATAGTTTTAATTTCAGGAATAATTTTTTCAATCTTTCTTACATTATTTGCAACCCCATTTTTCTTCAGAGTCTTTGATAGAGATTAAAACTAATTAATAGATTGAAAGTTATTTTCTCTGAAATATTTTTCTTCCACCTCAAACTCTTTTAAATTCAAAGAATAATAATTATCTAACCAGTCTTTAATTTTTGAATGAATTTTTTTATCGTAGTTTAATTCCAAGTATTTTGTTTTTGTTTTTAGATGTCTTTTTACCCTCCCACTTCGTACAATTTCAATTCCATTTTTAAACACTAACTCTGCGTTTTTAAACATTTCATCAATTGGTTTTTTTGGGTTATATATTGCGATGTCAGCTATTGAACCCTCTTTTAAAGAACCTCTGTCTTTGAGACCAAGTATTTTTGCTGGTGCTGCTCTTGTCATAATTGCTAAATCATAAAAACTGTAGGTTCTTTTAATAGATTTTAGATCACATATTTCTCTAGCAAACTTATTAATTTTATTAAGCTCCGAATTTCTGTAATCACTATCCATTAACAACCTTATAAGTTGAGGGTATGAGGTAAATGGGGCTCCATTTGGATGGTCAGTTGTAAGAAATACTCTCCATGGATCTTTGATTAACAAAAATAACTCTAATCCAATTGACCATTGCAAGGCATTAACAAAGTTTTTTTCTTGGTATTCATAAGGTATGACACCTCCTCCTCCATCTTCTATTTCTGAAAGAACCCATTTTTTTGGATTTGCATGGTTTTTTGCCTGATTTTGTTTCCATAAATCAGAAGATATTGTCATGGTTGGTTTGAACATAATTTGACCAATATCAACTGAAATATTGTTATTTTTATTAATTTTCTCGGCCAATTCATAGGCACAAGAAGAAAAACCTTTTTTTCCCTTATCTCCATATCCATAAAATTGTATGTGAGCTAAATGCATTCTTCTTCCTTGGGCAGCATCTACAGTGTCGAGAATTGATTTTATATTTCCCGCAGTTCCCAAATTGTTGCAGTGTACGTGAACTGGATGAGGTATTTCTAAGTTTTCATTGGCAATATTAAGTGACTCCAAAATTTGTCTTGAACTTACTCCATATTGAGGAACAATATCATCTAATTCAAAAGATTCTGATTCACCAGAAAATTTAAAAAATTCCGTGCCCCCTGCATTAATGACTTTTAAACCCATGCATTTAGAAGAATTTATATTCCAGGCTACATAGTCATCTATAAAAGACTGTCCTTTCTTCTTGTTTAAGGCATCCAAAAGAAAATTGTCATTACCAACTATTCCCAAACACCCCTTGTCAATCATTGGTATTTGCTCTAACTCTAATTGAGTAAGAAAAGCGTTAATTGGTAATACTGCAGGCTCAATCACCGTTGTAAAACCCATCTCTGCGTATCTGTAACCAGTTCCCTCAGATGTCCAACGAGAGTTGAATCCAGGTAAAAGTTTTTTTCTCCCAAGATTATTTTCCGTAAAGTTGCAATGAATCTCTGGGGATAACATTCTCGCGTTATTTACATTACCTCCTGCTATATGCGAATGAATGTCTATTGCACCAGCCATAACTATCATATCACTAACATCATATGTTTTCTTATAATCTGATAACTCAGATTGTTGTGGACTAACAATCACTCCGTCTTTGATATATATGTCTACTTTCTTTTCATTGATTCCCTGGGTAGGATCAAACACAGTGCCATTTGAGATTTTAAATTTCATTTTGCATTTTTTAATTAAAGTAGTATTAAATATATTACTTTAAATTTTTTTTTTAAACACAAGATTATTATTATACATTATATTAGAAAGAAAATCGAACCATGGACTCTAGCTCTATAAAAGATGTTAAAATTTCTCATCAAAACAAAGTTAGCCGAAAAGAAGCAGAAAAAGCTGTAGAAACCTTAATTAGATGGGCAGGCGACGATCCCAATAGAGAAGGTCTGAGGGAAACTCCAAAAAGAGTTATAAATGCTTATGAAGAGTTTTTTTCAGGTTATAAAGAATCCGCAGATAAATATCTATCTAAGACATTCGAAGATGTTCAAGGGTACAAGGATATGGTGCTGCTCAAAGATATTCCCTTCAACTCACATTGTGAACACCACATGGTTCCAATAGTTGGAATCGCACATATCGCATACATACCAGTAAAAAGAGTTGTTGGTATATCTAAACTAGCAAGAACAGTTGAAATATTTGCAAAGAGACTTCAAACGCAAGAAACAATGACGCAACAAATTTCTACAGCTATTGAAAAATCAATGAAACCCAGAGGTGTTGCAGTTTACATAAAAGCAGTTCACCAATGCATGACCACCAGAGGAGTTGAAAAACCAAATGTTTCAACCATTACAAACTCGTTTCTTGGCGAGTTTGAAAAAGATTTAGATCTTCAAAAGAGGTTTTTAAGTTATATAATGGAATAATGGTTAAATTTAGTAAAAGAGAATCAGTGTTTCAGGTAGAAGAAGGCACAATTCTGCAACCCAAATTTGACGAAAATAATCTAATACCAGTTATAACAGTAGATTTTATAAATAACCATATCTTAATGCATGGCTACATGAATCCCAAAGCCTTTACAATGTCGATTGAAACTGGGGAAGCGCATTATTGGTCCAGAAGCAGAAAATGTTTATGGAAAAAAGGCGAAACAAGCGGGTTAACCCAAAAGATAAAAGAGATCATGGTAGATGATGATCAAGACTGCGTAATTTTTAAAGTGGAATTAGGAGGCCTATCCGCAAGCTGTCACGTTGGATATAAGTCATGCTTTTACAGAAAACTCTCCAAAATAAAGAATAAATATTCACATAAACTTGAATTTAAAGAAAAAGAAAAGGTTTTTGATCCCAAAGATGTTTATGGTGATTCACCTAATCCAACAAAACTCTAATCAAGATAATTTAGATTAAAAAACCAAGTATTCTAAGGTAAATTTTAGAGTCTAGTGGTTTAGACAACCTCACACTCCCTAATACTAGTTACCTGGAATATTAAACTTTCATTAAAAATAAATCTTTTGAAGACTCGTCAATTTTTGCGAAAGACTATGCCAGATTTAGAATAATCAAGATTTTAGTAATTTTGAACAAAGAAATATTAATGTATTCTGGAAAATTATTCAGAAAACTAGTGATTATTTACAAGGTTATTGTATTTAAAAATTACAATTGGTAGTATATTTAAGAATGTTATTTTAAAATTTATTGGAGGAAAAAATATGGATGCTTCTGTACTAAACTACACTGTAAATGATAATGTTGGTAAGTTTTTGAAACAAACCCAAAAACTTTACATTAATGGCAAATGGATAGATTCAAAATCAGGCAAAACATTTGATGTCGAAGATCCTGCAACAGGAAAGAAAATATCTACCTGTGCAGCTGGGAATGAACAAGATATTAATGAAGCTGTAATGGCTGCCAGAAAGTGTTTCGATTCTGGAAATTGGCATGTCAAAATACCACCAAATGAGAGAGGAAAGATTGTTTGGAAAATTGCAGAACTCATAGATCAACATACAGAAGAGTTAGCTCAATTAGAATCTCTTGATAACGGTAAACCAGTTGCTATAGCAGCAGGAGCTGATGTTGCGTTATCTTCGGACATCTTTAGGTATATGGCAGGATGGGCAACAAAGATTGAAGGTGAAACTATTCCAATTTCAGTTCCATACACCCCTGGTGCTCAGTATCACAGTTATACATTGCGGGAACCTGTAGGTGTGGTAGGACAAATAATCCCGTGGAATTTTCCTTTATTAATGGCTGCATGGAAATTGTCGGTTGCTTTGGCTGCTGGATGTACAATTGTTTTGAAACCTGCGGAACAAACTCCTTTATCAGCTCTTAGGTTAACAGAAATAATCAACAATTCTGGATTATTACCTGATGGGACTTTAAACGTTGTAACTGGTTTAGGTGAGGAGGCAGGAGCTCCTCTTGCAGCACACCCTCAAGTAGATAAAGTAGCTTTTACAGGGTCAACTGAAGTAGGTAAATTAATCACAAAGGCTTCAGCAGGTAACCTTAAGAAAGTTTCACTTGAACTCGGGGGTAAATCTCCAACAATAATTTTCCCTGATGCTGATATAGATGCAGCGATTGCAGGAGCCGCTAGTGCAATATTTTTCAATCATGGCCAATGTTGTTGCGCTGGTTCACGATTAATGGCTCATGAGAAAGTATTTGACAAAGTTACTGAAGGTATTTCAAAAATCGCTTCAAATATTAAAGTTGGTCCTGGAATGGATTCTTCTTCTGAAATGGGTCCTCTTGTATCTGACGAACAATTCCAAAAAGTTTCTGGTTACATTGAGGCAGGAAAAGCGGAAGGTGGAGAAATAGTAGCCGGCGGAAAGTATGACAACTCATCTGGGGGACATTTCGTACATCCAACTGTTTTTGCAAAGACAAATAAAGACATGTCCATTGTAAAAGAAGAAATATTTGGTCCCGTTCTCTGTGCTCAGCCCTTTTCAGACGAAGATCTTGATAAAATAGCTGATGTTGCAAACAATACTTCATTTGGACTCGCAGCTAGTGTTTGGAGTAAAAATATAAGTACAGCGCACAAGCTGGCAGCTAAAATAAGAGCCGGAACTGTTTGGATTAATTGTCATAATATTTTTGACGCTTCACTGCCATTTGGAGGTTATAAAGAATCTGGGTGGGGTAGAGAAATGGGTCACGAAGTTCTTAAAAACTATACAGAACTAAAAGCAGTTACTGTAAATCTGTAAAAGTTCAAAAAAAGCCAGATTTAATAATCTGGCTTTATCTTATGATCACTAATAATAGAAAAGAAAAGGATTACATCAAATTTATTTTTCTTAATAAATTGATTGCCTTCAGTTTTTCTTTAGTTACATTAATCGTATATTTCTCATTTATACTAATAATTGGTTTTTATCCTGAGGTATTAGGTGTTTTTCTATTCGACTCTTTTATTACAGTTGGGATTATAATAGGTTTATCAATTATTATTTTCTCAATATTCCTTACATTATTGTACACTTTAGTTGCAAACAACTTTCTGGACAAATTAAGAGAAAAAATAAATAAATGACATTTGTAATTTTTTTATTATTGTACTTTTTCCCAACAACGACCACGGCAATCACCCATGATAAGAACAGCAATTACTTTGCTGCTATTATATTTCTATTATTTGTTTTTGTTACGCTATTAATTACATACTTTGCCTCCAAAAAAACAAATATTAAGGAAAACTACTATGCTGCGGGAGGAAAAATTTCAGGTTTTCAGAATGGGCTTGCAATTGCAGGTGATTATATGTCTGCTGCTTCATTCCTTGGAATTTCTGGTCTAGTTTTCTTATCAGGTTTTGATGGTTTGATTTACTCAATAGGTTTTCTTGTTGGATGGCCAATTATTCTTTTTTTAATCTCAGAAAGACTTAGAAATCTGGGCAAGTTTACATTTGCAGATGTAACTGCAATTAGACTAGAGCAATCTAAAATAAGAATCCTATCTAGTACTGGCACTCTGGTCACTATAATTCTCTATTTAATTGCTCAGATGGTTGGTGCTGGGTCTCTAATACAGATTTTATTTGGTTTACCTTATGATTTAGCAGTTTGGTTGGTAGGGATATTAATGATAATTTATGTTGGGTTTGGGGGAATGATTGCTACGACCTGGGTTCAAATAATAAAAGCATTTCTTCTAATTTTTGGTGCTTCCATTCTTGCTTTTTTAGTATTTAAAGAATTTTCATTCAGTTTAAGCAATCTTTTGAACGAAGCAGTAAAAGTTCATGAAAGTAAAGAAGAAATATTATTTCCCGGTAAACTGATATCCGATCCAATATCAGCAATTTCATTAGGAATAGCTTTGATATTTGGAACTGCTGGTTTACCTCATATATTGATGAGATTTTTTACAGTACCAGATGCTAAAAGTGCTAGAATTTCTGCCTTTTATGCAACATCATTTATAGGTTATTTTTATATTTTAACATTTGTGATTGGTTTTGGTGCAATTGTTTTTTTATCACAAAACAATCTTTATTTAGATGAAACTGGTAATTTATTGGGCTCAAATAACATGGCAGCTATCCATTTGTCACATTCTATTGGTGGAGATATTTTTCTAGGATTTATTTCAGCAGTGGCTTTTGCCACAATTTTAGCAGTTGTATCTGGTCTAACCCTAGCTGGGGCTTCAGCAATTGGCAGAGATTTTTACGTTTACGTCATGAAAAAGGGAAATACAAATGACAATAAAGAATTGCTAGTTTCAAAATTTTCAAGCGTCATTATTGGATTATTAGCTATTTTTTTGGGGATTTTTTTTGAAGAACAAAATGTTGCCTTTATGGTAGGGTTAGCTTTTGCTGTAGCAGCAAGTACAAATTTTCCTATTTTATTTTTGACTATTACTTGGAAAAGTTTAACCACGAATGGAGCGTTTTACGGTGGTTTAATAGGGCTTATAACTACTATAACACTAGTGGTTCTAGGCCCAACTATTTGGGTTGAAGTCTTAGGGTTTGAAAAAGCTATTTTCCCATATAAATACCCAGCTTTATTTACGGTTACTGTTTCATTTCTTTCTATAATTTTAATTTCTTTAAGTGACAAAAATGTTAACAGAATTGAAAATTTAGAAAAATTTAATAAACTAACTAAAAGAGCTTACTTAGGAAAAGATTAAATTGTTATTTGCAGATATTAATAATCCAACTACTCAAGAAATTAAAGATTGGATGATCAAAAGTGATCTTTCTATTAGTTCGGCATCAGAATTATTAGGAATAAGTAAAAGACAATTTTTAAGAATCATTTCTGGAGAATCCAAAGCCAAAAGAATACATTCTTTAGCAATGCAGATGATTTGGCTTATTAATGAAAATAAAAAAAATATTTTAAACAAAAGCTTAGAAGTTAATAGTCAAAAGAAAATCATTAAAATACCAATTAGATAAAACTAATCTCTAAATAATAAGAAATTCATTCTTTTATTTTCAGATCTAACCTTTTTTATAATATCCAAAATTAAACCAGAAAAAAAACTTAAAAAACAAAGTATCATTAAAAAACCTGCAAGAATTGCTGAAGGCATTTTTAATACCAATCCAGTTAAATAGAAATCTCTGATTACTGGCACTCCTATGATTAATGACAAGAAAAGAAAAATTAAACTCATAAGAGAAAAAAATAACAAAGGTTTTTCATCTTTTATTAAAATTAAAATTAGTTTTAAAATTTTTACCCCATCTTTGAAAGTACTTAATTTGCTATATGATCCCTCCATTCTAGAGCTATAAATACAATCAAACTCGGAAACTGCCAGTCTTTGTTCTAGTGAATGAATTGTAAGTTCTGCTTCAATTTCAAATTCCTTTGAATTTAAAGGAAAGGTTTTTACAAATCTTTTTGAAAAAACTCTAAAACCCGAAAAAATATCTGTTATGTCTTTGCCAAAGAAAAAATTAACAAAGTTTGAAAAAAAACGATTTCCAATGACATGGCCCTTTCTATATGCAGACGAATCTTTGTGAACTCTTTTTCCCACCATCATATCATAATTATATTTGTCCATCATTAATAGTACTTCATATATTTTCGAAACATCGTAAGTGTCATCTCCGTCAACCATTACGAAATATTTGGCGTCAATTTCGTCAGAAAACATCTGTCTNACTACATTACCTTTTCCTTTCTTTTTAACATGACGAACTTCAGCACCGTTCTTTNTTGAAANTGAAACTGANCGGTCTNTAGAATCGTTGTCATAAACTATAATTNTTGATTNNGGAAGTTGCTTGTTAATCTTTTTTATTACACTTCCAATACATGCTTCTTCGTTCAAACATGGTATTTGTACTACTATATCTTTAAACTTCATTGAGAAAGAAATATAAAATTATCAGAGCTTGATAAGGAATCTGAATATTTAAAGCCTAGGTCATTAAAATTTTTTATAAGATCGGTATCTTTAATTTGATTTTTTAAGATATATTTTGCCATACAACCTCTTAGTTTTTTTATTAACATTCCTATATTAGCAAGTTTTCCTTCCTTTTTCTTCTTGAAATCAAAATTNATAANCTTGTAATTAAGATTGTTCTTATCGATAACCATTGAATATTCTTTAGACGCTAAGTTAAATANNAATTTTTGCTTATTTCTCTTCATGTCTGAATTAANCTCAGTTGTNACTTTATCTTTCCAGAATTCATATAAATCACTNCCTATAATCGATGATGTNTTTGTTCCCATTTCAAGTCTATATGGCTCTATAAAGTCAAGTGGCTTTAAAATTCCATACANCCCTGANAGTATNCTTAATTCATTTTGAGCATATTCAAGTGAT
The DNA here is from genome assembly GCA_002167215.1 of Pelagibacteraceae bacterium TMED65. The sequence continues at coordinate 15,180 of NHDS01000022.1, forward strand.
TTGCTATTAAAAGATCTTATTGANAACCCATTAAAAGTATCTCCAGAGAAAATATATGCAGCAGGTTTTCTAATATTACTGTCANTGGTAAATTGTTGAAACCTTTCATAATTAAGTATTGATAGTTTTTCACTNATNTTCATTAGTGAAGATATTTTCAAACTATCAAGAGTTTTAAGTTTTTTTACNAATATCTTTGANNTATNCTCAAAAAGNGGTGAGGACTGNTTAAAGNNAAAGTCTTCTTTTTTTAAATCNAGATTTTTTGATGGNGAGATTATAATCATATNAATATGATATAATAGAATTTAGAAAATATTAAATATATTATTTTATCTAACCATAGCCCANTGACCACTTTTTTCCCGACAAGCGGTTCCATATGAGTTTGATGTTTGGTCTCCTTTAACNTAAATATTTTCAATAAGCCTGCATTCTGGNGAACCATAATGTCCCATAATTTTAACAACTCCCCTATTNCCGCTTTTTGGNTTTTTCCAATAACCAGAATTCATTGCAAAGTTATTATCATTAATCTCTAGTATNCTNAGTGTTTCTTGCTTNAAAAAATAATAATCATCTTGATTAATAAATTCTACCAGATANGAACCTATCACTGCACCTAGAGTAGACCCAATNGTTGTGGAAAGTAAATCACCATCTGAAAACTCATAACCAAAGTAACCTCCCACTGCAGTGGACGTTGTTTTCATAAAAGAACTTTTATCAACATTAATGGAAGAACACGAGCTGACTAGAAAAATAATCAAAGTAAATAAAATAAGATATCTTTTATTTTTCATAATATCTCTCAAGTATCATGTTTCTATCAGTAAAATTATTTATGGATTTTGAAAAATTGTATGAACTTCTTTCTTCAATAGATTTAATAGAATAGCGATTTAAAGCAATTTTTTCTTTTAAGTTGTTTATGTAATTTAACTTATCAGCCCTTTGATTAACTACAAGAATAGAGGCTGCATGCTTATCAATAATAAAGTTTTTTTTATAAGCCAATGGAGATAATTTTTCAAAATAATTAGGAGAATAGCCTAAGGGCTCCATAAAACCNGTATCATGTAGTTGTTTTAAAACAAATCCTATTGAGCCTGCAAGTGTTGCATATTGCAAACTATAGCTAAGGCTTCTAGTTTTAGGGTTCTCGATTCCAGCTGCTCCTTCACTGCCAAAAACCTCACTAAAGGTATTGCTTTTTGAAGAAAAGGACCACAAAATTACTACAATGATTAAGATATTTTTGTACATACAACTAAATTAACGACCTATAATCAGATTATTTAATAATTTAAAAGTTTTTTTCCAACTCCTCTATCAACAATAATTGTTCTTGTATAGGCAATTGCCTAAAATAATTATTAGATATGGAACTTTTTCTATTCTCATAAAATTTTTCTACAACTTCGCTCTTAAGTTGATATCTATTAGTGGTATTGAGAGATGAATCAAAATATTGATCTGCAATAAATGCAGTTCCAATTCCAAGAAGAGCAATTTCAAAAGAATTTAATGAATTTGCTTCTTTTGTAGCTATAAAAATGAANATAATAGAAAAAATGATATTTTTTAAATTAATCATGTNAATACTCTAAGTATTTATATTATCTATAANATATTTTATTTTACAACCCACTTTTCTATTTGCTAAGTCAAAAACCATATTGCCATCCAATAACAAACTTATAATCCTCTTTCATTTGTATTCCTCTAAATTGAGAATGTAAGGGAAAAATTCCTTCGATGGCAAATCTATTATTTTGAAAAAAGTGTAAGTGGTTTACAAGATTTAAAGATATACCAAGATTTAATTTTTGATGTCCTTTGTTTTTAGAGTCCATTGCTGGGCTCATTCTAGGATTCATCTCATTATCCTGACCACTAATTTTTCCTTCGAAATTGTAATTTAATTTTATGGCAGTGCTCAAATTTTTTAACCACCTATATGATGTCCATAAAGATGCATCAAATGTATTACCATAATNATAATTTTTTGAATTTTTACCGGATAAGTTAGTTTTAAAGAATATTTGTTCTCCTATTCGAACTCTTCCAAAGCTATTAACATTATTNATTAAAAANTAAGGATCAAAGGTTCCAGTTCCATTTTGCATCGAATAACCTAACCTTGAACTTGATGANATGGGTGTATTATCTTTTACGTCAACACTACCTGTTGGGANACTTAAACCAAGACCTAGATGTAATTTTGTATAGGCGTTTTCATACAAATGCAATAATCCTGAAAATCTAGTATCCCCTATTCCAGAGGAATTTACTTCAAAATTACCTCCACCAGCCATTTGCATCCTTCTTTGGCTCATTTCTTTATTGATATAACTTCCCATAATCATAAATGTAAGAAAATCTTTAGGGGCATACATAGCTCCAAACATATGCATTTCCATTTTCATTGATACAGGTGAATTCATATAAGTACCTTTTCCATTTGAAGCACTATTTGGAGCTTTCATTACTTTATCAACACTCAAGCTTTTTGTACCATTAAATAGCTTGTTCATTTCCATTTTGTTAAGTCGATATGAAAACATTATTTCGCCTCTTTTGTGCATGTGATCTCCCATCAATGAAATAGGTCCATGGCTATCTGCAAGATGTAAATCATGACAGTAAATTGGTTGTGATAATGTTACGATTGTAAAAACAATCAGATATTTTAACATAATAATCCCTTTCTTTTATTAAAATTTATTAGATAAAAAAAAGGGATTTTGGCGGAGATTGTGAGTTTTCTTCAATCAATTTATTTTTAACACTCAATCTACTTTTCACATTCCTATTTAATTGAAGAAAAATATAACTCTTAAAATAATTTTCGTTTTTAAGTAAATCTCTGTCGCAACAACATTTTGATTCACATATTTCTAACCAATTATTTTGATCTTTATCATCGCATATATTTAAATCATCAATTATTGCATCTGCAGAGTGTACAATATTAAAAGAAAAGAAAAGATTTAATAGAATTATTTGTACGAAAAACTTTGCGGGATAATAATTTAAAAACATCTTAATTCACAAGAATGTTGAGTATGTTATAATATAGTAAAAGTTTTTGATTAAAAGAATTAAATTTTAAAGTGAATTTTTTTATTCGTTTCGAACTCAAAGAAATAAGTCCATCCATAAATTGAAACCAGTCTATAATTACTCTTTACAAAGTACTTGTATATCTTATTTTGAATTGGTGGGCATTTTTGATCGTGAATTTCAATCGAGATTAATGATGGTCTGAACTTTTTTATAGAAAATCCTTCAAGAACATTCTTCTCATACCCCTCAACATCAATATTTAAATAGTCAATTCTACTGATATTATTGTCTAGAAGAACTTGATCCAAGGTTACTTGCATTACTTTTTTTATTTCAGGTTTTTTGTTGACACTTTGAGTGGTATATTTTTTAAAACTTTCATCCACTGTATTCATTGTGCAATTTTCATAAAATATAAATGATTTTACCCATTTCTTATTATTTCCCACGGAATAATTAAAATTTTTATCGTTCTTTCTAAAAAAATTATAGAGTTGGATACATCTCTCTGAAATGTCGAAATTAATACCCACCCATCCTTTTTTGTACAGAGAATAGGTTAAGGAGTTAATTTTTGGTTGATTACAACCCACATCTACATAAATTCCCTTCCCTTTTTCACTAAAATAATTATTTATAAATAAATCCTCCCCAAATGTGTCAGAATATGATTTTAAGGGAATGAAGAATATATTTTGAAATATATTAAAAAGAAAAGTTCTTTTTACTCTTTTTCTAAATTTTTTAAAAAAAGCCATCTAACTTTGTGATTATTTTCATGTTTTATCATACTCAATTTTCATGGTAGCGGAGGAGGGACTTGAACCCCCGACACGCGGATTATGATTCCGCTGCTCTAACCACCTGAGCTACTCCGCCAAAATTGATATTATCTTGATTTAAACATTTAATAACATGTTGTAAATCTATTAAAAAAAAAGATTTAACCTACTTGAAAGAGATTTGATTTTAATTGGCTAGTTAATTGATTGTTGTTTGGATTAAGAAAATGAGAACTCGCGCCAAAATTTGGCGCGAGTAATCAACTTATTATTTAGCAGTTGCGGTAATTTTATAAATTTCACCTTCATCTACTGCTGCATAAAGAGCTCCGTCTGGTCCTAATCTTAGACCTCTGAATCTCTTTGTTAGACCTGTAGGCATGTGAAGAACACTTTTAATTGATTGACCATCTTTGGCTATATCAACTACGTCAATTCTCATACCAGAAGGAGTTCCACCGAAACCAATACCCATGATTCCAACAGCCATTCTACCTTCCCAGTATCCCCAGTTATTACCTTTTAAAAAGGCAGCAGAACCAGTACCTTGAGACAGACCGTTGTTGTTCCATGCTGGTGGCATTAGATCTTTAAAACGTGTGTCACTCATAGGCATGAATTGTGCACGCTTCGCTGGAAGCATGCCTTCTTTTTGGTTAGGCATATATCCACAATATTTATCTGGACAATCTCCACGACCGCCGACATTTGGACGAGGATCCCATCCGCCATTACCGCCATTTACTAATGCAGTAATTTCATCGTTTTGCCATGGACCATGTTCCGCGGTAAATGCTCTTCCATCACTTGGACGAAAGTCAATACCTTGAACATTTCTGTGACCGTAAGTGTACATACGTTTATCAAAACCTCTTGGAGGTTTATTAGCCGGATGTGCTTTACCATCAGTATCAATACGAAGTACGTTACCACCAAGTAACTTTGGTGATTGAGGAACTACACCTCTGTGACGATCGCCAGTTGTAGCCCAAAGATAACCATCAGGACCAAAACGTAGTCTGTTACCATTGTGAGCTCCTGGGCCACCAAATGGGTGGTTTGATTCAAAAGGCTTGTATTGTATATCTTTTACAATATCAACACGATTTGAAACACTTTTCATATCTTTACTAACTTCCATTCTCATAATGATGTTTCCATCACATTTTTCGAAATTAGTTTTACATCCACTTCCATGGTACTTATCAGAAGTTGAAGCAACATAAATCCTACGATTTTTGTTGAAATTAGGATCTACAGCAACACCCATCATGCCAGCTTGTCCAGAACAGAAAAGGTCATTGTTTGAACTTGCATAACCTTTTGCATCCTTCATTCCAGCTAAAGCATGTACAGCGCCAGAGCTTGTTTTTACGGATAAACCTTTACATTTTTCAGTGTAGAACATGTCACCGCCACTAGTAAATGCCATATCCCATGGATTTTCTAATCCATTCATAATAGACATTGCACTTATGTTCGGGGTGTTCATTGTATCAGCATTACTTGGTGATGCCATAAGAGCAGCAGTGGCAACAACAGCAGCTGATAAAAGTTTAGATTTTTTAATCATTTAAATAATCTCCCTTATATTATTATTATTATTAACTATTTTTGCGCGTTTAAGTACGCGGCTAGATTTGCGATTTCCGCATCAGACAAAGGTTGTGCCATCATAATCATAAGATCGGAATTGGGGCCTACTCTAGTACCGGCTCTGTAAGTATTGAGCCTATCTACGAGGTAAGGAATTTCCTTTCCCTTGAGCTTGGGATAACTTGCTAAACCCATGCCGGCAGGACCGTGGCAATTACCACAATTCTGGGCGTACCGGGCTTCGCCAGCTTTAATGTCACCACTCCATGAATTATTTGAAGCAAACAACATTAGGCTAGCTAACACAAGCATCAGACCTTTCATAATCTTCCTCCACAAAAGGCGCTTAAAATCATAAAATAATTTTAAACTTATCTAATTTGTATAAATGCAAAAACGCAAATGTAATCATAATATAGTGTTCTTGTATTATTGTTGCAACCAAATAAATCTTAATAAACTTATTGACAAAGTATATGTAAGAAGTAGAGAAAAATTATTAAACCTCGAGTCACCCAAATTTACTTGAGGTAATCCATCCTCCACCTATCATTTTTTTAAAATTATCATAAAAAACACAAGCCTGACCTGGTGCAACTCCAAATTCAGGTTCGTTTAACTTTACGACACCCTTTGTATTATTATTTTTATCGACCCTAATTTTTCCAGAAATAAGTCTTTTTCCTGATCGAATTTTAATAAAAGCATCAAATTGACCCTCTAAAATATTTTTTGTAAAGAAATTTAAATCTTTCAAATAAATAAAATATCTCATTAATCTGTTCTTAGGACCAACCACAATTTTGTTATTTTTTTTATCTATATCAACAACATACATTGGAGTACTATCTTTATTACCTTTAATTCCCCCAATTCCAATCCCTTTTCTTTGGCCAATCGTATAATCTATTATGCCATTATGTTTTCCAATGATTCGTCCGTCATAACTTTCAATATTTCCAGCTATAGACGAGTGAGATGTTTTGTTTTTTACAAAATCTCTATAATTCCCGTCTGGAATAAAACATATATCTTGGCTATCTGGCTTAAATGCATTTACCAATCCATAATTCTCTGCTAAGGCTCTGATATATGACTTTGAAAAACTTCCCAAAGGAAATCTTAGAAATTTAAGTTGTTTTTGAGTGGTTGCAAATAAAAAATAACTTTGATCTTTTAACTCATCATCTGCTTGGTAAAGATTTATATCTACACCATTTTCAATTCTTTTTACATAATGGCCAGTTGCCAAAATACTGCATTTTAAGGATCTTGTAAATTGGATTAGGTCGGTGAATTTAACTGTTTGATTACATAGTATGCAAGGTATTGGGGTTTGACCTTCAATATAACTATCAACAAATCTATCAATTACTGATTCCTTAAACTTTTCTTTGTAATCAATTATGTAATGCTTAATGCCTAACTTTTTTGCTACTTTTCTGGCATCAGCAATATCAATTCCTGAGCAACAAGTCTTTGGAGATTTTTTACTCGATGCTTCATAAAGTTTCATTGTAACACCAATCACCTCATAACCGATCTGTTTCAATAATGCAGCCGTGACAGAAGAATCAACTCCCCCTGACATAGCCACAACTACTTTTTCACCAATTTTAGGTAGATTATTATTTTTAATAAAAAGATCTTTGTTAATCTCTTTCATCAATCCAAGCCATTTGAATGGCCTCCAATATTTTTTCATTTGAGTTCTCAGGTTTATCATCAAAGTTCTCTAAACCTAAAACCCATGCGTGTAAATCTGTAAATCTAACATTCAAGTTGTCTTTTTCTGGAAATTTTTCTTCTAAAAGAATTGCAATTTCAAGTGAATCTGACCACTTAAGTTTCATTATTCAACACTCATATTTCTAGTTCCAGTTGGAATTTTAACCTTCATTCCTTCAAGCTTAGCATCAATTATTATTTGACACCCAAGTCTTGATGTATGAGTTAAACCAAAAGCTAGGTCAAGCATATCTTCCTCTTCTTCTGTTGGTTCTGGTAAAGATTCAAAGAAAACTTTATCAACAATAATGTGACATGTTGAACAAGCAAGAGATCCTTCGCATGCCCCCTCTAAATCTATCCCGTTACTGTGAGCTACTTCTAAAAGTGATAGTCCATTCTGTGCATCGACAGTTTTCTCACTTCCATCTGGTTGAATGAATATTATTTTTGTCATATGATTTAACTAATCTCTTTAATTTCTTTTCCAACTATACCTGAGAAGTTTTTCTCAATTCTTTTCTGAGCAAAATCTTCTGTTGATTTATTAAGCGTTTCAACATGCTTATTAATCAAATTGCAGTTATTAGAATGAAGTGCTTTTTTTAGCATATTAATATTATCATTGATATTATTAATATCATTTTTAGTACAAAGCAATTCAATGTCTTTTTTTGCAGATTCTATCTCATTAAGAAAACTTTTTGCTTTAATTTTAGCCTCAATTATCATTCTTTGGTCAATATCATTTTTTGCGTTAACTATGCTACTTTCAACGATACTTCTCATTTCAGATAAGTCTAAATTTTCATTTGTTTTTAATGAAATATCACTTTCAACACCAGTTTCTTCATCTTTTGCATTAACAAACAAAATTCCGTCGGCATCTAAGGAAAATATAACTTTTATTCTTGGTATTCCAGCAGGCTTTGGCAAAATATTTGATAAAATGAATTCACCTAATATCCTATTGTTACTAGATGTTTCCCGTTCGCCCTGTAAAACCTTAATTTTTAAGGCAGTTTGGCCATTCTCATGAGTTGTAAATGTTTGTTCTTTAATTGCGGGGATTGGACTATTTCTCGAAATTATTTTTTCCATTAAACCACCCATTGTTTCAATTCCAAGTGACAGTGGAGTTACATCTAATAAGATATTTTCAGATCCATTTAAAAGCTCATAACCTTGCAGTGCCGCACCTTTCGAGACAGCAAGGTCAGGGTTAATATCATTGAATATTTTTGTATCAAAATTTTTTTTAATTTTCTGAGATATTAATTTCATTCTTGAGGAACCACCGACCAAAATGAATCCATCAACATTTTCAATTTCAGTTTCCGCTTCATTTAATAGTGAAGCAGAAATATTTATTGTTTTGTCAATAAGATTTTCAACACTACTATTTAAATCATTAGTATTAATTATGATCTTTTCATTTGAAGTGTTTACTCTTATCTCCTCCTCTACTTGCTCTAAATCAGTTAATTTCTCTTTAATTATTTTAAATAGTTTTAAGTATTTAATCTTTTCTTCATCTGGAAATTTATCAAAATTTAAATTTAACTTTTCTTTCAATACGTTCTTTGCAAATAAATAATCGAAATCGTCTCCACCTAATTTGGGATCACCGCCTGTGGCGATAACTTTAAAAATTCCCTTTGAAAGTTTTAACAAAGAAACATCAAACGTTCCTCCACCTAAATCATAAACAAAATAAATACCTTTTTTTCTTTGTTCTAAGCCGTACGCGAAAGCTGCAGCTGTAGGTTCATTTATCAATCTTCTTACTCTAAAGCCAGCCATGAAAGCAGCCCTCATAATTCCGGATCTTGCCTTCTCGTCAAAATAGGCTGGAACTGTAATTACACAGTCGAAAACCTTTTTATTTAAAAATTTTTCGGACTGTTCCTTTAGATAAATAAAGAAATCTTTAGAAACATCTATCGATGAAACTTTATTTTTTTCATTATCCTCATATTTAATTTCATCAAAATCTCCGATAAAGTTTCTTTTAATAGAAAAAATCGATTTCAAAAAATTCTTTTTTTCTAAAGTCTCATTTCCAAAAAACTTATTTTTAGATTCATACAAAATCAATGTAGGTATTAATTTTTTACCAAAACTGTCAACAATATATTTAAACTGATTATCTATAAATATAGAGCAAACAGAATTTGTTGTGCCAAAATCAATGCCAAGGCAAATATTAGCATCACTCTGTTTAGTTGGTTCATCAATATTTATTAAATTCATGAGATATTTCTAAGGTTTTTTTTCATTTTTTCAAGATATGACAATTTTATATTAATCTTATTTGCTTCTTCATATTTTTTTTCTGCAAATGAACTTTTAAGATCATTCAATGAAACTAAAATAACTGAATTTAAATTTTTTAAAACTTTTTTTTTTGACTCTAAATTAGTTGCCTCAAGACATTCATTTTGAATGTCCATTATTTGTTCCAATATATCCGAATCATTGAAGGATCTGTTTTCCAATAGCACACCATAACCTTTGACTTTTAACAACAATTCAGCTCTGGCGTTATTATCACAAAGTTTTTGATATGCGTCGTTAATTAATGACGAGTGAGATGTTGAGAGTTTAATTTCTTGCTCGGAAAATGTTGAATATTTATCTGGATGAAATAACTTTTGCAACTTAAGGTATTTTTCTTCTAATTCTTCTAAGTTTAAGTCAAACTTTTCTTGAACTCCAAAAATTTTAAATTCATTTTCATGATTAGGTTTTTGTATTTTCTTACACTTATGACAAAAAAACTGATTATTTCCTACTAGACTTTTACAATTCCAACATGAAGTATTTGTATCCATTTTTAAAAGTTACACGTGAAAAGATTCTCCACATCCGCATCTTCCTTTTTCATTAGGATTTACAAATTTGAAACCAGACTCAAGAACACCTTCTTCATAGTCCATAGTAGTTCCAAGTAGAAATAAAGTAGCCTTTGGGTCCACGTAAATATTAATATCTTGGACAGCTATCAACTCGTCATTTTTATCTGCTACGTCAACGTATTCCATTTTATAAGAGAGTCCGGAACATCCTTTAGTTTCAATATTTAGTTTTATACCAAGGGGTTTCTTTTCTCTAGAAGACAATAATTTTTTGATATGGTTAACAGCATTGCTGGTAACAGTTATCATTTTTTATTTTTCTTCTTATAATCGTCTATTGCAGCTTTTATGGCGTCTTCCGCTAGAATTGAGCAATGTATCTTAACGGGTGGTAGAGCTAAATGATTTGCAATTTCAGTATTTTTTATTGAGTGCGCCTCATTCAAATCTTTGCCTTTAACCCATTCAGTTATTAAGGAACTGGATGCTATTGCAGAGCCGCATCCAAATGTTTTGAACTTTGCGTCTTCAATTACACCTTCTTTGTTAACTTTTATCTGAAGTTTCATTACATCACCACATGCTGGAGCACCAACTAGGCCTGTTCCAACTTCACTAGAATCCTTATCCATTGAACCAACATTTTTTGGGTTTTCGTAATGATCTAATAATTCTTTACTATATGCCATAAGATCTCCTTTCTTATAAGTTTAGTGGTGTGCCCACTTTATTTTACTTATGTCAACACCCTCTTGAGCCATTTCCCAAAGTGGACTTAACTCTCTGAGCCTTTTTACTTCATTAACAATAATCTTCGTTGCATATTTTACATCATTTTCTGTTGTAAATCTACCAAATCCTATTCTTAAACTTGTATGCGCAAGTTCTTCCTCAACTCCGAGTGCTTTTAATACGTAAGAAGGCTCTAAAGATGCTGATGTACACGCTGATCCAGATGAAACAGCTAAGTTCTTGATCCCCATCATTAAAGACTCTCCTTCAACGTAGGCAAAACTTAAATTAAGATTTCCAGGTACTCTATAATTCTCTGATCCATTCAAATAAACGTCAGGACACTCATTTCTTATTCCCTCTAGCATCATTTTTTTTAAGTTCGATAGCATATTGTGTTCTTGCTTCATTTCTTCTGAGTAAATTCTGCAAGCCTCACCAAGACCAACACAGAGTGCAGGAGAAAGTGTTCCTGATCTCATACCTCTTTCTTGGCCTCCACCACTTATCATTGATTGTATTCTTACTCTTGGTTTACGTCTGATATATAGAGCCCCTACTCCTTTGGGAGCATAGATTTTGTGGCCAGAAATACTCATTAGGTCGATTTTCATTTTTTCTACATCGAGTGGGATTTTACCTACAGCTTGCGCACAATCTGTGTGAAAGAAAACGTCGCGCTCTCTACATATTCTTCCGATTTCTTCAAGCGGTTGAATAACCCCTATCTCATTATGAACTCCCATAATTGAAACCATTAGTGTTTTTTCAGTAATTTCTTTTTTTAATAAATCTAAGTCAATTAAACCATCACTTGATACTGGTAAATAAGTGATATTAAATCCTTTTCCATCTAGATGTCTGCATGATTCTAATACACATTTGTGTTCGGTGACACATGTTATTATGTGATTTTTTTTATCTCCGTAAAAATCGGCAACACCCTTGATTGCCAAGTTATTAGATTCAGTGGCTCCGGATGTAAATATTATCTCTTTGGGATTGGCTCCAATTATCTTTGCTACATGCTCTCTTGCAACTTCGACGCCTTCTTCAGCTTCCCAACCATATGAATGGTTTCGAGAGTGAGGGTTACCATATATTTCTCCAAAATAAGGCATCATTTTATCCAAAACTCTTGGATCTACAGGGGTTGTAGCCTGGTAGTCAAAATAGATGTTTTTAATTTTTTCCATACTCAATTTCGCTAGTAGTTAATGTTTAATCTTCCACATATATTAGTTGTTATAAATATATGTATTGAACCTAACATGTTTTTCAAGCATAATCAAAGATTAACTTAGAATTATTCTAATTACCATTAAATTTAAGTTTAAAATTATTTTCCCTTACCCTGTTTACCTTTTTGTCTACGAAATTTAATATTGGAGTTTGGAACTTTATAATTTGCATCAACGATCTTTTTAAGTTCCTCAAACTTTTCAGTTATTGTGTGAATTTCTTTATATAAAGCGTTAATACTTTTCTTATTTGGATCGTCAATCTTTCCTTTAGAAATTCCATATGCATTGAACTCATCGGTTAAATTTTTAGATTCAATTTTCCTAGCCGGTATCCCTACATATGTAAAGTTTTCTGGAATATCTTTTAACACAACTGCATTTGCTCCAATTCTTGAGTTTTTTCCAATAGTCACCGGACCTAGAATCTGAGCCCCTGAACCAACTATAACATTATCACATATTGTTGGATGTCTTTTGGTATTTCTCTGAGAATCTGAGTTTAAGGAAGGGGTAAGTCCTCCAAGAGTTGTTTGTTGATAAATAGTTACGTTTTTTCCTACTTTTGAAGTTTCTCCTATTACCAAACCTGCTCCGTGATCAATAAAAAAACCAGAATCGATGATAGCTGCCGGGTGAATTTCAATTGAGGTTAAAATTCTAGCAATGTTACTTAAAAATCTTGCCAAAAATTTTAGTTTAATATGCCATAGGAAATTGCAAATCCTGTGTACTAAAGTTGCATGAAAACCCGAATAAGCAAAAATTATTTCAATGTAGCTTCTGGCAGCTGGATCTCTCTTTTTTGCGGCTCTGAGGTCTGAAACAATCAAGCTGAATAAATTTTTTGACATAAACTAACTTTTGTATTATACCAAGGTATTATTATTATATCCTACCATATCAGTCAACTTTAAATGCCGGAAATCTTGCTTAATGGTCCAATTGGAAGACTAGAGGCTAGGTACACCCATAATAATGTACCAAACTCACCATCTGTTCTTATTCTTCATGCTCATCCTGGCCACGGTGGAAATATGAATAATAATTTACCTCTTAAACTTCACAAGTTTTTTTCTGATATAGGATTTTCAAGTCTTAGATTCAATTTTAGAGGAGTAGGTAAATCTGATGGAGAACACGATGGCAGTGAAGGAGAACTTGCCGATTCAGCAATTGCTTTAGATTGGCTTCAGAATCAAAATCAAGAATCCAGTGAATACTGGGTTTGCGGAATTTCTTTTGGTGCTTGGGTTGGTATGCAACTCTTAATGAGGCGACCGGAGATACCAAAATTTATTTTAATTAGTCCTCCAGTAGGAAAGTATGATTTTAACTTTCTTGCTCCCTGCCCAGCATCAGGTTTGGTAGTTTCTGCAGAAAAGGACAGTCTTATTGATAATAATGACGTTGCTGATGTCGTTAAAAAATTAAACAAACAAAAATCAATAACAGTCAAGCATGAGCTAATAAAATTTGCTGATCATTTTTTTTCAAATGCTGAACAAAAAGTAATTGATAAAGTAAAGAAGTATATTGACTCTGATTAATAATATGAATATAGATTTCCAGATACTGAAGGTTTCTCACAACCTGTTGTGCTTGGAAATGTTGAAGGAAGATTCTTTAATGTTCTAACTGAAATAAAAGCGAATGCTATAGATTCGACAAAAAACGGATCTACATTATAATCTTCTGATGAATAAATATTTGACTCACCTAATAATGATTTCAAATCATTCATCAAAGTTTCATTCCTAACCCCACCTCCTGTAAAAATCCATTTATTTACTTCATAATTATTTTTTTTTGTTAAATTAGAAATTATAAAAGCAGAAAAAAAGGTAAGAGTTCTCAATATATCAAAATGATTTTCTTTTTGATCTCGAACAAAATCTTTAACCTTAAAAGAAAAGTTATCAAAAGAAGTAGGGTGATTTAGTTTCAAGAATTTTTTTTTTTTCCAATTATTTACTAAATCATTCAATAGTTCTCCTTTTGAAGATAATTTTCCATTCTTATCAAAATTACAATTCATATTTTTTTCACAATATTCATCAATTAATTTATTACCAGGCCCTATGTCCGATGCAAAAAATTTATTTTTACCAACCAGGTATGAAAAATTTGAAATACCTCCAATATTTACAACCATTATATTGTTTTTAGAATCACCAAATTGACATTGGTGATAAATTGGAACAAGTGGAGCACCCTGCCCCAAATTTTGAATATCATTTTTTCTAAAGTTTGCAATTACATCTATCATAAGTTTTTTTGATAAATAAATCGGATCACCTAACTGAATGGATATTCCATTTTCAGGCCTATGTAAAATTGTATTACCATGTAATCCAATTACATCTAGTGAGGATTTTTCTAGTGAATTTTTAGAAAGAAAAATTTTAGTTTTTTTTATTATTAAATCTGAAAAGCGTTTGTTTAAAGAAATAAATTCTTCAGAGTTTAATGCTTTTTCATAGTCTGAGTTATTCAATTTAATTATTAAATTTTTGATTTCATTCTTAAATTCTTCATTAAATTTATAATATTGATTAAAGATTATCTTTATATTTGAGATTCCATCCGTTTTGATAAATGAAAAGTCCAACCCATCTAATGATGTTCCACTCATGATGCCAAGAGAACAATATTCTTTTTTTTTTTTCATTATTAATATAACCTCTAAAATAAAAACATGATAAACGATTTTTACGATTCGGCAATAACTAGGGGATTTTGGCATCAATCTACAGATGACGAAAAAATTAGAGAACTATTGCAAAAAAAAACAACAGGTTATATCGGTTTTGACTGCACATCTGATAGTCTACATGTTGGATCATTACTTCCTATAATGTTATTAAGACTTTTTCAAAAATGTGGGCACAAACCAATAATATTAGTTGGTGGTGGAACTACACTTATTGGTGACCCTTCTGGTAAAGACGAAACAAGAAAAATTTTAAGTGATGACGATATAAAAAAAAATAAACAAGGATTAAACCAAATCTTTAAAAGATTCCTGTCCTTTGACAGGACAAAAGATAACTGTGCTGAGTTAATAGATAATTTAGAATGGTTAGAAAAATTAAATTTGATTCCATTTTTGAGAGATATTGGTAGTAAATTTTCAGTCAATAAAATGTTAGGATTAGAATCTATTAAGCAAAGATTAGCAAGAGAACAACATTTAAGTTTTTTGGAATTTAACTACTCAATCATGCAAGCATATGATTTTATGATTTTAAATGAAAAATATAATTGCCAAATACAGTTTGGAGGTTCTGATCAATGGGGAAATATAGTCTCAGGGATAGATCTTGTAAAAAAAATAAAAAATCTTCAATTATACGGACTCACCTCCCCTCTTGTTACCACCTCATCAGGAAATAAGATGGGAAAAACTGCTGAGGGTGCTGTTTGGTTGAGTGAAGAGAAATTTTCAGTTGGGAAATTCTGGCAATATTGGAGAAATACGTCGGACAAAGACGTAATTAAATTTTTAAAACTTTTTACTGAAATCAATATTAGTGAAATTAACAAATTTATTGATTATAAAGGTGAAGATTTAAATAAACTTAAAGTTTTACTTGCAAACGAAGTAACTGCATTATGCCATGGTATAGATAAAACCAAAATTGCAGAAGCTGAGGCCAAAAGTATTTTAAGTTCAAATTCAATTGACTCTAGTATTATAGAAACCTGCGAACAAAAGATTTTTTTAAAAAATGATTTATTGGAGAAAGGAGTTTCAATTAAACAAATATTGGTTGAATTAAATCTTTCTCAGTCTAACGCACAAGCAAAAAGATTAGTTGATCAGGGTGCAGTAAAAATTAACAAAAAATTAATTGCAGATAAGGAAATGCTTATATCAAAAGAAGATTTTTTAGAAAATCCAAAAAAGGAAAATAGTTTTTACCTGGTTGTTTTCGTCGGAAAAAAAAAATACGGTCTAGTTGAATTAATCACTTAGAAAATTTTTAATTATGTTCGGAACAAATACTGAGATGGGATTATAGAAAACCTCAAATTCCCCATCAATCTTCTCCACCCTGAAATTTGCTCCAATTAATCCGTCTTCTGGTGAACCTGCAGTTATTATGTCACCTACAATAGGAAATTTAGTTATTAAGGTGTTTATAGTATAAGCTGGGATGATTGAACCATTCATCATAAAATAATCATCTTTCATACCTATTACACTATCAAATTGAATGCCAAGTTCACTCCCTTTTAATAGACTATCGACTAATGTTAGTTTTTCGTCAGATAACTTATAACTACTATTAAAATCTTTAAAAATTATTCCTCCATCTTTTAATTTTTGTGTCAAACCTTCAAGTGAAAAAATACTGAAAAAGTTTGCAAAAAAAGGTGCATTATTAAAGACTATATCATTACCTGCAATCAAACCTTTATATTCATTTAAGTTATCTAATCTCTCACCTTCTACTTTTATGCTTCCTCTACTTATATTTAAATTAATATCGAAGATTTTTAATAATGTTGGAAGGTAATTAGATTCCATAACAAATTTCTTCTTGTTAGATTGATCTTGAATCAATATCTTATGGAAATCATTATCACCTGTTAAATTTATATCCATAAAATTAAATTTATCATCGAATTTTTCAACTTGAATCAAAGAGTTGGTAAAAGTTTTTCCGCTTATATTCAGATTATCTATATCTAATAGAAACTTAATATCTTTAAAATTAAATTTATTTTCCTCAAAAAAATCAATTTTATCTAATGTCATTTGTTTACCAGTAATTTGAATAATTTTTTCATTATTATTTTTGTATTTGAATTTAAAATTTTGCATTGGAGATTGGAACTTCAAAACATCAATTTCAACTATTTTGTTTTCTAAAAAAATAGAATTAACCTCAAAAGAGAATGTTTTTGTATTGATATCAAAAAATCCAGAATATGATTCATCATAAGGTCTAATCAGAAAGCGCAACTTACCATTACTAAAATCCAAATTTGGGCCTAAAAATTTTGCATTCAGACTCATTTCATCCAAGTCACCTATACCTTCAATCTTTAAAATTCCTTTATTGTTTTCATTAATTCTAAATTCAAGGTCAACAGTTCCGGTAAAGTCAAATTCTTGATTTGGAAACATAAAGTCTAAAACACCAGAATTTATTAAATATGTACCAGTTATTTCTTCTACTAATTTGCCTTCTTTTGTTAACTGTTTTCCAGAAAATTTGGCCCTTGATTTAAAAATTTCCCCTACTCCGTTATAAGTAACTGATGAATTATCTATATTAATATTTAATCCTAAATTGTTTAGATCGAATTCATTAAAAATTTTAGATAGACTTCCATTTTGTATTTCTACAATTGACTTATACTGAATTCTTTCAGCTGGCAAATCGATAAGGAGTGGGAATTTTAGATCTAATTCTACTTTTGCCTGTCCATTTATTTTTTTAAGTTTTCCATAACTTTTTTTATTTATTGGTGAATAATTCAAATAATTTACAACATCAGTGTTTTCAGCATTAATTTCTAAAACAACTTGTGCTTTTTCAGTTGCGGTATCTAAATCAAATAAATCCACATTACCATTTTCAATTAAGAGGTTTTTAGATTTTCCTGAAAATATTGAGAAATTAATTTTATCTTCAAAGATTTTTGCCTCACCATTTATTTGTTTAATAGATGGCATAGACTCCATGTATCTAATACTGGTATTATCGAATTTAAATTTCCCACTTAGATTGTTAAAACTGATTTTTTTTTTTTTATTAAAAATATTAAGACTCAGAAGAAAATTTGTTATATCTCCTTTAGAGTTTTCTTTCATCCATGAGTATACTGAGGGTTTTAAATTGTTAGGCCAAATATTGAGTAAATTTATTACTTTTAGTTTATCTATTTCAAAAAAAACTTTTGAATTTACCTTTTCAATTAAATCTAGTCTTAACACTGATTTAATTTTTGAATTCAAGTAAGAGTAAAACATTATAATATCAAGATTATTTTTATATTTTTCCCCAGAAATTTTAGTGTCAATAAAGTCTAGGTTTCTATAACCATTAAAAGTTAAATAACCTATAGAACCGTCAAGTTTAAAATTAAAAAACAACTCTTTAAGTTGAAAATCTTCATTTAAAGAAAGTTTCGAAGAACCACTTAAATTTAAATCTTCTAGAGTAAGAGAATCAAAATTATTCATTAATTTAAGAAAACTAAAGTTAAAATCTTGAACTTCTAGATCAACATTATATGCACCTTCTTGCTTAATATAATTGAATGATAGGAAGTTACTTTTATTATTTCTTTCAGCTATCGAAAAAAGTAATTCATTATTTTTAAGATTTAGATCTATTAAATAATTTTTTGTAATTTTATCGGAAAGTGTTAACTTTAATGAGCTATTTATAATTTGTATATTTCTGAATTTTTTCAAAAAATTTATGTAATAATTAAAATCTTCACTTTCTGATTCCGTCTTTTTAAAATTCAAATAATTTTGAGGTATCTCAAACTCTAGTTCACTGTCGAATACTTTTATTGATGTTTCAAATATTTGTTTATTAAGCGTAAGATCTAATCCAATCATAATGCTTGGAAAATATGATTTTTCAATAACAAGGTCTTCGATTAATAATTCAAAATTCTTGGTAACTTTATTAAAACTTAGAAAAACGTCACCTATCTCTTTAATTTCAAAATTTTTAATTAATTCACTTTTTCTATCAAAATAATTTAAAAGATTTAGCTTGACTGGTTTTAGTGAAATTATAAATATAAAACTAAACAATAACGTTAATAAAAATAAAAATACTAACGAAAATATTAATGATATTCTTACAATTCTTTTTGATTTCATGATATTAATGATTTCAATATAACTAAGATGTTAAAAAACTATATAAAAAATTGATTTAAAATGAAAATAGGTGAAAAATTAAATAATGTAAAACTTCTCTTAGAAGATGGTAACAATTTTTCGTCAGATGAATTTTTAGGTAAAAAACTCATAATTTACTTTTATCCTAAAGACGACACACCTGGATGTACAAAAGAAGCGATAGAATTTTCTGAATTAATAGAGGAATTTAAAAAAAATAATACCCAAATTATTGGTATTTCCAAAGATAGTTTAGAAAAGCACCAAAAATTTATTTCAAAACACAAACTAAAAGTCAAACTAGCATCTGATGAAGATCTAGAGATCTGTAAAAAATTCGGAGTTTGGGTTGAAAAATCAATGTATGGGAAAAAATACATGGGAATTGAGAGATCCACGTTCTTATTTGATCAAAACTTAATTTTAATTAAAGAATGGAAAAAAGTAAAAGTTAATAATCATGCACAAGAAGTTCTTGAATATATTGTTAGCTAAATTTTACTAACTGATTCTCTAAAAAAATATCTAATCTTCCGTCGAGCACTGAATTTACATCAGATATCTGCTTGTTTGTTCTATGATCCTTGACCATTGTATAGGGTTGCATTATGTATGAACGAATTTGATTCCCCCAGCCAATCTCGCCCCTTTCTAACCTACTTTTTTTATTTTCTTCTTCTTCTTTTATTAATTGTTTTTCATAAATCTTTGATTTTAACATATCCAAAGCTATTGATTTATTTCTATGTTGTGATCTACTACTTTGACACTGTACAATTATTTTTGAGGGCAAATGTGTAATTCTAATTGCACTATCTGTTTTATTAACATGCTGTCCACCAGCTCCAGATGCTCTGAAAGTATCAACTTTTAAATCCTTTTCATTTAATTCAATTTGAATGTTGTTGTTTACTTCTGGATAACAAAAAACTGATGCAAAACTAGTATGTCGTCTGGACTGAGAATCAAATGGTGAAATTCTGACTAGTCTGTGAACTCCATTTTCATACTTAAGCCATCCATAAGAATTTTCCCCAATAACTTTAAAAGTCACCGATTTGTAACCAGCCTCATCGCCAATATTTTGATCAACTAATTCGGTTTTATAACCTTTAGAGTCGCACCATCGACTATACATTCTTAAGAGCATCGCCACCCAATCTTGTGATTCAACTCCACCTGCACCTGAATGAATTTCAATTAATGAATTGTTTGAATCTGCCTTTCCAGACATTAATGTTTCTAAATACAAATCGCTTAAATTTTTTTCAATTTTAAGTAATTCCTTTTTTAAGTCATCAAATAATGATTTATCACCTTCTTTGTCAGATATTAATAATAATTCTAATGTATCTTCAAAGTTTTCTTTATTAGTATTTATTAGTTCAACAAATTTTACTAGGTAATTTTTTTTTTTCAGGTCTTGGTTCATCATCTCGTGATTATTCCAATTTTCCTGGTTTTGGATTCTTTCTTCTATTAAATTAATTTCTTTAAGAATTTGCTTCTTTTCAAACAAACCCCCTCAGGTTTCTTATTAAACCCTCTAGTTTTGTAATTAAATCTGATATTTCTAAACTCATCAATAAAATCCTTTTAAATCAAATGAATCTTCTTTATCACTTCCTTTGTTATTTGATTCGAAATTAAAGTTATTTTTAAATGCTTCAGTTATNTAATTATTATTACTTGGTTTNCCAGAATTCAAATCAATATTTATAAATTTTATATTTTCTGGNATAACAAATGGTTTTGGTCTNTNNTTANNATAAAGTTTTTTCATCAAATTATAAAAAATGGGTGCNGCAACTTTTGAACCTGTTTCGAATTTTCCTAATGATTTTGGNACATCATATCCAACAAAAACNCCCACAGTTATCTCTGAATTGTATCCTATAAACCANGCATCTTGATTATCATTAGTTGTACCTGTTTTTCCNGCAACCTGAAAATCAAATTTGTTGATATTTTTTGCCGTACCTCTTTCAATAACTCCCATTAGAAATGAGGTCATTTGATAAGCAGATTCTTGAGATAATATATTTTTACTAACATTTTTAATTTTAGGTGTTTTAACATTTTTCAAAAAGTCTGTGTCAATATCAGTACTATAATCAAGAGAACAATAAACGCATTTTCTTTTATCTCCTTTATATAAAAATTTACCTTCATTATTATATATTGCATCAATAATAATTGGAGAAACTTTTACACCTCCATTTGCCAAAGTGGCATAAGCAGCAGTGATTTTAATAAGTGAACTTTCTAAAGAACCTAAAGAACTTGAAATTAATGGTGGAAATTTTTCGTATATTCCTAAATTTTTTGANAGGTTAGCNANAGNATCAAGNCCTATTTGNTCTGACAACCTGACTGTCATGAGATTTCTTGATTTTTCTATACCCATTCTTAATGTACTAGAGCCATAAAACTTATCGCCATAGTTCGTTGGTCTCCAAATTCCATCTTTTGAGTAATCGTCAATTACAAATGGTGCGTCTAATATTTTACTTACAGGTGAATATCCATTCTCCAAAGCAGCAAGATATACTATTGGTTTAAAAGATGAACCTAATTGTCTTTTGGCTTGTGTTGATCTGTTAAAAGAAGAACTGGAGTCATAACCTCCTACCATCGCAAGAACTCTCCCCGTACTATTCTCTAAAACAATTAAACCACCGTTTACCTTTGGAATTTGACTGAGATTATATTGTTTACTTNTATCGTCAAANTCAAGAACTAANACATCAGCTATTTTAAACTTTTTTTTAATATTAAAGTTCTTTTCTTTAATTAGATTAAAGTGTTCGGNTGAAAGTTTTATTGTTTTATTTTTTAACAGTAAAACTTCNATGTAAGACTTTTTTATTTTTGTTANAACACCCANGTGTTTATCAAAGAGACCTTCAGGTTTTTTTANNGATCTAAGTTTCTTTAAAAAATCCTTTTTAACATTTAAATTTAATAAAGGTCCTTGCCAACCTTTTCTCNTAGAAAATTCATTTATTCCCATTTGAAATGATTCTTCAGCCTGTACTTGNACTTTTTCATCTAGACTNGTCATAATAGTCATTCCACCATCATAGAGAGCAGTTTCATCAAACATTGAAATNATTTCTCTTCTAACTTCCTCTTTAAAGAATGATGCTTTGTTGTTCAAAATTTTTTTCGACTTTGATAACTCCAAAGTTTTTGTGATAAACAATGAGTATTCATCAACTGTTATAAAGTTTTCATCAAGAAGTCGCTTTAATACCCAATTTCTTCTTTTTAAGGCCTTTATCTGATTTTTATATGGATTATAGGTTGATGGTGCCTTGGGTAATGCTGCGAGCATTGCCATTTCTTCAAGTTCTAAATCTGACAAAGATTTGTTGAAATAATTTAAAGAAGCAGATGTTATTCCATAGGAACCTCCTCCTAAATAGATTTCATTTAAATATAATTCCATTATTTGTTCTTTTTCCAAAACTTTTTCCATTCTTATGGCAAGAATGATCTCTTTTATCTTTCTACTATATGAAATTTCATTTGTTAGTAAAAAATTTTTTGCTACTTGTTGGGTTATTGTTGAAGCTCCTTCAAGCCTTTTATTAGTAAATATTTTTTTTAAATTTTTAATGAATGCTCTAAATATTCCTTTAGCGTCTATCCCAATATGGTTGTAAAAATTAATGTCNTCTGAAACTAGAAAACAATTNATTAGCTCTGTTGGAATTTCCTCATATCTAGCAAAAATTCTNTTTTCATTAGAATAGTCCTCAAGAAAATTTCCATTTGATGTATAAATTTTAGAGACCAATCTTGGCTGGTAATAAGAGAGCTTATCAAAATTAGGTAAATCTTTTCCAAATATATAAATCACAAAAATTAAAANTANAAAGCTGGAAATCACNCCTATCAAAAAAAGCATTAATGTATTTGTAATAATCTTNAACATTTGAAAATTTTATATATTATTTTTATCTTTCCAATCAAAATATTCAATTACTGCTTTTACAATTTTATCAGATAGTTTTTTTTGGTAATTTTTATCAATNAGNAATTTAGAGTCATGTTTATTAGAAAGATAACCCATTTCAACTAGAACTGAAGGTATATCTAATGATTTAAGAACTGCAAATCCTGCATATCTATGAGTTCTTTGCAAAAGATTCATCTCTTTCTTAAATGCCTTTATTAAAAAATTAACTAATAAACTTGACTGATTAAGAGTATCTCTTTTAGTCAGATCTAATAAGATTGAAGTTACCTCTGAGCTTTCACCTGACAAATCTACACCATCTATTAAATCTGATCTATTTTCTCTTCTTGCCAATGCAGCAGCTTCTTTATCTGATGCTCTCTCTGACAAAGTGTATAGAGATATGCCTCTTGCTCTAGAATTTCTATTAAAATCAGCATGTAAGGATATAAAAATATCTGCATTATTTTTTTTTGCAATTTTTGTCCTATTCCTCAATTTTAAGAATATATCTTTTTCTCTTGTAAGAATAACTTTAAAATTAGTTTTTTTATTGAATTTTTGTTTTAAAATTAGACCAACTTGTAGAGTAATATTTTTTTCAAGATTTTTGTATAAACCAACTGCACCAGAATCTTTTCCTCCATGTCCGGGGTCAATAATGATGATCCTTTTTTTATTGTCCTTTAATGAATAGTCTATAACAATTCTGGAGAAAGAATTTGTTTTCTTTTTCTTCAATAAATATATATTCGTATTAAAGATTTTTTTATTAAATATTAATACTAAATTATTTTTATTTTCTTCAAAAAAAATTGACTTAAGATTATCTCTCGTACTTATTTTTTTGTTTATTTTAATTTTTTTCTTGAAACTTATTTCAATCTTATCTTCGAAAGTTTTATGGTTAAAGGAAAGGTCCTTATTTAAATCTAAAACTATCCTCTTTTTTTCTTCATTTGATCCAAATCTTAAATTTACTAATTCATCAGAATATGCTTGATTACAATAGACAATTAAGAGAAGAATGAGTTTAAATAAGTTAATCAATTTAAAAAAATAGTTAATTATACTATAAAAGTAGTTAGTTATACTAAATATAGTGTTTTTTTTTCTAAAAAATCAACATCTTCGATTTTTTTTTTATTTTTTTAGTATATTATTAGGTTATTGATTACACATTATTATTATACAAGGATTTCAAATGAAGAAGAAAATGTTAATAGACGCAGCTCAAAGAGATATGATCAGAGTTGCCATGGTTCAGGAGAATAGTCTAATAGATTATGAGTCTGAAAAAGTTAAAAATGATAGAATTAAAGGGAATATTTACTTAGCAAAAATTGTCCGTGTCGAGCCATCACTACAAGCAGCTTTTGTAGATTACGGTGGTAATAAACATGGTTTTTTAGCATACAATGAAATTCATCCTGATTATTTTAAAATACCAACAGCTGATAAAAAAAAATTACTTCAACAGGAACTTGAAGCGTCAAATTCAATTCCAATTGAAGAAGATGAAGAGGAGGAGGAAGAATTTATAAGCAATCAGAATAATCAGGAGAACAAAACATTATCAGATCAAAATGGATTTTTATCAAAAGTTTTTGATTTCTTTAATTATAAACCTATAGATGAATTTCCTCATCAAAAAATTAAGAAAAAAAAAAGATTTAAACCAATACAAAAAAAATCTCAGGTTATTTTTCATAGAAAATATAGCATACAAGAGGTAATCAAAAGCAATCAAGTTATTCTTATTCAGGTTGTTAAAGAAGAGAGAGGAAATAAAGGAGCTGCAGTCACAACTAGATTATCATTAGCAGGTAAATATTGTGTTCTAATACCTAACACAAATAAAGGAGGCGGAGTATCAAGAAAAGTTGAAGATATAAAATCAAGAAAAAAACTAAAGGAAATGTTGAATAAACTAAATATAAAAAAAGGGATGGGAGTTATAATCAGAACGGCAGGCGAAATTATGGGTGTTAAGGAAATTAAAAGAGATTACAACTCTTTAATTAAATTGTGGACAGAAATTACCACAAAAACGATTAAATCTAATGCTCCCTGTTTGATTCATGAAGAGGATAATATTATAAAAAGATGCTTAAGAGATTATTACGATTTGTCTTATAGTGAAGTCTTAATAAATGAAAAATCAACCTTAAAAAAATCTAGAGACATTATTAAACAGTTTATGCCAAACTGCGTTAAATCAATTAAATTATACAACGATAAAAAACCTTTATTTTCAAATTTTGGTTTGGAAAAAAAAATAATTGATATTAACAACCCTACAGTGAATTTAAAATCAGGAGGATATCTAGTAATCAATCAAACAGAAGCATTAGTTTCTATTGATATAAATTCAGGAAAATATACCAAACAAAGAAATATTGAGGATACTGCTTTCAAAACTAATCTTGAAGCTGCAGAAGAAATCAGCAGGCAGCTTAAAATTAGAGACCTTGCCGGACTGATCGTCATTGATTTTATCGATATGTTGGACAGGGGGCATAATTTTAAAGTAGAAAAGAAATTAAAAGAGTGTGTCAAAGAAGATAGAGCCAGAGTACAAATAGGAAGAATTAGTAATTTTGGTTTATTAGAGTTATCCAGACAAAGACTCAAAGTAACTACAGACACAGTAATGTCATCCAGATGTCATATCTGTAACGGATATGGAAGCATTACATCAACAAATTTCTTATTTGAACAACTGATAAAAGTTTGTAACGAGTTTGCGTACAACCCGATTTACAAGAATCTTTTTCTTTTAGTAGGAAAAAATTTGTCTAATGTATTTTTTGATAAAATGAATGTTTCATCCACTCCATTCTCAAAAAAGGTTTCTGTTGTTTATTATCCAAATTTAAATGAAAATGAATTTTTGATTTGTTCAGCAACAGAAGTTCTATTTAAAAATTGTCACGAAAAAAACAACATAGATAATTTTTTAGATTATTTAAAAGTTTCAAAAACAAAATTTGAAAAAAAAGAAGATAATAATTTAGATAAAGAAAATATTTTAACAAAAAAAAGAGTAAGCTATAGAGCTAAGGCAAATGATTTAGATAATGAAAAATTAATAAAAATAAAAGCAAACGAGAAAATCAAAAGTAAAAAATTAGACAAAATTAATATTCTCCCCAAAAATGAAAGTAAAAAAGAGGAAAAAAGACAAGGCTGGTGGAATCAGTAATTTTTTCTTAACCACCTATATAAAAGCTCCATAGCCTCCGAAACTATTTCAGACTTTGATGAAAAGGAAAGTCTTACAGTTTTTTCACCATGGCTCTTGTCAAAATCCTTTCCTGGAGTTAATACAACTCCAGTATCATGCATCAACTTATCAACAAACTTGAATGAGTTCATACCAGTTTTTGAAATATCCAAATAATAATAAAAAGCTCCTTTAGGGACCTCAAAATCTATCACTGCAACTTCTTTAAGAATTTTATAGATAAAATTTCTTGTTTTATGGTATTCATCAACTAAAGTTTTCAAATCATCCTTGCATTCAAAAACTTTTAGTGCTGAATATTGAGCAATGTTACCTGAGGAAATAAAAAGATTTTGAGATAGTTTTAGAAAATTTTGTTTTAAAAACTCTGGAATTATAACCCATCCTAATCTCCACCCAGGCATACAAAAATACTTTGAAAAACTATTAACGACAATAGCATTCATTCCAATGTTTAAAATTGAACTAACATTTTTTTCATATTCAATTTTATGATAAATTTCATCAGATATTAATCTTATCTTTTTTTTTTCACAATAATCATAAATATATTTCAATTCATCGTTAGAAAAAGTCTGCCCATTTGGATTATTAGGATTAGATATTATAAGTCCATCAATTTTTTGATTTTCCATTGATTTTATATCAATTTTATTAATCATATTTAATTTTGGCTCTAGTTCCACGACTTCAATATCTAAGCATTTCAGAATGTTTCTGTAGGCAGGATAAACTGGATTAAAAATTCCAACTTTTGAACCAGCATCAAAAATGGATAAAAAAGTAAGCAAAAATGCACCCGATGAACCTGTGGTTATAAAAATCTGATCTTTATCGATCTTAAGGTTGTATTCAATATTATAATATTCTGAAATTTTTGATCTTAAACTCTCGATACCATTTGAGGGGGTATATCCTGGTAATTCTAATTTTGATAATCTAGAAGCTTCATCAAGAACTTTTCTTGGTGTTTTTGGTTGTGGTTCACCTAACTCTAGATGATAAATTTTTTTACCGTTCGCTTCTAACTTATTAGCATTGTATAATAAATCCATAACATAAAAAGAATCAATATTAGACCTTGATGATGGAAGATATATTCTGTTACTCATTGGGAATTTAAATTAAACTAATTTTTATGAGAATACTAATAACTTTTTTAATTCTGAGTTTTTTTTCCCCTGCATATGCTAACTCTATTAAAATTATAAGAGATGCCGAGGTAGAGAATTTTTTAAAAGAAATAAGTAATATTTTAACTGAGGATACTGAGCTAGAAAAAGATAATTTAACTTTCTTTGTTGATAATCAGAAATATATTAATGCTTTTGTAACACCGGATAGAAAGTTTTTTTTTACAACAGAATTATTATTAAAAAGTAAAAGTATTGATGATATTGCAGGTGTTATTTCACATGAAATAGGGCATGTTATGGGCGGCCACTTTCAAAAAAGGCAATTAGAAATGCAAAAGACTACTGCCATAAGCGTATTATCATCTATATTGGCTGTGGGTGCGATTGCAGGTGGAGCATATGAAGCGGGTTCAGCTTTATTGATGGGAAGTCAACAACTAAGTAATGCAAGGTTACTCTCATTTTCAAGAAATCAAGAATCTTTAGCTGATCAAACGGCAATAAGATTACTAAAAAAAAGTGGTTTTTCTTTGCAAGGATTAATCAATGTTTTTGAACAACTTCAAAGAAATGAAAAAATAAAGAAAATAAACCCATATTTCTTAACTCACCCACTTTCTGTTGAAAGAATAAAAAATATTAAACTAAATTCTGAGAAACAAATACTAAGAGAATATAGAGAACTAAATCATAAATTTAATTTGATTAAAGCAAAACTAAATGGGTTTTTTTTAAAAAA
>NHDS01000023.1 GCA_002167215.1 Pelagibacteraceae bacterium TMED65
TTATGCGTACCTCCTGTTAGGGTATAGTTGGACGCTAAGCCTCCGTTCGTACCATCAGCTATACTGACTCCAGTTAAATTACTGATCGTGTAACTGCCAGCGTTCGCTGAACTCGTCGATGCTGTACCTGATTTATTTAACGTTTCACTACCAATTAGATTGGCAAACGAGATACTTGATGCTATTGCATCTGTGTTTGCATCATAAGCCTTAGATCCTGCTGAGGTTAGTACTTTTTTAGTTATTGTATATGTCTGTGAACCTCCGGTAAGAGTATAATTTGCTGCTAGCCCTGCAGATCCACCAACTCCATTACCCAATGTTAACGAACCCGCCGATGTATCCGTTAGATTATATGTGCCTACATTTGCAGATGATGCAGTTCCAAAACCACCAGCCATAGAAAGTGTTTCGGAATTAACCGTATCGGTTATTCCTGTTATATCAGATGCTACTATATTCGTAGAACCATCATATTGCCTTGAGCCTGCTATATCAACTGATTTGCGATTAATAGTAAAACTATGCGTTCCACCTGTTAGTGTATAGTTTGATGCCAAAGCTCCACTCGAAGCGCTTGCACCAGCTTCATCACTAATCGTAATACCGGATAAATTTGAAATCGAGTAAGTACCTGCATTTGCACTAGACGTCGCTGCTGTATTGCCTTTGACCAAAGTCTCACCAGATATTTGGTTTGTAAGTGAAATATCTGAAGCGGCTACTGTCGTGGTTGCATTATAAACTCGAGAACTATTACTATTTAAGACTTTCTTGTTAATTGCTAATGTTGCGGAAGTAAAATTATAATTCGATGCGAGTCCACCGCTTGATACCGTTGCACCTGATTGATCTCCAATTGCTAGCGATCCAAGTGTAACTGCTTGAGTACTTGCTGAATAATTTTTACTGGATACAGACCCTTGCCCTGAAAGTGTGAGTGTTTCTGAGCCTACAAGACCACTAAATGTCTCACTGGTGTTAGAATCAGTTGCATTAGATGAGGCATTTGTTGATCCATCATATTGACGAGACAAAGCAACTGATACTACCGCTTTTGTAATGTTAACTTGATGAGTTCCACCTGTAAGGGTGTAATTAGCAGCCAAACCACCGTTCGAACCGTTAGAAACTGTTATACCAGATGCATTTGATTGTACTGCGACGTTATTGGCCACATTCTTTCTCGCACCAGTTGAAAGGCTAGTTGAGGTAGTTGTTTGGTTGCCGGTCACAACGGTTTCTGAGCCAATAAGCCCAGAAATTGTTGGTAATTCAGATGCGAGAACAACAGAACCTCCATCGTAGACCTTACTCCCACTAAGCCCTAGAACTTTTGGAGTTATTGAATAACCATGAGAGCCTGAAGGTAATGTAAGTGTATAGTTTGCAGCCAGACCGCCATTAGTACCATTAACTAACGATAATCCTGAACCATTACTGTTAATTGTTGATGCAACCCCAGCATCTTTGCTATCAGATGTTCCTGTGCCTGATGTTGTTAAAGTTTC
This sequence comes from Pelagibacteraceae bacterium TMED65, assembly GCA_002167215.1. Next base: position 1,512 of record NHDS01000023.1, read on the forward strand.
TCGAGTCCCATTTGATAAAACAAGTTGACCAGAACTAAAACTACCAGAAGTATTAAAAATGTCAGAGCTACCTCCATTTGAAAACGTCCCTTGAGCCGTGTAAGAGGCAATAGTACTCCCGTCAACATCCGTTGTTCCGTCATATTGACGTGTTCCAGTTAAGCGCACTGGTCTTGGGGTTATATCAATAGTCATAGATGCACCGGAAAATGTATAATTTGATGCTGCACTCACCTGATCAGCCAATGCCCATGTGCCTGTGGCTACATTTTGGGTTCCTACATTTGCAGATGCAGAAATTCCATTTCCAGTCCAAAGTAAACTTTCTCCAACAACTCCAAGATTTATTTGTGCCTCTGTTGAGTTAGAGTGAACCACAGTATCTCCATCATACTGCTTGGTTCCTGAAATGGTTACAGGTTTTGGATTAATTGTTACAGTGTGAGTTCCTCCGTCTATTTTATAATTTGCTCCTAGTCCTCCATTTGTCCCATTTCCCAAGGCTAATGTTCCTTCACTAGCAATTGTTCTTGCACCAGCACCTGCTAAATTTAGAGTGCCTGAACCTGACACCGTTAAAGTTTCACTACCTATTACACCTCCAACTGATGATATAATGCTCGAATTAACCGTTTTGGTTCCATTATAATTTCGAGATCCAGTTAAGTTGACTGACTTTTTGGCTATATCAACTGTTAATAGATTGTTTAGTGCGATTGTATTAATGTTGTAAGATCCTGCGTCTGCTCCGCTAAGCGCTAATGTCCCCAAATTTCCTTGTGTTATAGTTACTCCATTAGCTACATTCTTCGAAGAAGCCGTGCCAGAACCTGTTATAGAGACAGAGGCACTTAAGTTACTAGGATCTACAAAAGAAAGTAAGGTTCCTGATACTGTTAGTGCCCCGTCGTATACCTTTGTACCAGTAATGTATGGAGTTGTAGCCGTGATATCTACAGTGTGTGTGCCGCCAGTAAGAGTATAGTTGCTTGCAGCCCCAGAATTATTACTTAGAGTGAACCCACTAATATCTGTAAATGACAAATTACTGCCTGGTGTTGACTGAGATGCGACTCCATTTCCTCCTAAAGTAAGAGTTTCCGACCCTACCAGATTACTCAATGTCATTGCTGAAGCAGCTATAGAATTTGTACTATTGTCTGCCCGAGCGCCATCCAAATCCAAGATTCTCTGTTGAATTACACCTCTTACATTACCGGTAATTACATAGTTACTTGATGCGGCTGTGCCATCTGCCAGTGTAAATCCAGACACATCATATGAACCGGCGTTAGACGCTGATCCAGAAGTAGTTCCTGTTCCAGTTAAGCTGAGCGTTTCTAGACCTACTCCTGTTCGCCCAACTAGATTACTTGGTGGACTAGACATTGTTTGGAATTCGAAAAAAACGTCATCAGTTGAGCTAAACGTCGCAGCCCCATCATACTGACGTTGAACCTGAACAGCTAGTGGTCTTTTTTGAATTTGAAAATCTGCAGATGAAAGATTGTAGTTTGCTGCTAGACCTCCGTTTGATCCATCAGCTAGTATAACATTACTTAATGAAACTGAAGTAAATCCAGATTCATCAGCCACCATAGTAGAAAATGTGTCGTTACTTCCACCAAATGTAAGTGTCTCACTTCCTATCAATCCACTTTGGACACTAAAGTCACCAGGATACATATTTGTTGTTGCATCGTAAAACCGCTGACCCCTGATAACTACATCTTTTGTGTTAATTCTTCCTGTAAGAGTTTGGGCTGAACCGCTTGTAGCTAGACCATGAACTGTTCCATGCCTAGAGTGGACTGGGTTGATTGTGTAAGCAGCATTAGCTGTTACCGTCAAACTTGTGCCTACATTGGTTTGTGAGTATGTAAATGTTGGTGAGCTAAGATTTAAATTTACATGTACCGGATCATTCAAACTATCCGAGCCAAAAGTTGCAGCTGATGTGGAGTTTGTTCCATCGTATGTTTTCCTAACTTGGTGCGTTCCACCTCCTACATTTCCAAATGTTTTTGTAATCGTTCCTGGATCATAAGCACTTAAAANGGCATTACCTGAACCTGAAATTGAGCCNCCCGAATAAGCGTACTGTACAAAATTAGCAGCNGGAANNTTNTTTACACTTACATCTGCATTTCGTGTTTGTCTTAATTTCCAATNACCATTTGGGGTGCTAATTGAAGAAATAGANCCTAGCTGCGGACTAATTACAGTTAAAGGATTTGACACAGCATTTGCTATTAGTGTNCCTGCACTAAACGATTGNGATGATGTCNCACTNTTTGTTACAGAAATCGTATTCGATGCNGTTAAAGTACCATTTAAAGTTATATTTCCTTGGTTNGCGTTATTNGACGCATTNANTGTAATGGTATTGGCACTCATATCACCACTTGGACTTATNGATTGTGAATAACTTGAGGAACCACTCANCATAGAGACTGTTATTGAACCAGTCCCAACANTTAAATCACCACTTCCTGATATAAACCTATTTCCTGAACCAGTGTTGCTTGCTGAACCGTGGTTTGCTTCTAAAATAAGGTCTCCATTTGCTGTTGTTATATTTTGATTAATATTAATTCTTCTTCCAGCTTGCATTGTTAAATCTCCACCTGAAGANCCACCAGCTGTTATGGCACTAGATATCGTGATATCACGGTTTGCTTGAAGTACAACGTTTGTTCCGGCAGTTAGAGCGTTGGAAATAGTTGACGAATTTATATAGTAAGTAGAATTACTTCCGTTACCAAAACTGGAAACATCTGATATTGTTCTAGTGCCAGAGGAATTAACGATTATAAACCTAGGATCAAGAAGCAAAGTTCCACCGTTAAGAACCACACCTTCAATGTTGGCTCTTTTAAGGTAATCTTTCGATGAAATCTCTACAAAGCCTCCACCTTTGTCAAAAATCGTTGGGGGAGGAGGATCCACCTCAGATTTAATTTGGTTTTGACTTAGCTGAACAATTTGCTTCGGAGGAGGGTCAACAATTGATTCAACGAGTAGAGATTTATATTTTATCGTCTCATGTGGAGGGTCTAAAGACGAATTCAAGATATTTCCAACACCATTGTCTACTTTCAAGGCTGTGGTTTCTGCACCTTTTGCATTGATTTTCCCATTAAAATCAGTCATTTGGTCTGACCACACTACAGTCGTACCACCTTGACCTTCCTTACTAGAAACATCAATATTTGTATCCGCTGTGACGACAGTTTGCTTGGCATTTTGGATTAATGGTTGGTCGCCAAAGCGGGTTACAAATCCTTGTTTATTTTTATTATCCGTATTGGTTAATTTTTTACCTCCAAGATACTCGCCACCTATTCTTACTTTTCCTCCCATTTTATTTCCGGTTGCGGATATCTCTGATTTAGAAATTTGAACGCTATTTCCAGTTAAATCAATTTTTCCTCCTTTTCCTGCGCTAGAATTAGCTTTAAATAATCCTGATGAGGTGTTAGTAGTTTTTGCTAAAGATCTTATCTCACCAGCCTTATTTGGCGCCGAAACATCAACAACAACTTTTGGCGTTGAATTTATGCTTTTCTCAGACATAAAAATAACTGAACCACCTTTATCTATANTTCCTTGCGCTAAAANTGATCCATTTAGTTTTATAGAGTCTTTTGANATTATGTTGACCTTTCCNCCAGATCGACCTTTNGCAAAAATCTTCCCAGAATGGGATACTGAACGACCCCTTACANTAACTGTACCTGAAGGGCTGTGTGATTTGTGNCCTGAAACGTCAATNTTNCCTGCNATTTTNATATTATCCTCAATNGGACTACCTATTACTACTTTTCCACTCTTTTCATTTACACTTCGAGCCACAATCATTCCTGACGATCCAATATTTACTGAAGCCCTAGATAAATNTTTAGCNGTTGCAGCNGACAATTTAATGATTCCTCCATTAGCCTCTAGCTTTCCTGAGTTTGAAATAATGCTCTTTAAGGTTTTTCCATTGATATCCTTGACAACGCTGAGTTTGTTTGAGGGTACTGTAACACTCATAAGACCATCTCCAACAAAATCTAATGTAATTTTCTCTCCTGCTCCCAAAGCTATCTTTCCTAGCTTAGCACTTACTACACCTGAATTAGAGATTTGTCCTCCTAAAAGGGCTGCGCTACCGCCACTCCCAATTATAATTTTACCCTTATTGTTGACACTTTTTGATGAACCGTTGCCAGTAAATTTGAATTTATTATTTAGGAAATCTTCATTTTTAATATCTAGCGTTGATGCTGTAAAAGATCCAGTNTTAACAACACCTTCTTTGGTAATCATAACTCCATTTGGATTTATAATTAAAACTTTTCCATTTGAGTTTAGTTGACCTGCAATGGTTGACGGAGTAGAGCCAGTAACTCTATTTAATGAAGACGAGCTCGAAGATGGCATGTTGAAGTCAACTCGGCCATTTTTATGGATAGAAAATCCATTCCAGTTGATAATAGATTTATTTGAAGATTGATCAATAACCATGTGGTCCTGCGTGGGCCCTGAAATTTTTACATTTCCTGACTGAACCTCTGCACCCACAGGCATGTCATTCGCTAAACTATAGGGAGAAATAGTGAAATTTAAGACCAATCCAAAGAATAGTCCTTTTAAAACCCCCGTGTTTTTAATTTTTCCTTTAACTGCTATGACAATTTCCTCCAAAGTCATATTTATTTGCAATTTCTCTAATCCTAAAAAGTCATTGCTAAATTAACCAATAAATGCTGTTTGTTTAACCTCACATCTGAGATATCCTCTAAAACACCAGTCGCCCAGTTTTTTGAGATCTCAACTTTTGCACTAATGTTTTTGTTAAAAAAGTACTCATCAATACTATCAACTCTAACTCCTAAACCAATTGATTTTGCTGCTGTTGCCCTGTTCTCCACCGCTGTTGGAGTTAGCACGTAAGCAACTCCGGCGGCTCCATAAACGTAAGGAGAAATATTCAGCTTATTACTTAGATTGTAGTTTTTGTTTAATTGCCCCCTGAAATACCAACTTTCGTCACCGGAAATTGCTCCAGAGGTGAAGCCACTAAGTTTGTCGGGACCTGTTATTCCAGATTGTTCAGAATTCAATAGATCATCAAATGCAAGCTGACCTCCAAGATTTGTTTTAAACTGAAAATCATCAGCNAGTGCNACTGAATANGTCGTATCTANNTTAAAATGTGNAAAATTACTTTTTCCACTTGCCCTTGAAAGAGGAGTTCCCTCGCCNANATCACCCANTGAACGCGCTGCTATGTCAACNCCNTTTGACNCTTCAAAATCGATTCCNAGACAACCTNCTTTACATCGATTAATGCTTGNTCCNAATCTTAAAGCGGTAACTCTATCGTGACTTAAATCCTNATCCTCTCCACCAACATTAGTTTGTTGAATTTCATCTGTCCAACTTACGGTTCCCCTAAAAAATATTGCTTTATCTCTTTTGTATACCAATGGGTATGACAATGTAGCCGTTCCTGACTTCATATTAGCCTCTAAACCTAAATCTCTTGCATCTCCACCAGGCCTTGTCATGCTCTCCATATAAGACAAACCTGCAGTCAGCCCATCATTTCCAACCGGAACAGATAAAGCTAGTCCGCCTGCTCTGATTGGAACGTCACCTCCCGTACCCTTCATTCCTTTAATCGTCGGTCTTGCTAGACCAAAAAGTGAAATTGTTTCACCAAGCCCTATTGGAGAATTTATAACTGCTCGTATCTGTCCCTGTTGCCTGCCTAGCTCCTCGCTTTGACTATTATCAAACGTAACTCCCCCATTAATCAACCTATGTTTGCTTTCAATTGCTAAAATTGTTCCTCCCTCGTTTTTTCCAGCTTGTAATGTGCTAGTTAGCGTTAAGCCAGCTGTATTTCCTGCCAGCAAAAGTTGCCGTTCTATTTTAGAAAATTTAAGAGATTTTTGATTTATTAGGGGTTTCAAATATGAGTATATCCTTCTTAACTGTAAGGTCGGCACTTTTGAAAGATCCAGTTGTTCTATGAAGCCATCTATTACTTTGATAAAAACGGTTGCTTGTTCTGGTTCAAGCTCTTGCGTAGGTAGAACTACCCTAACAAGTGGAAATCCTCTATCATTATAATCTTTTTCAATTTCCAGAGCCAATTCATATAAATCTGATACACTTTGTTCCTTTCCTATTATTTTCTTTTGATATTTATCAATAGATATGATTTTTTGTAATTCTTGTGGTGCTAGAATAATTAATGTCTCGGGAGTTATTTTTATTCCTGTATCTTCTTGCTGTTGGATATTTATTTGAGGAATTTCTGGAATTATTTCCTGCTGTCTTTTCATGTCATAGTAGTTTGTAGCAGGGGATTTTTGAAACATTTTTGGTAATGCCTGACTAGGCGTTCGTGGTGTTGCTGCCTCTAAATTAGACACAAAGTATAGGCTCACAACAAACGTGAGAAAAAAATGAAAAATCATGCCCTCAATATTGAAATATCGAAAGAAATGATTTTGTAATATGTTGACAAAANGNCCCATCAATCACAAGTCTAATTTAATTTTCCAAGCCTGTGGATAATGGCATAAATAACNTGGTTTTACAANGTTTTTTTTTGAANCGTNAGTTACTTATCCACAANACTGATTTTATAATTGTAAATTTCTGTTCTACTCTTCAGTTGAAGAATCTCCTGANGCTCCATCACCTCCANNTGANGANCCTGCACTAGAGTTGGCTCCTGAAGATCCTCCACNTGATGAACCTCCGCTAACTGGCCCGCTTGCTCNCGGACTAGCACCNGGAGTTGATGACATTGCTACCACTTTTGGAATAGCTTGAGTTGCNCCNGTAATAACTTTTTTTCCTGATTTCGACANTTCTGCTATTTTATTTTCAATATTCCTNAAAGCTTTAAATTTTGCTTTCAATTCAAATAAAAACTCATGCGTTTCACCCAGTAGTGTATAGTTNGNCGCATCTTTACCNACTAGTNTTAANCCATCNGTACCAATTTTATTTANGCCTTCACTAGTCACNNTAACNTTGGTGCTTCCNNNAAGCTTAACATCATCTTCTTTAAATTGATTTCCNATCCTTAATTGACCTGAAGAGAGTTTAATATTTCTATTAATTCTGTTAATTTTTCTTGACCCACTNAGTTTAATTGGTTTTTTTGTAACGGTNACNCTATGTTGGCCNCCTGTTAAAGTATAGTTACTTNCCACNCCTCCATTAGANCCATCAGCNAGNGANAGGCTNGCTGTTGAAGCTAAACTNGAATTTGATTGAGTGTTTGCTGAAGACAATGAACCGGTTCCAGAAAGAATAAGCGTTTCTTTATCAACAAAGTTTCCTACCGTTAAATCTGTAGAATNTACAATAGTTGTACCATCATAATTTCGTGTTCCTGTCAAACTTATAGGTTTTGGTNAAATCTGAGCATTATTAATTGTTTTTGNTGTTGAANTCGCAGCAAGTCCATAAACATTTCCATGTNTACTATGNCTTGCTGANGTTATAGTATAGGCTGAATNTGCTCTAACTACATTTGAATTACCTGAATCTTTTGNACCGTAAGTGTANGTTTTATTACTCAATGCGACGTTTACATTACTTGAAAGNCCATTTGCAGAGGTTANCGTTACNTTTCCAAANGTAGAAGAAGAAGTTGAAGTTGTTCCATCATAAACTTTNGTGACTTTTTGATTAGTACCAGTNATNTTGCTATACGTCTTTGTTAGCACTCCTGGATNATAACCTGTTAATATCCCATCCCCNGAACCACTTATTGNNTTACCATTAGAATAATNGTATTGAATGAAATCTGCTGATGGTANGTTACTAAAGNCGTTATCCGATGAAGAATTAAANCTTGTTACTCTCCAATTACTATTATCATTCTGCGTATTAATTGANGGNATTGCGCCTATCTCATAACCAGAAAGACTTATCGTCGTTCCGCTATTATTTGCTGCTGTCAANTTAGTACCNGTNATNGTNCCNATAGNTGNNTCACCNGCTNCATTTATCGCTCCAGCAGTAATCGTACCTAATGAAATNTTACCCGGCTGGTCATTCGTTAGACCGGCGCCACCATCTATTATAGCCGTTACAGTTCCACTTCCAGCGTTAATTGTGGCATTGTTACTTATATCTGCTGTTCCACTACCTCTCTGTGAGTCTACAACTCCATACGATGTAGATGTATTAGCACGAAGAGTAAGATCTCCATTAGCTGTTGTTATNTTCGAATTTATAGTAATATCACGNCCAGCCAGAAGTGATAAATCTCCNCCTGAACTCCCACTGACGNTAATTGCATTCGAAACTNTNATATCCTGATTAGCTCTTAAATAAACATCGGTNCCTGCTTGCAATAAATCCTGNATGGTTCCACTCCCAATCGCATTTGAANTAGTTGAATCNGTTGAAAATGAATTNACTGTTTCAATGCCAGCAGTTCCAGTAGCTCCTGNAAATGATCCGGTNGTGAATTCATTATTATTATGATAAGCGACACCACTTAAATTAGTAGTCCAACCTTGGCCTGGACCTTGCCATCCAAAATCAATTCTATCACCACCTGTTCTTTCACCGAAATAAATTAAAAGTGGATAATAAGTATCAGCTTGTAATGTAACATTGCTACTGTAGCGTATTCTCATTCCATGAGCCCCTCTATTATCAACCAACCTATTAGANGTATTTCTTACACTNATAAAATCTGACCAAGAATCAACATTGTTGNAACCTTGTGTAAATAACCACGCCCAACTTGAATCATCACTGNAGGTATAAAATCTGTGTGTGCCTGTTTGGTTAGGTTTAAAAAAACCTCTCCATTCTGCNGAGTATCTCTCAGCAAAGTTTCTACCTGGTGTTATGTAATCAATTTTACTAAAATCNCTGCTAAATCTGTTTCTCACTGATGACCTAGAATCTTGGGTTCTACCACCAACAGTTCCAAAATAACTAAAGCTATCGTTAAAATAGTTATAATATACTTGNGCTCTTAATCCATTATCCAAAGAACCTCCNGANGAACCACTAGCATCNACNGTNATATTCTTAGGATCTAANAGTAAAGTACCANAATCNACACTTATANNGTCTAAATTAACTGTTCTCAAAAGATTTTTTGATGANATTTCAATAAAACCGCCTTTTTCTTTATTGTTTGAGGCCTCAGTAATCCANNNGTTATCNGCACTTAAATAACCATTNGCATCAATTGAACCCATAAAGTCAGTGGTTTCGTCTGACCAAACAACNGCAGTCCCACCTTGACCTAAGNCACTNGAGATATTTATGTTAACGTCNTANTCNACAATTGTCTTTTGAGCATTAATAACTTCATTTTGNTTATCAAAACGATTTATAAATCCATCATATTCTTTCTGACTAACNGNAGATAACTGTTGACCACCNAAATATTCACCGCCAATTCTTACTTTCCCNCCTTGAGATGATCCTTTGGCTGAAATATCCGCTGCAGACANCCCTACATTCTGACCAGCAAAGTCAAGATTGCCTCCTTGACCTGAACCCCCATCTGCTTTAAACGTGCCAGCAACAAGATTGTGACTGTCTGCATGCAATTTTATAGATCCACCATTAATAGAACCAGACATATTAGCATTTGTTTGTGTTGTGGATAACAATACATCCTCTGAAACGACNATTAANTTGCCACCATTTTCNTGTAATCCCTTAGCAACTATAGAACTNTNAAGAACAAGCATNTTTTTTGCATTGGCAGAAATTTTACCACCATTTGAGCCGCTAGCATTGGTTTCACCTCCNTAATANACATTAGTACCAGTAATNGTNAGNGCNCCAGATGGTGTCGATGGGTTTATNCTNGATATATCAATATTTCCTTCAATATTAACAAAATTGTTATCATCTCCACCAATAACCACATTACCTGTTNGATGATCTANACTTGCTGTTGATATAATGCCTGATGAACCNACATTTACTGCTCCAAGCATTAAGTTTTCTGCTGTTTTTGCGGATAATTGAATATATCCACCTTCAGCAATTAATGAACCATTATTGGNAACTAAACTCTCTAATGTNTNTCCATTTATATCTGTGATGNTTGAAAGTTCCCTTGTCGGCACTNTTACTTTCATTAAACCATTACCTGAAAAATCTAAAGTTATTTGTTCTCCAGCTCCNATAAAGATTTTTCCATATTTTGCNACTATTATTCCCTNGTTTGAAGCATAATTACCTANTAGTGCNGCATGCCCANAGGTATNNACNTCAACNTTCCCATGATTCTCTACTCCTTTAGATGTTTTGTTCTTGTAAAANTTATGTCTACCTTCTAAAAANTCACCNGTTTTAATATCTAAACTTGATGCAGTGAATGAATTACTTCTAACAGCACCTGANTTGGTCAAAAANACACCATTTGGGTTNACAAGAATTACATTTCCATTCGAATTAATCTGCCCAGCTATGTTTGAGGGTGTTGTTCCTAACACCCTGTTCAGTGATGAAGAACTTGATGATGGCATATTAAAGTCCACAACTCCTTTGGAATGAACTGAAAACGAATCCCAATGGATGACAGAATTATGACTTCTTTGGTTTATGACCATATGATTTGGATTTATTGAGGCTATTTCAACACTTCCGTTTTGGACGGAACCAGCAGTTGGCATGTCTGCAGCTATTGCAGAAATACCTGGGCTTAATGACACAACACTGCATAAAGTTCCAACTATAAAGGAATTAAATTTGTTTTTCTTTAGAATCATTTCCTCTAGTCTTTCTAAAAGGTAAAATCATTTTTATCTTCATCCTAATTCAACGACAAAACAACTCTTTTTTTTATTTTTTTAGAAGGCCATATTTAGCATTAACATTAAGTGATGTTTGTTCAATCTTACATCTGAGAGAATCTCAATTTTATCGGTAGCAATTGTTTTTGAATATTCTATTTTTGCAGTTATATTTTTATCAAAATTAAAATTATCATTAAAGTTATTTAGTTGAAGGCCAACACCAGCCGATTTTGCGGCTGTTTCCTTGTTTTCCACAGCAGTTGGCCTATTTAGATAAGCAACTCCCATTGCAGAGTAAATGTAAGGGGTGATTGAAAAATTATTAGATAGTGAAAAATTTCTGTTCATCTCACCTCTGATATACCAAATTTTNTCTCCTGAAATAGCTCCAGAGGTTAAAGCNCTTANNCTATCCATTCCAATNACTGTNGACTGCTCAGAATTTAACAAAGCGTCATCNGTGTATTGTCCCCCAAAACCTATCTTCATCAANTAACTAGAAANTACGTAAAATGAGTAGNATGAATTAACTCTAAAATGATGATATTGAGATGTTCCTGATGTCCTAGATAATGGAATATCAACTGCCTCACTGGCTGATCTTGATGCAATATCAAGTCCCCGAGATAGTTCAGAATCAAAGTAAATACAACCGCTAGGACAACCATAATAGCTTAGACCAATTCTTAAGCTTGTAAGTCTATCGTGAGANAAGACTTGATCAACACCTGCTGCGTTAGTTTGTTGAAGTTCATCAACCCAANTNATATTNCCTCTTAATATCCAGGAAGAATCTGTNCGTAGAAGCAGTGGANAAGTTATGCCAAGTGAACCTGACTTCATGTTTGANTCAATCCCTAATGATGCAATATCACCGCCTGGCCGNGTCATACTCTCTGAGTATGAAAGGTTNGTNTTAAGACCATTATCACCCAAAGGATATGAAAAAGATAACCCACCACCTCTAATTGTTACTGAGTTTCCTGTACCTTTCATTCCTTTGATTGTAGGCCTCGCTAANCCGAACATTGTAAGCCCCTCGCCAANTCCAAAAGGTGAGTTAATAGTTGTTTGTAAAATTCCTAACTGCCTNCCTAATTCTTCACTTTGAGTATTATTNAAATTAATGCTACCTGANATCAATTTATGTTTAGCTTCAACAACTAAAATAGTTGCTCCTTCAACTGAGCCCTGAGCGAANGCNGTGTTAATNTCTAACCCTGCNACTTGACTGGCTAATAACAGTTTTTTCTCTAACAATGAGTTTTTTAAATTTTTCTTNTCCTTTAATTCCCTTAGNTACCTGAATATAGCTTTTCNCTGAACTTTAGGGACCTTTTCAAGATTAATNTTTTCTATAAAACCATCAATAACTTTAAAAAAAACAGTTGCACCATCAGGTTTTAACTCTTGCTTGGGTAAAATAACTCTAACTAATGGAAAATCTTTGGTTTGATAATCTTTGGTCATCCTATTTGCTAAAAAGTTTAATTCATCTATACTTATTGATTTTCCAACTAATTGATTTTTGTAGGTTTCAAAGTTTATTACATTTTGTAATTCCTTTGAGGCAATAATTACGAGCGATTCGACCATGACATAAATTTTCTCTTGTAGTGCTTTCCTTTTTTTAATGTTTTCTAAACCATTTAGGAGATCTCGGTCTTCACGCCTTTGAATTTTTTCTTTTTCAATATCTTCGAAAACCTTTGGTACAGTCTGACTTGGCAATGTGGTAGCAGCGATCAGATTTTTAGAAAAAAAAAAAAACAAAAAAAAAACTTTTAAAATATCTAGTTTCATTTCCATCAACAACAAAATTAATACTGTTAATAATATGATAAAAGCTATATTTTTACTAGCTTTTTATGATAGGGAAATATTATTTATCCACAGGCTGTGGAAAGTTTTAGTTATTATATCCACTTTCCCCGTGTAAAGAAGTATCAAGTCCCTCCAATTCTTCATCCTCAGTTACCCTAAGATCCAAGAACAAAGAGATAATTTTCAAAATTAGAAAAGTCACCACAATCGTCCAGAGAGCGGTTACAAAAACTCCGTAGGATTGAATTTTTAGGTGATCTATAATTGTTTTACCTTCATCAAAGCCTACACCCCCAAATTGACTTTGCATAAGTAAGGAACACAAAATTGTACCAATTATCCCTCCCACACCATGGACAGCAAAAACATCAAGACTATCATCGATCCTTAATTTGATTCTGATAATATCAACGGCAATGTAGCACAAAATGCCGCCTGAAAGCCCTAATATCAGGCCCCCTTGTACTCCAACAAATCCAGAAGCAGGAGTTATTGTTGCTAGTCCTGCAACCATACCTGTTGCCATACCCACCAGAGAAGGTTTACCAAATCTAAACCATTCAATTAATATCCACGAAAAAGCTCCCACAGACGCAGCTATGTGTGTTACTAAAATTGCCTTCGAGGCAGTTAAATCAGCTGCTAGTGCAGAACCTCCATTAAATCCAAACCATCCAACCCACAACATTGAAGCGCCTATCATTGTTAATACTGGGCTATGAGGTGGAGAAATTGTATTTTTTAAAAAGTTTTTCCTTTTACCTAGCACTAAAGCAATAACTAGAGCAGCTAACCCTGCTGTGGTATGAACAACTAAGCCACCCGCAAAATCTTTTATACCCATCTGTGCCAGAAAACCACCGCCCCAAACCCAATATGCTACAGGACAATATACTGTTATCAGCCATATTGACGAAAAAATTAAAATCACCGAAAATTTAATCCTTTCCACATATGCACCTATCACTAGAGCTGGAGTTATTATACAAAATGTCATCTGAAACATTGCAAACAAATCCTCAGGAATAGTGCCAACTAATGATTCGGAGGATAAATTTAGGAACATTTTTTCAAGATTACCAAAAATTCCTGAATCACCTTGTGAAAATGCCAAAGAATACCCAACAACTACCCAAACAATCGACACTAAAGATGCAATGCCAAAATGTTGACATAATACAGAAACTACGTTTTTTGATTGAACTAAACCGGCGTAGAATAACGCTAACCCAGGTAGAGTCATAAATAAAACAAGGCTGGTGGAAGTTAAGATCCAGGCTGTATCCCCACTATTTTGAGATGCAATGGCGGTGTCAGCAATAAAAAATGAAATTAGAATAAAAAGTTTTGTCAGCGCAACCCCCCCTAATTTAAGTAACACAAGTGAATAATCTAACATAAAAATTAAAATTAATATATAAAATTCACTCTGTTTTTAATGATGCCCAAATAATACTCGTTTGGCTATCAACAAGTTTATTTAGTTTTGATATACTTGTTAAATTTCTTATAATACTAACATTAAATAAAAATGACTAAATCTCATAACGAAACTATTTTTGCGCTTTCTACAACATATGGAAGCTCAGCCGTCGCTATTTTTAGAATTTCAGGACCAAAATCCTCAGAAATTGCAAAAAAATATTGCAGAATCAAAAAATTACGTGACAGGTTTGTTCACTATACGAATATATATGATCATAAAAAGCAAATCATTGATAGAGGTTGTATTATTTTCTTCAAATCTCCTAGATCATATACTGGAGAAGATTTGCTAGAGCTTCATGTACATGGTAGCATTGCAATAATAAGAAAAATTTCGGATTTTCTATCAAAACTTCCAGATTTAAGGCTTGCTAATCCAGGCGAATTCTCAAAAAGAGCACTCCTGAATAATAAAGGTAATGCATTATATTTTGAAGGAATTAACAATCTTATTTATTCTGAAACAGAAAACCAAAGATTAGCCGCGAACAAACAAATATTTGGGAATTCTTCTAATAAATTAAGTATGTGGAGACAAAAATTACTGAATACTATGGCATTTATTGACGCCGAGATTGAATTTTCTGAAGAAGTAGAAAAAAATAATAAAAATCTAATATCAGATGACATTGAAAGCGTAAAAAGTGAAATTTCAAGAGCTGTCGAAAACTATGATACAACAAACAGTTTAATGCATGGTACAAATGTAATGATTGTTGGGCCAACTAATGTAGGAAAGTCTTCGCTTTTTAACTTTCTTATTCAGGACGAAAAAATGATTGTTTCAAATATAGAAGGGACTACTACTGATCAATCCGAGAAATCTATAGATATTTTTGGNAACAAAGCTAATCTGATCGATTCNGCAGGAATTAGAATGGCTAAAAATTCAATTGAAAGCAAAGGNATTAAAAAAACATTCGAAACAATTAACAAAACNCAAAAATTTATTTTAGTATTATCNCCNGACTCTNTTAACAAAGAAAACATTAAAAGCATGAGGAAAATTTTAATAAAATTAGGNCCAAAAAATACGGTGGTTATATTTAATAAAGCCGATCTTNTTAANTCAAAAGTTAAATTTAACGAATGGGTAAATGAAGTTTCAGAATTAAAAAAATTAAAGAGTATCTCAATATCATGTGTAAAAAAAAGCAAAACAAACAATATGTTGATTAAGATTTACAACTTTATCAATAAGAACTTATTATCAGTTGACACTAATGAAAAGGATTACTATTTTTCAGAATTAAGACATCATAGGTGCTTAATGAGTATTCATGAAAATTTAGGGAAGGCGCAAGCCGATATTAGTAACTTAGAAATATGCAATAAATACCTCAGAGATGCGGTTGATGATTTAGATGAACTTTTTGGAAAACACAATACGGAGGACCAACTTGAAACTATATTTAATAACTTTTGTATCGGCAAGTAGGTGTTTCACGTGAAACAATTATACTATGACATCGTAGTTGTTGGAGCAGGACATGCCGGGGTGGAGTCAGCAACCATGTGTTCTAGATTGGGGGCTAAAACTGCTCTTATTACATTTAAAGAATCAGATATCGGAACACTATCTTGCAATCCTGCAATGGGAGGCCTTGGAAAAGGTCACTTAATAAGAGAAATAGATGCCATGGGCGGTATTATTGGGAAAGCTTCTGATTTATCAGGAATTCAATTCCGCATGCTTAATAAAACTAGAGGGGCGGCCGTCCAAGGGCCAAGAGCTCAGATAGATAGACAACAATATTCACTTAATGTTAAAAAATTAATAAAAAAAGAAAATATAGATTTAATTTATGATGAAGTAATTGACATATTATTAGAAAAAAACAAAAGTTCAAAAAAAATTAGAGGAATTGAACTACGAAATATAGGAAAACTTTTATGCAAATCGCTTATAGTTACAACTGGAACCTTTCTCAGAGGAAAAATACATCAAGGAAATAAGAATTGGCCAGCGGGAAGAATGAATTCTGACCCATCAATAAAACTTGCAAATTTTTTTAAGAATCAAAAATTTAGGATTATAAGACTCAAAACTGGCACTCCGCCTAGGTTAGTTGGCGCCTCTATAAACTATGATGATTGTATTATTCAAGAGGGAGATTCAAGGCCAGAACCCTTTTCATTTCTAACAACTAATTTTAAAAAGAAGCAAGTCCCTTGTTTCATAACTCACACAAACAAAAAAACACATGAGATTATAAGAAAAAACCTAAAAAATTCTCCAATTTTTGATGGAAGTATTAAATCCAACGGGCCAAGATATTGTCCTTCAGTCGAGGATAAGATTTATAGATTTCAAGATAAAGAAAGCCATCAGATTTTTTTAGAGCCAGAAACTATAAGCGGTGAGGTTGTCTACCCCAACGGAATTTCGACTTCTCTGCCTACTTCTACGCAAAAAAGCTTTTTGCAAACAATAAATGGGCTTGAACATGTTAAAATACAGCAATACGGTTACTCAATTGAATACGATTGTATAGACAGCGCTGAAATTGATCAAACATTTCAATCTAAAAAAATTCAGGGGCTTTATCTAGCAGGTCAAATTAACGGTACAACCGGGTATGAGGAAGCTGCAGCGCAAGGTCTGTTATCCGGAATTAACGCATCTCTTAGTTTGAAAAATCAAAAAAGCTTTATTATACCGAGATCTCTTGGATATTTGGGAGTGCTTTCGTCAGATTTAATCAAAGGAGGATTGATAGAACCATACAGAATGTTTACTTCAAGAGCTGAATATAGAATATTACTAAGAGCCGACAATGCAGACGAAAGACTAACAGATTTAGCGATAAAAATAGGTACCGCTGAAAAAGAAAGAAAAAATGATTGGTTAAATAAAAGAAAGCTAATAAAAAAAGCCAATAAACTCCTAAATGAGCTTAAAGCTTCACCTCAAGTTTATGCAAAATTCGGAATAAAAATTAATCAAGACGGAAAAAAAAGAACCGCCTACGATGTATTGGGTTATCAAGAGACATCTTGGAGAAAATTGCAAGCTATTTGGCCAGAACTTGCTAAATTAAATCTGAATACAACAATAAAGAAACAAATAAAATCAAATTCTTTTTACAATAGATACTCTAATAGACAAGAATTAGAAATAAGGGAATTAGAAAAAGACAAATCTCTCAAAATTAGAGAAGATGTAAATTATCAAAAATGTTCAGGCCTATCAAATGAGGCTAAAGAAGTGTTAGAGGCTAATCGACCGAACAATATACAAGAGGCAAGATTGTTGCCTGGAATGACCCCAGCAGCTGCAAACATTTTGCTCAGATTCGTAAAAAAATAAGTGTATCAATTAGAAAATAAAGAAGATTTCAAAAAATACTTTGATGTTTCACGTGAAACAATAACCATACTTGAAAATTATCATTTAATGATAAAAGAGTTTGGCTATAAAAACAATATTATAAGTAGTAGTAGTAAGAGGAATATATGGTGTAGGCACTTTGCAGATTCAGCCAAACTCTTTTCAATAATTGAAAGCACTACAGTCACAAGAACCAACAAGCCTACTAAAATTTGTGACGTTGGGACAGGTGCAGGTTTTCCAGGAATAGTTTTAGCCATATTAAACATTGAAAAAAACAAAAGGTTTAACTTTACCCTCGTTGAATCTAATAAAAAAAAATTTAATTTTTTAGAAAGTGTTATCGCTAAACTAAAACTTGATATTTCAATAACAGACGAAAGAGCAGAAAATTTAAATCAAAAGTTTGATATCATCACTGCACGAGCTTTAGCACCCCTCAAGATAATTCTTGAATATACAAAAAATATAATGGAACCCCAAACTATTTTAGTGCTTCCTAAAGGCAAAAGTTGGGAAATCGAATTAGAGCAAATAAAAAAAAAGTGGAACTACGATCTGAATGTTGTTAAAAATAATAATATACTTGATAAAACAGGCGGGGTAACGCTTATTTTAAAAAGATTAATATTAAAATGACCAGAACAGTATTTTCAATTGTGAATCAAAAGGGAGGAGTTGGCAAAACAACAACTGCGGTTAATCTTGCAACAGCCTTATCTATTTCAGGAAAATCTTGTTTGGTAATAGATCTCGACCCACAGGGTAATGCAAGTACTGGTTTCGCCATACCTTCAGACAGAAGAAAGCCAGGGACTTATGAAGTGTTAACTCAAAAAGTAGATATGGTTGATGCAGTAAAAGCAACAGAAGTAAATGGATTGGGTCTGGTTCCTTCAAGAGTTGATTTAGCCAACGCAGAATCTGAAATACCTTCCTCCATAGTAGAAAAAGAATATATCCTAAAAAATGCAATTGAAAAACTTCCAGTACAATACTCTTCTATTATTGTTGATTGTCCCCCGGGCCTTGGTTTCCTAACAATAAATGCATTAGCTGCGTCAGATAAAGTTCTGATACCTTTACAATGTGAATTTTATGCATTAGAAGGATTGAGTCAAATCCTAAGAGTTATCAAACAAGTTAATTCTGAACTTAACTCGAATTTAAATCTTGATGGCATACTTCTCACTATGCATGACACCCGTAACAAGTTAAGCATTCAAGTTGAAGAAGATGTGAGAGAAGTAATGGGTCCTGCAGTCTACAAAACAATAATTCCTAGAAATATTAAAATATCAGAATCACCTTCCCATGGTAAACCCGTTCTTCTTTATGACCATGCCTGTCTTGGATCGGAGGCATATGTAAATCTAGCAGCAGAAGTTTTAGGAAAAGGAAATTTTGGAGGATTATCTGAGAACTAATACAAACAAAAAGGTATATTATGAAAAAAATGACAATAAATAAAAAGAATAAAGACAGATCTACACCAAATACATTAAAAATTTCAAAACCAAAAAAGAATAAAATAACAAAAAAGTTAGGAATGGGTCTATCCACATTATTGTCTAAAGATCAAGAGCTTGCATCTGTTATCAAATCAAAAGTACAGAAACAAGTACAGAGCTCCTCTTTGAAAATACAAATGCCAAAATTATCCAGTAAAGAAGGAAGTAAATTGTCTCTTTTAAGTTTAGAGAAAGCGGAGATAACTAATAATCAGAAAATGATTCCTATCCAATCTCTAGTCTCCAGTAAATTTCAACCTAGAAAAGTTTTTGATCAAACAGAACTAGAGGAATTATCCGAATCTATCAAAAGTAATGGAGTATTACAGCCAATTTTGGTTAGGCCATTAAACATGCAAAATACCTCTTTTGAAATTATTGCTGGTGAGAGAAGATGGAGAGCATCTCAATTAGCCAAACTTCATGAAGTACCAGTAATAATAAGAAACTTTAGCGACGAGACAGCCATTGGAGTAGCAATGATTGAAAACCTGCAAAGATCTGACCTGAATTTAATTGAAGAGGCTGAAGGTTACCGGACAATGATGAATGTATTTGAATATACACAAGAAAAACTTTCTTTACATTTGGGAAAAAGTAGAAGCCACATAGCAAATGTTCTTAGGATACTATCTTT
Organism: Pelagibacteraceae bacterium TMED65; assembly: GCA_002167215.1. The sequence goes on from NHDS01000023.1 coordinate 21,096, forward strand.
ACCAAAGGTTATTAGGCAGTATATAATCAACGGGCAAATATCGTTTGGTCATGCAAGAGCCTTAGTCACACTTCCAGAAGACAAAGCAAGTGCAATTGCTGATGAAGTTTTAAATAGAGAATTGAGTGTTCGTCAAACTGAAAAGATAGTTAATGCTGCAAAAAGAGAATTAAGAGGCAATTCAAATGGTTTTCCTGAAACCAAACAAAGCTCAGCAAATCCAAATATTGAAAGCTTAGAAAGGGAACTAACAAATTTACTTGGTTTAAAGGTGACTATAAATCATAAGTCAAATAACAATGGAAATTTATCAATTTTTTATAACACTTTAGATCAAATACAGCCAGTCATCGATAAACTAAAGTGGAGACCAAAATAAATGAGACAAATAATTCTAGATACAGAAACATCAGGGTTAGATTTCGAAAAAGACAGGATTATAGAGGTAGGTTGTATAGAACTAATTAATGGAGTATTTACTGGAAAGAAGTTTCACAAATATTACAAACCCGAAAATATAATTATAAGTCAGGAATCAGAACAAATACATGGCTTAAATAATTCACTTCTTTCAAGATTCCCAACATTTGACGATTCAGTTGAGGAATTACTAGATTTTATTCATCAATCTCAACTAATAATACATAATGTACAATTCGATTTAACAATGATAAATCAATCATTAAAAAGGAAATCATTGAAGGAATTAGATAGAAACAACACCTTATGTACTCTAGAACTTGCAAAAAAGAAGTTTCCAGGAAGTAAAAATAATCTTAATGCATTATGTAGGAGGTTTGATATAAACCTTGACAGTAGAGAAAAACACGGTGCTTTAATTGACTCATTTTTGCTTCTTGAAGTTTATAATGAGCTTTTAGGTGGCAAACAAAAGAACTTAGATCTAACAATAGGTTTTTCAAAATCAGAGAAAAAAATGCACAGAATAGATCATACCGATTTACCACATGTTATGGTAACTTCTGAAGAAACCAAGGAACATCGTAAGATGCTAGAAAAAATGAAAAATAATAACTGGTCGTGAAATTCAAAATAACTTAAATACTAGGTTTATAATCTATTTTCTTTTATAATTATATAGCATTGTCACTAATACTATATTTTTTTTTTTAATTTTTCCCATACCGTTGATGCTAAATCCAAATCATACAAAAGATTAATTTGATTAATTCCGGTTGGAGATGTTACATTAATCTCCGTTAACTTCTCCCCTATTAAATCTATCCCAACTAGAAATAAATTATTTTTTTTTAATATTGGTTTAAGTTCCCTGCAAATATCTTTTTCTTTTTTTGTCAGAGTAGATTTTTCTGCTTTTCCTCCTAAATGAAGGTTTGCTTTAAATTCACCTTTCTTTGGAACTCTATTTAAAACTCCATAGGGATGTCCATCAATTAAAATAACTCTTTTATCTCCCAATTCAACTTTTTCAATAAACTTTTGGATAACTAAAGGTGATTTGAAATTCCTTAATATCGTATTAAAAGTTCTAAGTGCATTTGATTTGTCACAACTAACTTTTTCTATACCCTCACCTCCTTTTAAATAAAGTGGTTTGATAACAACAGTCTTATATTTCTTTAAAAATTTGAGAAACTGAAGTTTATCTGCAGTTATCATGGTTTTTGGCATATATTCATGAAAATATAGAGGAAATATTTTCTCAGTTAAGTTTTTAATCCCGCTAGGGTCATTTATGAAAAATGGCTTTTTAAAATTCTTTTTATGTATTTCTAATAAATAACAATTAGAAAGATAATTCATATTAAATGGTGGGTCTTGTCTTATAAAAAAGAAATCAAATTTTTCTAATTGTATTTCCTCTTTTTTCTTTTTCTTAAAATTTTCATCAATAATATTAACTGCAGATGTATAAATTCTATTTTCACATATTGACAGGTCTTGAGGTTCTGATATCCAAATATCTATTCCCGAATTCATGCCAGATTTAATCAAAGCAATTGACGTATCCGTTTTTAAATTTAACTTTGACAAACGATCCATTTGAAATAATGCTGAAAGTTTTTTGATAACTAGTCCTTTAATTTTTTTATATTGATAATTGTAACTAACTTTCGGATATCCTGCATTTTCGAAAGAAAATCTTCAATTTTTGTTTTTTCATCCAGATTTTCTGCAAGCCCAATTGCGTAAACTGTTCCACCAACAACATCTAAACTATAATTATTGCTATTTATTCCGGATTTAAAAAGTAATCTAGTCATCAATCTGGATTCAAAAACAGCATCTTCTGTTCTTTCTGATAGTTTTACAGAAGAACTAATCTGAATTTCATTATAAATCTTAGTAACACCGTCAACCTCCCATACATTTTCTACTATCTGAAGACGATTAACCTGATTTGAAGCATACCCTGTTAATAAAACCTCACCAAGTGAAATACTAACCGTTATATCAGAGAGGTTAGAAAGTTTTAAAGATGAAATTTTGCCAATTATTTTTGCCTTTATAAAACTATCGTCTACCGATGCCGCAAAACCTTTACTTGAAATGCCGGCATTTGCTGCTATTGAAACTATTGAACTCACTGGACTACATGTAGCTAAAAAGATTGATAAAAAGCATAAACAAAATAAATTAATTATCCTTACCAACTAAAACCTCTCTCCTGCCTACATGATTTGCTGGACTAACTATTCCTTCAGATTCCATTTTTTCAATTATTCTTGCTGCCCTATTATATCCAATCTGTAAATGCCTTTGAATAAAACTTGTAGAAGCTCTTTTTTCTCTGCATACAATAGATACAGCCTTATTGTATAATTCATCTCCACTATCACTAAAACCCAAATTAAAATTTTCTTGTTCACTATCCTCAGTTGTAACAGTCTGCAGGTACTCAGGCTCTCCTTGACTTTTCCAGTGATTTACAACTGATTGAACTTCTTCTGTTTTTACAAATGGTCCGTGGACTCTCAACAAATTCTCTCCAAGCATCGTGATCAATAAATCACCCTGTCCTAAAAGTTGTTCTGCTCCTTGCTCTTCAAGAATAGTTCTACTATTAATTTTATTAACAACTTTATAGCTAATTCTAGTTGGAAAATTTGATTTTATCGTTCCAGTTATAACGTCAACCGATGGCCTCTGTGTTGCCACTATCAGGTGAATACCTGCAGCTCTTGCCATCTGTGACAAACGCTGAATAGCACCTTCTATTTCTTTCCCAGATGTGATCATTAAATCGGCAAGTTCGTCTACAACAACCACGATCTTTGGAAATATTGCTAAATCTAAAGCTTTTTTTTCCATCACAGGTTTGCCTGTTTCAGAATCATACCCCACTTGCATTTCTTTAAAAATAATTTGTCCATTTTCAATAATACTTTTTACCTTTTTATTATAATCGTCAATTTCTCTTACTTCCAAATGAGTCATCATTTGGTATCTTTTTTCCATTTCTTTAACTGTCCACTTCAATGCTGAAATTGCTTTTTTGGTATCAGTTACAACTTCAGTTAGTAAGTGAGGAATATCTTGATAGATAGAAAGTTCTAGCATTTTTGGATCTATTAAAATCAATCTACAATCTTCAGGAGATGAATAATACAAAAGCGATAAAAGCATAGCATTAATACCTACTGATTTACCTGACCCAGTAGTTCCTGCAACCAATAAGTGAGGCATCTTTGCCAAATCAACTATTACAGGATTTCCGAAAATGTCCTTTCCAAGTGCAAGCGGTAATTTAAATTTATTTTTCTTGAAAATTTCATGATTAATTAATTCTCTTAGAAAGACGGTTTGTCTATGTTTATTAGGAATTTCAATTCCAATCGCATCTTTACCAGGTATAGTAGATATACGTGTAGATTTAGCACTCATAGAACGTGCTATGTCTTCAGATAACCTTATAACACTCGAAGATAGTGTTCCTGGAGCGGGAGTTAACTCGAATAAAGTTACAATTGGACCTTGTCTAACATCTGTAATTTGTCCACTAATTTTAAAGTCTTTCAAAACACCTGCTAATAGTGATCTATTAAGCTCAGTATTTCTTTTGTTTTCTGTATCAATTCCGCTAATCCTTTTTTCTTTTTCTAATAAATCTATTGTTGGAAAAATATAGTTGGTAGATATCTTTCTAATGTTATTACCAGAAGTAGTAGAAGTTTTTCTTACTGATGAATAGATATTCTTTGTTTTCTTAGTGAAAGAGGGCAATTTAATCCAATCATCTGAAATGTTTAGTTTGAATATTTTACAAATAAAAATTATTGTGTGTTGCAATGTTTTTAAAAACCCTATGAATATAATTTTTACATCATTTAAATCAATGTTAAGCGTCAGCATTGTTGAAAGAATCAAAAAAAGAGAAATAGTGAATATTATTAAAAGTAGAAAATCAGGATTTTGAAAATAATAGTTGAAGTAAATATTTAATCCATTGCCAAGAATACCACCTGATAGGTCTAGATTCTGATTGTTGTTAACAACAAACTGTAGAACAAAACATGATAAAACAATGGTAGGTGGTAAAAAAGTCCATGCGGTCCAAGATGAGTATTTTCCAGAAATTATCTTTAAAGCATTAAAAAAGAAAAATAAACTAAAAAAATAAGAAATAACTCCAAAAAAGTTTATTAAAAAATCTGATAATACTGATCCGAACAGTCCTAAATAATTATTACTTACTTCTAATTTAGAGTTGAACCTAAAGAAAGAATTATCACTAGATGAAAAGCTTAATAGAGAAATAAGTATAAGCAGACCAAAAGAACAAAAAAGAGAGAAAAAAAATGTTTTTTTTAAATTTTCTTTTATTTTACTATTCATTTAATATTTTAATTATATTAGTTTTATAAAAAAAATATAACAAAATTTACAATGATAAAAAAACATTCAGAAATTGTTGTTTGTGGAGCAGGATTAGTAGGTATGACGTTTGCTTTACTTTTGTCACAAAAAAAGATTAACGTTTCATTAATTGACAAAAACAGTAAAAAAGACATTTTCAACTCTAGCGATAATAGAACTACAGCTATTTCACAAGGATCCTCAAGAATTTATGAAGAATTAGGTGTTTGGAAAGAACTAAAGGAATATGCACAGCCCATTTATAAAATTTATGTTTCAGAAGGTGTTCAAGATAATAAAATGGAATTTGATCACAAAAAGCTATCTGAGGGACCACTGGGATTTATAATTAATAATAAAATTCTTAAACAAATTTTATTTAATAAAATCCTTGAGTCAAAATTTATAAGCTTCTATGAAAAAACTGAGATTTTGAGAATAAATAATAGTAATAACACTGAAGATTTTATTACAACAGATAACTTTAAAATCAGCTATAAGTTGCTGGTAGCCGCTGATGGTAGGTTTTCAAAAACTCGTTTTCAAGCTGGTATTAAGTATTATCATCATAACTATAATCAAAATGCATTTGTATTTAATATAACACATTCAAAACCTCATCATGGAATTGCACTAGAACGATTCTTTTCAACTGGACCGCTTGCTCTCCTCCCAATGAAAGACCAATATCAAAAAAAATCCTCTGTAGTTTGGACCGTAGACTCTAATGTTTCAGATAAGAAAATTTTCGGTACAAAAATTAGAGAAGAATTCAATAAAAAATATCAAAATTTTTTCGGAAAAATAATAAAATTCTCCAAGTTTACAAAATATCCACTAAATGTTTATTCATGCTACACCTCATCTAAGAAAAACGTTATTTTGATTGGGGACGCATGTCAAGCCATCCATCCTATTGCTGGACAAGGATTTAATCTAGGTCTCAGGGATGTGGTTTGTCTAAGTAAGATAATCACACAATTCAAGCAACTGGGGTTAGAGGTAAACAGTGTAAATCTTTTAAATAAGTACGAAAGAAAAAGGTTCTTGGATAAAAATTTGTTGGTGTCTGTTACTCATAATTTAAACAATTTATTTGCTAATAACTTATTGCCCATAAAGTTGCTAAGACGATTTGGTTTAAAAGTTTTCTCCGCATCCAGTTTTTTGAAAAAACAAAGTATGTTTTATGCTATGGGTCTGAAGAATTTTGAGCTTTAGTACCAATTTTGTAAAGATATTCCCAACTAAAAATACCAGTATTATGTCCATCGTCAAAGATCACTCTAACTGCATAATTTCCGACTGCTTCAATCTTGTTTATCAAGACTCCACTAGACCTTATGTTCTGTGGTTTTAATTTATCCTTATTATGTTTATTTTCTGCAGAAGGGCTATATCTTCTTAAGAATGAAGATCGTAGAACTAAATAATTATTATTTTCATACTCTATTTGAATGCTTTTTTTATTAAGGCTTAATTTAACAGATTTAGGAATCATCTTTATTAATAATAAAGCACCGTATACCCTGATAAATTGAGTAAGTTGTGCTTTTAATTTCGTTTAACAATGATTGATTTTTTTTTTCAAAAAATAGTTTCTTTCGAGTTTCTGCGCAAACAAGTAAGTCCAAAAATCTTTGGTTAAAATCATTATTTGTCAAGATGGATTTCCCGAGCTTGCCATCTTATTTTCATTAATGCCCATTTGCATTAATGAGGTTAAGATCTCCAATCTATCAGATAGTGTTTTAGCTTCCAATAATGCTTGCTTCTCGTTTACATCAAATGGGCAGCACATGC
>NHDS01000024.1 GCA_002167215.1 Pelagibacteraceae bacterium TMED65
AACCATCTCCCAATCTGCATTGATAGATATTTTTTTTAAAAAAATTTTCATTAATACCTCAAAATCTTTTCGTTTTTTTACACTGACTAAGCTTAATGTTTCATAATCTTTCTCAAATTCATCCCAAGAAACATCTGCAGACCTGAAACCGTTGATTACTTTTTTTTCTTTTTTTATTCTAAATCTACAAACACCTTTTAAAATTAACTCATATCTATTATCGTTAGTCTCAGAGAATGCGGTAATTCTTCCTGCACATCCAATATCATAGAGATTAGGATTTTTTATATCTGAGTTCTGCCTCACTTTTTCTCTAGGTTGTATCATTCCTATAATTTTATCGTTGGCCAATGCATGATCTAACATATGTAGATACCTATTTTCAAACAAATTTAATGGAAGTTTAGCTTTCGGCAATAACAAAACTTTATTCAAAGGAAATAGGGGGATGGTCTTTGGGAGTTCATTAATATTATGTTCAAAACTATACAGCATAATTATAATATGTTTTATATTTACGTATAATTAAAGAATTATTTACAAAAAAATTCGTTTTTATTGTTCAAATAAAAAAATTAAAGTATAAGATGTCAGTACAAAGCGGGAATAGCTCAGTGGTAGAGCATCACGTTGCCAACGTGAGGGTCGCGAGTTCGAATCTCGTTTCCCGCTCCATTATCTCTAATAATTTGCCTTTATTTGTCACAGACGATATCTTACATCATGTCCGAAAACAAAATTAGCTGGAGTGAGGGAACCACTATCTATAAATGTAACGATGAATCAGATTTTGCCTATTTTTTGTTAGAAGGTGAAATACTTATAAAGTCAAGTGGTGGAAAAAGTGTAGGGTTTGTCAATGAAAATGAGATCTTTGGTGAACAATCAATTATTTTAGGAATCAGAAGAACTGTAACTACCATAGCTTCTAAAAATTCTAAAGCTATAAAGATTCCAAAGAAACAGCTTATTAAGGAATACCAAAACAGCTCATTATTGATAAAAGCAATTCTTCGTTCAACATATTTAAGATTAACTAATTTAGACTCAACAATAAAAGTAGACCTTACTAGCCTAGATAGTTTTTAATAAGACTAATTTTAAAAATTATAGTTACTAAGAAAAAATCTCCAGGTTAAATATTGTATTATATTAAATGCTACATATGTGTAGCGAAGTTGATTTTATAATTATAGTATATTAGTCTAGATAGATTATGAGTGAATTATCAAAAATATCGTTTGCAAAAGCACAGTCTATATTAAAAAAATTTCGCTATAAACCAAGGCCAGAATGGTCTGATGACGAAAGAATTCTTTTTAAGTTATGTAATTTTGCTGTTTTATCAAAAAAAAGATTAAATGTTATTTTAAAATCCTTGCAAAGCCTATCAAAATTAAGTGACAAAAGTCATTACAAATACAACGAGTTAGACATAAAATTAATAAAAGAACTTATTTTGGATAATTTAGAGGTCTGTTTTGACAAATTCAAACAAAAAATCAGTGTAATCAAGGAATCTGATATTGAAATTATTCAGAATCATATAAATAATATTAAAAATGAAAATCTAAGACTTGAAAACGAAATTAAAAGGTTGAATTTCATCATAGAAAATTACATCAATGAAAAAGAATTGAATGAGATAAAGGATATTAAGGATTTACTTAATGAGAAAGTAGTAGTTCAAAATACAAAAATAAGATCATCTAAAAAAAGCAAAGAAAAACTAGCATTTGACAAAAGAAATATTAGAGAATTTCTTAGAAAATGGAATGAAGGTCAAACAACATTCGAGATTACAGAGAGCCACAAAAGGATTGATGTTGATATTAAAAATACCAAAAAAAGAAGATTTAAACTTTAATTAGTTCTTAATATTTTTCTTCTTTTCGTACATACCAACAAAATCTAATGGGGCAATCATCAAAGGAGGGAATCCAGCCTCCCTGGTACAGTTAGCTATTATCGCCCTCAAAAACGGAAAGAGAAATTTGGGACACTCTATTAAAAGTATTTTTTCAAGTATATCGTTTGCAGCATTTTCAATTGTAAAAATCCCACTGTAAACGCCTTCAACAAGAAATAAAGTGCTTTTCTCTGATTTGGTTTCACATTTAATTGCAAGTTCTACTTCGTAAATGTTATCTCCATGATCTGGTAATGTTCTAGATTTTACATCAGCATCGATACTAAAAGAAGGGTTTCCACTGACATTTTTTAAGGAGTCTGGAGCTTGGGGGTTCTCAAAAGAAAGATCTTTTAGGAACTGTGCATTAATCAAAAACTTAAGATTAATATTATTAGAATTTGAATTTTTTTTTTTTTCAGCCATATTTAAAGTAAACATTAATTAATAAATAATTATAATACAAAATAACGTTTTACCAATTCAAAAATAATTATTAAAAAAAATGAACAATTTACCTTACATCGACATACTCATTTTGGCAATGATTGCAGTCTTTATAATTAATAGACTTAAAAATGTATTAGGTAAAAAAACAGGCAATGAATCTGACATCGTAGAAAAATTCACGCAAAAAAAATCTGCTTTTAAAGAATCTGAACCAGATTCTATTTCAAACACCACTACATTTGATAATAAAAATATGCACAAAAATAAAAATGTTAACAGTTCATTAAACGAAATTCTTAAAATTGATAGTAGCTTTGATACCTCTGAGTTTATCTCGGGTGCAAAAAAAGCATTCGAATTTATATTAAGCCAATATTCGCAGAATAATTTAAAATCATTAGAAAACCTTCTTTCGAAGAATATGCTTGATGTATTTCAAACACAAATAAAACTTAGAGAAAAAAAGGGTGAATCACTTGAAATCACTGTTATTAGTGTAAAAAACCCTGAGATTGTAAATGCAAAAATAGAAAAAAAATCTAATGCATTAATTACTCTTCTTTTTGACTCAGAACAAATTCAAATAACCAAAGATAAACATGGTAATGTTACCGATGGTGATTCTAATCAAATATTATCAATTAAAGAGAACTGGTCATTTTCTAAGAATTTAAAAACTAAAGACCCAAATTGGACTCTTGAGAAAATTGAAGAGAGTAATTAGAAATTCCTATTTAATTGCTTTAACTTTATTTCTTCTGACCTCTGAGAGTTTAGCTAAAGAAAACTATAATCAAAATTTTAAAGATATTCCCTTACTTGCTATCACCAAATTGGCTAGTGGTATTAAACATATCTGCAAATCAAATTATTTTTTTAAAAATCTCAAACAACATAAATCATATCCAAATTTTGGAAAAATAAAAGATTGGAAAATTAAATGTGAGAAACTTAATTCAGTTACAAACGACAAAGAATTAAACTCTTTTTTTGATAGAGAGTTTTTAATATTAAACAAGATTTCTTCTCCCGACTTACTTACAGGATACTATGAACCAATAATCAAGGTTTCAAAAGTAAAGAACCGAGTTTTTAAATATCCAATATTAAAGAAAAATCCTAGATTCATAGGCAAAACAAGAGAATTCATAGAAAAAGAATTCAATAAAGATGATGTACTACTTTGGTCAAACGATAAAATTGATCTTTTTTTTTTACACATTCAAGGTTCAGGTTTAGGAGTATTTGAAAACAAAGAAACTATAAAAATAGCATATGATGGAAATAATAATTTAAACTACACGTCCATTGGAAAGTATCTAATAAAAAAAAAATATCTAGAAGCAAGAAATACTGACCTATTTACGATTAAGGATTGGTTAAGGAAAAATCAAAATGTTTCTAATAAAGTAATGAATTTAAATAAAAGATTTATATTCTTCAAAGAGAGTTTTGAAGCTATGGCTGAGAGTCCAGTTGGTGCTATTGGATTAAAGCTAAAACCAAATGAAAGCATTGCAGTTGATGATAAATTATATCCTATTGGAATTCCATTTGTTATTGAATTTCTGGGCGACAAATCAATTAAACCTGTAGTATCATTAGATACTGGCTCTGCAATTATTGGTCATAATCGCGCCGATCTGTTCACAGGAAGGGGGAAGTCAGCAGAAAAGGAAGCGGGAATATTAAAGAAAAAAATTTATCTATACCCGATTATACCTTATATTAAATAGATGAACATCAACGATTGGGAAAGCTTTAAAAAAACAGTTAGGCCAATAAAAAAATCCAACAAATTTAAACTAAAAAACTCAAAAAACAAAATTAACTCTTCTGATCAACTCCCTAAAAATCAATATAATTTTGAAAAAGAAATTGATGATCTTGATATTCAAGTTTCAGAAAGTTGGGGGAATTTAGAAAAAAATACATTAAAAAAAATTCTTAAAGGAAAAATCAAAATAATGAGTCAATTGGATCTTCATGGNCNAAATATTAAAGATTCAAAAAAATTNGTTCTAGANTTTATAANTAAAAATCATTTACNNAANAAANGNCTTCTACTNTTAATTACAGGAAANGGGGCCAGGCTTCCAGTTGAAGAAGGTTGGAAAGGANTTGGCAAACTAAAAACNAGCATCCCAAATTGGCTTCGGTCTAAATCTCTAAATGATAAAATACTATGGTTTGATCANGCACCTCCNGAAAAAGGNGGNGATGGTGCTTACCTCATTTATCTAAAAAANATNACANAATAAATCTAGTTAGATCTGTATCTTTATAAATATCACCAATTTGNTTTTTTACATATTTTTGGTCAATTTCTACTTGNCTAGCTTTTTTTTCAGAGGCACTAAAACTTATATCTTCNAGAATTTTTTCTAGAATAGTATGCAACCTTCTAGCTCCNATATTTTCAATTTCTTCATTTACCTTTGTTGCTATTAATGCAATTTCTGATATTGATTCTTCAGAAAAATTCAAACTTACTCCCTCTGTAGCAATCAATTCGACATATTGTTTTATTAGATTATTTTCTGGTTCTTTTAATATTCTAATAAAATCTTCCTTNCCTAGCGCTGTTAATTCAACNCTGTTGGGNAGTCTTCCCTGAAGTTCTGGNAGAAGNTCCGAAGGCTTTGCAACATGAAATGCACCAGATGCTATGAAAAGTATGTGATCTGTTTTTATAGATCCATATTTAGTTGAAACCGTCGACCCCTCAATAAGTGGTAGCAAATCTCTTTGCACACCCTCTCTGCTTACCTCTGCAGAAGTACCTGANTTTTTCCCACATATCTTATCTATTTCATCTATAAATACTATCCCNTCTTCNTCAACATTAATTGATGCTCTTTTTATTAAATTNTCATTATCTATTAACTTTTCNGATTCTTCCTCTAATAAGATCTCATGAGACTCTTTGACTGATAGTTTCCTTTTTTCTTTTTTTTGTCCAAAACCTTTACCAAATAAATCTCCTAAATTTATCATTCCCATTGATCCGCTNGGCATTCCTGGAATCTCCATAGATTTAAGTGGAGAGGATGTTTTTGAGGCTAATTCAACTTCAATTTCTTGANTGTCAAGCTGTCCATCTCTGAGCATNTTTTTGTATTTNTCTTTTGTTTGATTAGTTGCTGATGAGCCCACAAGTGCCTCTATCACCCTTTTTTCAGCATTAACTTCAGCTTTGGCCTTTATTTCATTTTTTAAGCTCTCTCTATTATTATTTATAGAAATTTCCAACAAGTCTCTAATTATTTGCTCAACATCTCTNCCAACATAACCAACTTCAGTAAATTTTGTTGCTTCAACTTTAATAAAAGGTGCGTCAGCTAATTTGGCTAACCGTCTTGCTATTTCTGTTTTACCAACTCCAGTAGGTCCGATCATAAGAATATTTTTTGGTAATACNTCATCTTTTAGCGCACCCTTTATCTGTTGCCTTCTCCATCTATTCCTTAGGGCAATNGCTACNGCTCTCTTTGCAGTTTTTTGNCCAACAATAAATCTATCTAATTCCGAAACTATTTCTCTNGGTGTAAATGAAGTCATTTTATTTTTTCAATAATAATGTTATTATTTGTGTANATACAAAGTTCTGCTGCAATTTCAAGGCTTTTAGTTGCAATTTCNTCTGGNTTAAGCCTACTGTCAAACATAGCNCTCGCAGCCGCTANAGCAAAATTTCCCCCAGAACCNATAGCCATTAAACCATCCTTTGGCTCTAACACATCCCCTGTACCACTTAAAATCAAACTAACGTCCTTATCTGCTACTANCATCATTGCTTCTAATCTTCTNAGATATCTATCCGTTCTCCAGTCCTTAGCTAGTTCCACNCANGATCTCATTAAATTATCAGAATATTTTTCGAGCTTTGTTTCTAGCCTTTCAAAAAGCGAGAAGGCATCAGCTGTAGCTCCAGCAAAACCTGTTATTACTTTNCCTCCAGCTAAAGCTCTGACTTTTCTTGCATTAGCTTTCATTACGGTATCTCCTAATGTTACTTGTCCATCTGCAGCAACAACTACTTCTGATCCTTTTCTTACTGAAACAACAGTAGTACCATGCCATTTTTCTGTCATTTTAATTTGATTCATAAATTTACAGCCTCATTGCTAAAAATATTATAATCTATATATTTTAGAATAATTATCCAGTAAATTTACCTATGAGAAAATATTCTGTAAATAGAAAAACTAAAGAAACTGAGATTAAAGTTGAAGTTCTTCTAAATGGAACAGGTAAAAGTCAAATAAACACTGGTATAGGTTTTTTAGATCATATGATTGAACAAATATCAAAACATAGTTTGATTGACATAAATATTCATGCAAAGGGTGACCTTCATGTTGATTATCACCATACAACTGAAGATAGCGCATTAGCTCTTGGTGAAGCTTTTTCCAAAGCTCTTGGTGATAGAAGAGGGATATACAGATTTGGTCAAGCGCTCTCGGCAATGGATGAAACACTTTCTAGAGTTGTTGTAGACTGCTCAAATAGGCCGTTCTTAGTATGGAAAGTCAACTTTACAATTGCTCAACTTGGTGAAATGGATACAGAGTTATTTAGAGAATGGTTCCAATCTTTTTCACAAAGTGCTGGGATTACGCTTCATGTTGAAAATCTATATGGAGAAAACAATCACCACATTATCGAATCTTGCTTTAAAGGGCTGGCTCGAGCATTAAGGCAAGCAATCTCTATCGATTCAGATCGAAAGGACGAAATTCCGTCAACAAAAGGCGCATTATAGTTTGGAGTTTCTTGAATGTTGACCTATTGCATACTAAGGAAAAAAAATGACAAAAATGATTTGAAAATTTTGGAGACCGGGTTTTCTCTCTCAGCATTCATTTTTGGTCCAATTTGGGGTGTTTTTAAAAGACTTTGGTTGTTCAGCATAATTGGATTCTCATTATTTTTTTTTTCTAAGTTAATATATAAAGAGACTAACCTTTTTTACATTTTTTATTTATTTTCTTCCATATCAAGCTTTTTTTGGGGTTTTTTTGCAAGAGACCTTCTCATCTTGAAGCTAATAGAAAATAATTTTTATCCAGTAAAACATATAAACGCAACTTCAAAAGAAAATGCAATTGTTCAATTTTTATCAGAGGAAAGGAATGAGTAGAATAATAATAATTGATTATGGTTCCGGAAATATTCGATCGGTATTCAATGCTTTAAAGAAAATCTCAAACAAAAGCGTAAAAATTTCGTCAAAAAAAGAAGATTTGAAATCTGCAACACATTTGATTCTTCCGGGCGTTGGTTCATTTGAGTCATGCGTAAATGGATTAAAAAAATCTAATGTTTTAGAGACTCTAGAAGAAATTGTATTCAACAAAAAAACACCTTTTTTAGGAATCTGTGTTGGTATGCAAATGCTAGCAACTAAAGGGTTTGAAAAAGGAGAGTTCTCTGGCCTTGATTGGATTCAAGGTGAAGTAAGGAGAATCAATGTAAAAAAAAATAAATTGAAAATTCCTCACATGGGTTGGAATTCATTGATTTTTAAAAAAAGAACTAATTTCACAGATAAATTACTGAAAAGAATTGGCATGAACTACACTGATGAAATAACAGCATATTTTGTTCATAGCTATAATTTTAATACAGAAAATAAGTGTGATAAAATTATATCGACCCAATACGGAGAGGAAGTAACGGCTATGGTTGCAAAAGAAAATATTTATGGAACTCAATTTCATCCAGAAAAAAGTCACACTTTTGGACTCGCTTTTTTAAAAACTTTTTTGGAACAGAATTGAATATGATAGAGTTTTATCCAGCAATTGATATAAAAAGCGGAAAAGTTATAAGACTTAAAAAAGGTCTTCTTGAACACGAAACTGTCTATGGAACAGACCCCATAATTCAAGCAAAAAAATTTGTGGAACTTGGGGCAAAGTGGATTCACGTTGTGGATATTGATGGGGCTTTTAAAGGTGAAACAAAAAATATTGATACAATTATTGAAATAAAAAAAAGGTCAACATGTAAAATACAAGTTGGAGGTGGAATTAGAAATTTAAACACGATAGAGAGGTATTTAAATAACGGAATTGACAGATTAGTTTTAGGTACGATAGCACTGAATAGACCGGAATTTGTNAAGAATCTATGNCAAAGATATCCAGAAAANATAGCAATTGGTCTTGACACCAAAAAAGGTTTTGTTGCCACAGAAGGATGGGCTAAAGAATCTAAAGTGAACTTTAAAGAAATATTAAAAATTTANGAAAAATCAAGTGTTTCAGCAATAATATTTACCGACATTGATAAGGATGGATTNATGAAAGGGGCTAATTACAAACAANTAAAAGANTTGCTATCTTTGACCAAAATAAAGATAATTGCNTCAGGAGGAATTGCTTCACTNGNAGATCTTAAAATTATAAAGAAATTGGAAACNCCTAATCTTATTGGAGTAATNTCTGGAAAAGCTCTTTATGAAAAAAAGTTCAACGTTTCTGANGCNATCGACATTCTGGAGAAACAAATTGCTTAAAACTAGAATCATACCTTGTTTAGATGTGGACAACGGTAGGGTTGTAAAAGGNATTAACTTTCTTTCCTTAAGGGATGCTGGCGACCCCGTAGAGCAAGCAACAATCTATTGTAAAGAGGGAGCTGATGAAATCACATTTTTGGATATAACAGCTACTCATCAAAAAAGAAAACCTATGATAGAAGTTATTAGAAAAACAGCTTCTGANTGTTTTGTGCCTCTAACGGTAGGTGGNGGAATAAAAGATTCNGATGGAGTTTTAGAGTTTCTAAATTCAGGTGCTGATAAGGTTTCAATTAATAGCGCAGCAATTAAAAACCCAGGATTAATTAAGGANTGTTCTGATAAATTTGGAAATCAATGNATTGTTGTTGCAATTGATGCAAAAAAAAAATCCAAGGGCTGGAATGTNTTTATAAATGGGGGAAGAGTNGACACAGGTTTAGATGTAATGAAATGGTCAAAAAAAGTTCAANAACTTGGTGCTGGNGAAATNTTACTNACCTCCATGGATAAAGACGGGACAAAAACAGGGTTTGATTTGGAGNTGACTTCNACNGTTTCCNATGCNNTAGACATACCTGTTATTGCCTCCGGTGGTGTGGGCTCNAAAAAAGATTTTGTTGATGGNATAAAGCTTGGTCATGCATCAGCTGTTCTNGCAGCNTCNGTTTTTCACTTTAGNGAAACTACAATCCAAGATGTAAAAGAGTATTTGAAATCTAANGGTGTTAGTGTAAGAATCGATAANTTTAGGAAATAAAAAAATGAACGATAAAATTTTAGAAAAANTGANNGTTATAATAAAAAAAAGGAAGGCAACTTTACCCAACNATTCATATGTTGCTTCGCTCTTTAAAAAAGGAAATGTAAAAATAGCTAACAAAGTAGGTGAAGAAGCTGTAGAGACTATATCTGCCTTCTTGGCCCAGGAAAAAATTGACNTTATTGAAGAATCTGCTGACTTAATTTTTCACCTGCTAATCTTACTTGAANATGCTGNGGTNTCATTCGANGAAGTTTTAAAGGTTTTAGAGNAAAGAATGGAAAATGATTAATATTAAAAAATATGATGANAACAATATTTTTGCTAAAATTCTGAGAAAAGANATTCCCTCAGAATGTATTTTTGAAAACGATGATATTTACGCATTTAAAGATATAAANCCTCAGGCACCAATTCATGTTTTAATAATTCCAAAACAAAAATTTTGTAGTTTTGACGACTTTTGTTCAAAGGCNGAAGAAAAAACAATTTTTTCCTTCTTCANNTCTATTAAACAAGTGGCTGAAATATTANATCTGAAAGANGGTTATAGAATTATTTCNAACNTTGGGGATCAAGGTGGTCANGAGGTTCCTCATTTTCANATCCANTTAATTGCTGGAAAAAAGCTTGGGGCTATTATAAATTAAGATTCNTTTNNTGANAATATTGTGAAACAAACAATTTGNGCTAANCATTTTATNTNNTCTAGNCNTCCAGTGTTACACTTATTGGNACATGGTCAGAAGGTCTATNAAAAGTTCTGAAGTGTTTTAATATTTNAGCGGACTTCAATTTCTTTTTNANAGTATTTGAAGTCCAAATATGATCTANTCTACGNCCTCTATTATTTTTTTGAAANTTTGGTGACCTGTAACTCCACCATGTAAAAACATTTTCAGGNGGATTAAGNAAATANCGAACAGAATCAATATAATTATTATCCACCAAAATTTTATTTAACCTTTCCCTTTCAATTTGTGTATGGCTAACAACGTTAATTAATTGTTTGTGGGACCAAACATCATCTTCGTTTGGTGCTATATTTAAGTCTCCACAAAGAACAACTTTTTTTCTTTTTTTTTTAACTAATAAATCATCTAACTCTTCTAAAAAATTAAGTTTATGTCTAAATTTTTTATTTTTGATTGGGTCTGGGTTATCACCACCTGCTGGAACGTAAAGTGATATTATCTCTATACCATTTATTTCAATTGCTATGTGTCTGGCATCATTTTTATTGCAAAAGTCAAGGCTGCTAAATTTTTCTATTTTTTTTTTTGATATAATTGCTACACCATTATAAGACGATATTCCTTTAAAATAGGAAAAGTAATCTAGTTTTTTGAAATCATTTTGAGGAAATAGATTATCAGTAATTTTTGTTTCTTGTATACATAAAAAGTCTGGCTTTTCTCTTTTTAAAATTTCTAAAACATATTCTAGTCGTACTCTAATAGAATTGACATTCCAACTTATTACTTTCATTAGGAATTCATGGATTCAAAGAAATCACCATTATTTTTTGAGTTTTTTATTTTTTCTAATAAAAATTCCATTGAATCTGTGACACCCATTGGCATAAGAATCTTTCTAAGTATCCACATTTTTGACAAATCTTCTTTTGAAACTAAAAGTTCCTCTTTTCGTGTTCCAGATTTAGTTACATCAATGGAAGGGAAAACTCTTTTGTCTGATAATTTTCTATCAAGTATTATTTCAGAATTTCCAGTGCCTTTAAATTCTTCAAAAATAACCTCGTCCATCCTTGAACCTGTGTCAACCAGAGCTGTTCCAATGATTGTAAGTGACCCACCTTCTTCAATATTCCTTGCTGCTCCAAAAAATCTCTTGGGTCTTTGTAATGCATTAGCATCAACACCACCTGTAAGAACTTTTCCTGAACTTGGTACTTGAGTATTATAAGCCCTAGCAAGTCTTGTTATGGAATCTAACAAAATTACCACGTCTCTTTTGTGTTCAACCAGTCTTTTGGCCTTAGAAATAACCATTTCCGAGACAGCTACATGCCTCACGGCTGGTTCATCAAAGGTCGAAGATACAACTTCTCCCTTAACCGACCTTATCATATCTGTTACCTCTTCAGGCCTCTCATCTATAAGAAGCACAATCAAATAAACTTCGGGGTGATTTGTTGTGATAGAATGGGCTATATTCTGTAGCATCACCGTTTTTCCTGTTCTTGGTGGAGCTACTATCAATGCTCTTTGACCTTTTCCCAAGGGTGTAATCAAATCCATAACTCTATTTGTCGTATCTTTAACTGTTGGATCTTCAATTTCCATATTTAATTGATCTTCAGGATAAAGTGGAGTTAGATTGTCAAAATTAATTCTCTGTTTTGTTTTTTGTACTTCTTCAAAGTTTATTTTGTCAATTTTGGTAATCGCAAAATATCTCTCTGATTCTCTTGGGGCTCTCATTTCACCCTCAACCGTATCTCCTGTTCTGAGACTGTTTTGTTTTATTTGTGAAGGAGAAACATATATGTCATCAGGGCCTGGCAAATAATTTGCATCTGGGGATCTTAAAAAGCCAAAACCGTCTTGGAGTATCTCTAAGACACCTTCTCCAAAAATGGCGTCTTTGTTTTGTGCCATTTGTTTCAAGATAGAGAAAATCATATCTTGTTTCCTAAGTGTTCCAGCATTCTCGATTTTGAGGTCCTCAGCTATTTTTAATAAATCGGAGGGGTTTTTTGATTTTAAGTCTTTTAAGTGCATTTTATTGGGAAAAAAAAGGGGAGTTTTATTTATAGTTAATTTAGTTGTGATTGTCAAATACTTGGTTTAAAAACTACTAAGAACACAATAATAATAAAAAGTATAGTTGGAATTTCATTTATCCATCTGAAAAATTTCTCTGTATTTTTATTTTCCCCTCTTTCAAATGCTTTTCTAAGTTTTGCACAGTACATGTGAAATACAGACATTAAGAAGACCATTAAGAATTTTATATTTAACCATAATTCATTTTGTATTTCTAAATTTATTGCTAGTAGAATTCCAAATAGCCATGAAAAAATTAAAGACGGATTCATTATATATTTCATTAACTTGTGTTCCATTATAAGAAATGTTTTGTACTGTTGTGTATTTATTTGTGTCTTTGAATGATAAACGAAAATGCGGGGGAGATAAAAGAGTCCCGCCATCCAAGTTGTTATAAAAATTATGTGGAAAAATTTTAAAAAATTATAGTAATTTTCGTCCATTATTTAATTTTTTTTTATCCTAAGCAATATACTTACGCGTTAAGTTTTCTATTAGGTCTATGTGATCTTTTCTGTCATTTAAACAAGGTATCATATAAAAATTTCTTCCTCCATTTTCTTCAAAACTTTCCTTACCTTCTATTGATATCTCTTCTAGTGTTTCAACGCAATCGGATGCAAATCCGGGACAAATTACGAATATATTCTTCTTCCCCTCTTTCGGTAAGGACTCTAATGTTTTATCTGTATACGGCTGTAACCAATCATCCGGTCCAAAGCGGGATTGAAATGTTGTTATTATTGGAATTGTTGTCTTTATTTTTTCTTTCAACAATCTCGTCGTTTTATGACAGTAGCAATGGTAGGGATCACCTTTCTCAAAATATTTTTTTGGTATTCCATGATATGACGCTACGATTACGTCTGGCTTCCATTTATTTTTTTGAAGCGCTTCCTTTATTGAATTTTTAAGTGCATTTATATAAAGAACTTCGGATTCGTAATGTGGAATTATTTTTACCATTGGTTGCCATCGCATTGTCATTAGTGTTCTATATACTTCATCACATACTGTTGCAGTTGTTGCAGCCGCATATTGCGGATATAAAGGTAAAATAACAATTTCCTGGCATCCTTTTATTTTCATCTCTTGCATTTTGGTTTTTATTCCGGGGTTGCCATACCTCATTGCGTACTCTACTTCTATATTTTTTTTCTGCTTGAATCTCTGTTGAAGTTTCTTTGTTTGTTCTATTGTATAAAATCTTAATGGTGACATATCAATATCTTCCATCCATATCTCTTTGTACGCTGTTGCTGTTTTAGATGGTCGGAAAGTCAATATTATTACGTTTAATATTATTTTCCATATTATTGGGTTTACTTCTATTACTCTTCTGTCAGAAAGAAATTCCTTTAAGTACTTTCTTATATCCCACCAATTTGTCGAGTCTGGCGTACCTAAATTTACTAATAAGATACCTGTTTTTCTGTTTGGAATCTTTGGGTGTTGATCAGGTAATTTCATAGTTTTTGACTGTCTCAATTATCATTTTTACGTTTTCTATAGGTGTTGTTGGCATAATTCCGTGCGATAAATTAAATATATGCTTATTATATTTATATTTTTCCAGAGTTTGGATTGTTTTGTTTAATAATTCCTCTTTATCTCCCAGTAAAAATTTAGGTTCAAGGTCTCCCTGAATTGTAATATCTTTTCTTTTTGCTATTTCAATTATTGTGTCCGGACATGTTTGATCAATTGATATAACGTCGCAATACACCTTCTTTATGAAATCTAAATATTTTTCTTTTGATCCTCTCGGAAAATGGATTATCTTCGTGGAGGGTGAAAATTTCTTAATCTTTGTGCTTATAACGTTATTTGGTTTTATGATAAATTCTTCGTATTCCTCTCCTTCTAAAAGTCCTGCCCATGATTCAAATATCTGAACATAATCGACTCCATGTACTATTTGCTTTTTTAGGTACTCTATCGAAATCTCTGTAATTATCTCAATTAATTCTTGGGCCTGGCTTTTTTTTGTTCTTACAAAATTCCGAATCTTTTCATGTCTTTCTGAAGAGCCACCTTCTATCATATAGTTTAAAATAGTGAATGCTCCTCCACAAAAACCAATCAAATTTTTATTTCCTTTTTTTCGTGACAATAGTTCAATAGTTTTAAAAACGTTGGATATTTTTTTTAAGTTCTCTTCAGGTTTATTAAATTTAATGTCTTCTTTGATAAAAATAGGATCAAGTATAGGTCCGTGATTCTTCAGAAAGCTAACTTTTTGTCCAAGACAAAAAGGAATGACCAAAATATCACAAAAAAGTATGATGAAATCAACATCAAATCGTTTGATTGGTTGTAAGGATATTTCTGCTGCTAAAGATGGATTAAGACATAAATTCAGAAAGTTTTTCTCTTTCTCTCTTATAGCCATATACTCTGGAAGGTATCTACCTGCTTGTCGCATAAACCAAATAGGAACTCTATTAACACTTTGCATCTACTACTAATTTAAATATATATATTGTTGTTGTTGTTGTTGTAACCTTAATAACGGTAATAAGAGTTATTAACAAAAAATTAACAGGAAATGAAGGAAAAAATTTGTGAGCGAAATGTGGAAAACACAAAATACTTAGATGGATTCTTAAAAAAAGTGGTGATAACAATTTAGTGGAAAACTATAATAACAATGTTAACAACTTATTAACAAAAATAAATTTGGGATAAAAAAAGAATAAGTAGAATAAAAAATCAATAAAGAGAATTATTTTGGAAAGATTAACAAAAGATAAAGAGTTTGTACTGGCATCGTCAAGTCAAACGCGAATCGAACTAATGAAAAAATATGCTAAGAAATTTATAGCAGTTAGCCATTCTGTTAATGAGGCAAAATTTAAAGAATTAAATTTATCACCCGAGGAGTGCGTAAAAACAATAGCCCGTGCTAAAGCGCAGTCGGTTCAACACATTTATCCCAAACTAAAGATCATTGGTTGTGACCAAGTCCTGGTATGTAGAAACAAATTATTTAGTAAACCCAACACCGAAAAAGAAGCAATACAAAATTTAATGGAACTTCAAAACAATGTTCACACTTTATTTACTTCTCTTGTGATAATACAAAACCAAGAAATTTACTATGAAATCATTAAAGTAGCCAAATTATTTTTTAAATCTACTTCTAAACCGCAAATCGAAAAATATGTCAAAAAAAATAAATCCGCAGTTTTTTCTTCAGTAGGATCATATAAAATTGAAGAAAATGATAAATTCAAACTAGTTGAGATTTTATCTGGAGATAAAGAAACCATTTTCGGTTTCCCATTTAATGAATTTTTAAAAAGTAATAAAAATGAATGAAACACTATCCGTTATCGGCAACCCAATAAAACATTCGAAATCACCACTAATTCACAATTATTGGTTAAAAAAATACAATATTAAAGCACTTTATACCAAAATTGAGGCAAGAAAAACTGAGTTATCAAGCTACATAAAGATGGTTAAAGATAAAGAGTTAAAAGGACTTAATGTGACACTACCTTTCAAGAAAGATTTCTTTAATTTAGTTGATGAAGTTGATGAAGCAGCTAAAAGTAGCTTAGCTATCAACACAATATTTGAAAAAAATGGCAAGATTATCGGAACTAATACAGATGGCATAGGCTTTGTATCATCATTGCATAGGGATGTGGACTTTGAGTTAAAATATGGTCTTAATCTTTTTTGTTTTGGGGCAGGAGGAGCAACTTACGGGATAGTATCTGAATTATTAAAATACAAACCATTATCCATTGAAATTTCAAACAGAACATTATCCAAAGCTACAATCTTGGTCAATCATTTTTCAAGACGAAAAGATAATAATACTATATTTAAGGTTCTTCCTTGGGGAGAAAGTCCAAAGGAGCATATAGATATAGTTGTAAATACCAGTACATGTGGAATGAAAGAAAATGACAAATTTCCTACTAACTTAGAAAAATTGTCGAAGAAAGCATTGGTATACGATATAATTTACAACCCTAAGGTGACGTCATTGATGAAGGTTGCCCGAAAAAATAATCTGTTAGCTATTAATGGAATATACATGCTAGTAAGACAAGCAGCGGAATCTTTCAAACGATGGTTTGAGATAGATTTGAGTGATGAAGATATAAATGATGTTATAAAATTATTGGGTCATGATGCTTAAGATAGCAATAACTGGAAGAATTGCTACTGGCAAAACAGCAGTATCAAAAATTTTAGTAGACTTAGGTTATAAAGTTTTTGAATCAGACAAAGAAGTCAAAAAAATTTATAAAGACACCATAGTTGTTGAAGCGATTAGAAAAATATTTAGTAATAAGATTCCAAATCTTATTGAACAGAATAAAATTAACATGAATAATCTAGGAAATTACGTTTTCTCTAAAAAAAGTCAGCTTAAAAAGTTAGAAGAAATAATTCATCCTTATATTTGGGAAAAAAAATCCTTCTTTTTACTGATGCATCCTAAAGAAAAAGTTTTGTTTTTTGACATTCCATTGCTCTTTGAAAAAAAGTTGCAAAATGAATATGATTATATCTTTTATACAAAAGTTGATTTGCAGACTCAGAAAAAAAGAGCTTTGCAAAGAGATAAAATGAACATGAGAAAGCTTGAACAAATTTTGACAAACCAAACTTCATTACCGAATAATATAAATTCTTTGAAATTACTGGAACTGGACACAAGCTTGGAAAAGAATCAAACAAAGAGACTAATTAAGTCTTTTTTACAAGAAAGAGGTTTATAAGTGAAATTAATAAAAAATAATTACTTGATAAGCGCCCTGACAAGACGGACATTCGGCAAAGATAAAGCTTTTTGATGAAAATGTAAATCTGATCTTCGCTAAACTTTTGTAATTGTAGATAAAAGGAATCTAAATATTTAAAAAAAACTTTGGGCCTTAGCATAGCAACCGCATCCTGCATTGTCTTTCCCTCCCTAATATTTTGTTTGACTGTTAAAAGTTTAAAGAAGTGGTCTATCAATAAAGTCATTAGTTTCATATTATTTTTTCCGAAATCAGTGACAGTATTATATTCTTTTGAAAAAGACTTAATTTCCCCTAAACAAAGATTATTAATAAATTTTGTTAAGTCGACATTGGTAGACTCTGATAAATAAGAAAACATAGCATCATTGAAGTTGTTTGCTTTACTACTTTTCAGAATAATTACCAACTTTTCAATTTCGTTTATGATTGTTGTTCTTTCATTTGGAACTAAAGCAGAAATATTTTGAACTTGCACTTGAGAAATGTGAATACCTTCGTTTTCAAAATAACTCGAAATCAATTGGTTTTTTTCGAAATTCGTTTCTTCATAACAAGGGACTATGATATGATCACTCGATTTTTCGAAAAACACTCTTATAGGTGATTTAGGGGAAAGTTGCTCAGATTTTAATAATATAATACAGTTTTTACTTGCAGAATTTAAAAAGGAAATAATTTCTTTATTATTTTTCTCACTAGTTAAAGAGACAATGTAAACTTTTGGAATACCAAAAAGGTTAGGCTCAATTGCTTCATGCGATATTTTTAAAAAATCACTTTTTTTCAATTCCTCTGTGTAGATGTGTATAATTTCAAAATCGCCTGTTTCTTTTTTTTTGGAAGTAAGAACATAATTCAAAGCGTAATCTACCTTGCCAAAATTCTGACCATAAAAAAGGAAACAATTATTTTTGAAATATTGATTTATACTATCAGTGAAAACACCAAATTTTATGATCATGGATAAAAACGTCTTTCAATGGAGTCTGCAAGAATTAGACTTGATAGATCATCTGATAAGGATTTAATAAGTTTGCTAGTTGCATCCTCCAACGAGATAAGATTTGCATAATTATTGGTTGTATAATTAAAGCTAGAATTACCATTCAAATTTCCCGATAACAATTCACCTTTCCGATCATAAAATGAATAATTTACTGATATCTGAAGTAACCTACCATATGAATTTAAATCTTTATTTACTCCAATGCTAGAAACAGATCTATTTATAGAAACTATAAGCTTTAAACTTGAGTTTTTTGAGTTTTTTCTATTCAATTTCTGATTGAGTAAAACTTTCATCATTGACAAACTATTTTCGTAGTTTTCCTTTGATTTAATTATTATTTTTATTTTATTAGGGTGAAAATCGTTTGTTTGTTTGTAAAGTGGTTTAAAAGCACAGGAACTAGACAAAATTAAAAGTATAGAATAAAGAGTATATTTATTGATCATATTACAAAGTTAATAATTTTGTTTGGAATAAAGATTACTTTTTTAATTTGTTCCTCATTTATAGCATAATTTTGCTCATTCTTTTTAATGATTTTTATCAAATCTTCTTTACTGGTATCTATAGAAACTTTTAATACATCTCTTTTTTTCCCATTTATTTGCATTACAATTGAAACTACTTCTTTTTTAACTTGGTATGAGGAAGCCACTGGCCACCCCAGATCTTCAATCATTCCTTTGTATCCTGATAAAAAAGCAAGCTCTTGAGAAAAATGTGGAATTATGATGTAAATTAGTCTTAAATAAATTGACCAAGAATAATTTGAAAGTTTGTCATCAACATTAGATTTAATTAGTAAATTTGATAATTGTCTAACTTTTGCTACGGCAGTATTGAACCTATAATTTTGTATATCAAGCGTAAACCCCTCAATTGTTTTATTTGTATAATCGAATATTTCTTTTTCAGTATGGTCGAGGCTGTCTCTTTCTATTAATTTATTAGAAAATAAAAAATTTTTAGTTAAAATATTAAAGATCTTATCTAAATATTTATGGGTAGCCTTTATACCTTCAATTGACCATTCAAGATCTCTTTCTGGAGGCGAATCAGAAATCATAAAAAGTCTTGCTGTATCCGCACCATATTTTGTTATTATAGAATCTGGATCCACAACATTTTTCTTAGACTTACTCATTTTTTCTGATCTACCTTTCTTAACTTCCATTTCTTTTTCGTCAATTGTTGCCCAAAATTTATTATTTCGCATTTTTACTTTTTCAGGTTCAACCCACTTATTATCTGAAGTTTTAAATGTTTCATGGCAAACCATGCCTTGTGTAATAAGTTTTGAAAAAGGTTCTTTAGGTATTTTGTAGCCACAACATTCAAGTGCTCTAGAAAAAAATCTAGAATACAGTAAATGAAGTATTGCATGCTCAACTCCGCCTATATAGTGATCTACAGGCATCCAATAGTTCACCTTTTCATCACAGAATGGTAAATTTTCGGATTCTGGAGAACAAAATCTTAGATAGTACCAAGAAGAATCGAAAAAGGTATCTAATGTGTCAGTTTCACGAACAGCCTTCATTCCTGTATCCGTGCATTTCGTCAGCTTCCAATCTTTTAAATTATTAAGTGAATTATTTGGAGAAGAGAAATCAAAATTCTCTGGAAGCACTACTGGTAATTCCTTCCTGTTTACAGGAAGAACTTTACCATCTTCTCTGTAAATAATAGGAATTGGACATCCCCAAAATCTCTGTCGTGATACCCCCCAATCTTTCAATTTATACTTTATTGAAATTTTGCCAATTTTTGCATCATTAATTTTATTAATTATAACTTCTTTTGCTCTTTCCAATTTCAAGCCATTAATAAATTCGGAATTAATCATTTCATCCGATGAACTAGTTTGACAATATGGAAGATCTTTACTTTTTCCTTTAATAATAGATTTAATTTCAAGATTATATTTTTTGGCAAAATCATAATCTCTTTCGTCGTGAGCAGGACATCCAAATACGGCTCCATTGCCATAATTAATTAAAACATAGTCAGAGAAATAAACAGGAAGTTTAACATTTTTAAAAAATGGATGCTCAGCAAACAAGCCGCTATTAAAACCAAATTTATTATTTTCATTTTTTCTACTTTCCTGAACTTTAAGACACTTTTCTCTAAAAGATACGAAATTATCGTCTTGCAGGAAATTCTCTGATAAAGGGTGTTCAACAGAAAGAGCGATGAAACTTGCGCCAAAAATTGTCTCTGGTCTT
The DNA here is from genome assembly GCA_002167215.1 of Pelagibacteraceae bacterium TMED65. The sequence continues at coordinate 20,450 of NHDS01000024.1, forward strand.
GTAGTAAAAACTTCCAATGAAGTTTCAGAGTCTGTTAATTTAAATTTAATTTCTGCTCCCCGAGAAATACCAATCCAGTTGCTTTGCATTAATTTTACTTTATCAGGCCAATCTTTTAAATTTTGTAAGTCCTTTAAAAGTTCATCTGCAAATCTTGATATATTTAAATACCATTGTGATAATTTTTTTTTTTCAACGGCAGCCCCGGATCTCCAGCCCTTTCCATCTATTACTTGTTCGTTAGCTAAAACTGTTTTGTCAATAGGGTCCCAGTTGACAAAGCTATCCTTTTTATATATCAAACCATTGTTGAAAAAATCAATAAAAAGCTTTTGTTGATGTTTATAATAACTTTTATCGCAAGTTGAAATTTCTCTATCCCAATCGATGGATAACCCAATTCTTTTTAATTGAATCTTCATAGTTTCAATATTTTTTTCAGTCCATTCTTTTGGATTTATTTTATTTTCAATAGCTGCATTCTCTGCAGGCATTCCAAAACTATCCCATCCCATTGGGTGAAGTACATTAAAATTTCTAAGTTTGTAAAATCTTGCCGTAACGTCGCCAATTGTATAATTACGCAAATGCCCCATATGAATTTTTCCTGATGGATATGGAAACATTTCAAGTATATAAATTTTTTTTTTATTTTTATTTTCTCTGGCTTTGTATACTTTATTATCACTCCAAATTTTTTGCCATTTATCTTCTATTTTCAAAAAATTATAATTACTCATCGCTCTTCCTGAAATTACTTATACCACCAAAACCATGCAGATTATCATTCTTTATAAACGAAAAATTTCTTTCGTTAACACCACCTAATGCAAAAACTATTTGTTCTTTAAAAAAAAAACATAGAGAGATAAAGGAGTAACGAGATAAGGGTTTTTTATTTGGAAAAGAAAAAGTTTGAAAAACAGGAGATATAAAAACCATATCTATAATTTTTTTTGCCCTGTAGGCTTCTTTCATATTGTGAATTTTAGAAATGATAAAAAATCTATTTTTCAATTTGGAGACCCATAAATTATTTTTCTCTTTGTGAGAATTTAAATCAACAAGAATTCCAAATGCCCTGAAATTACTTGCCCAAAAAATAGAATATGGAACAATAAATTTTATTCTTTTTTTTTTACACCATGATATATATGGTTTGAGCGCATTGTAAAAGTCATGGCTATTATTTGTGTCACAAAAAAAAACAACGCCCACCTTTTTGGTTATTTTATAAAAATAATTTGTGTTAGAAGTTTTTTTTGGGTTAAAAAACAGCCATTGCTTTGGAAAAGAAGTAATATTAAGTTTATTTCTTGAATACATAATTATGAATAAGATAGTAACAAATTATAAAAAGATTTTAAGTGAAATTGATCATTACAGAAATAAATTTGAACTTCCTACCGATCAACCAAATTTAATAGCTGTTTCTAAGACATTTGCAAAAGATAAGATTCAGATTCTTATTGATGAAGGACATTTAATTTTCGGGGAAAATAAAGTACAAGAAGCTAATTTAAAATGGAGTCAACTTAGAAACGAGAATAAACAAAAAAAAATAGAACTTCATTTAATTGGACCACTTCAATCAAATAAAGTTAATCTCGCGATGGAAACGTTTGATGTTATCCAGACACTTGATAGAGAAAAAATTGCTATCAAAATAAAAAATTACATGGAAAAAAAAAGAAACTTAATAAAAAAAAGATTTTTTGTTCAAGTTAACGTTGGTGCTGAGACTCAAAAGAATGGAATTGAAATAAGTAAAACGCAGACTTTTGTGGATTGGTGTAAAAATGATCTAAGTTTAAATATAGAAGGATTGATGTGTATTCCACCGTATGGTGAAGAATCACAAAAATATTTTAAAGAAATTAAGAATTTATGTGAACTATTGAATCTTCCTCAGGCAAGCATGGGCATGTCAAATGATTATGGTGACGCAATCAAGAATAAAGCAACCTATATTAGGATTGGAACAGGAATTTTTGGGTCTAGAGCTTAGAAGATTATAATTTTTGTTGTTGGTTTAATAAACTTAAGTAATTCAAAGATATATTTTTTTTCGAATGCCAAACAACCTTCTGTAAACCTTGTCTCACGATCACTACAATGAATAAATATAGCACTTCCTTTAAATTTTTTCGTTGGACGAATATTATAATCTAATGTTATAAAAATATCGTATAATGAGTCTTTTCTGAAAAGCTTTTCGCACCTAAATTTTGTAGATCTCTCTATATAACAATTATAAAAGGGAGAACTTGTATCAACACACCACAATGAATTTTTCTTTATTTGTATCTTTGGTAGAGTAGTTTTAATATTGCCAACTTTATCATATCTATAGTGTACATTTAATAATTTAAATGTTCCTCGGGGTGTAACTTTGTCTCCTTCCCTTTTTTTGTTTCCAACACTTTTTTCCCCAACAAAACATTCAATTTTTTTTTCTTGAAAAACAAGATATGCTGAATGCTTACTTTTTGTACTTAAAAGATATAGATTTGACACTTTAAATAATATGACAAAAATTTCGACGATAACAACTTTATTTAAAAGAAATATATTTTCATTGGAGATTAACAATTTGTTAACCAGTGAAGGGTTTAATTTAATAGAGTTGAATGACGTACTTTCACTAAAAAATCTAGCCAATAAGGGAGGAATTTTGGTAGTAGGAATTGATTCCGATAATATGTTAGATGAATTTTCTATTACTTTAAAAAAAATTAAAAATACCTGGAAAGTGTTGTGTATATTAGAAAGAAATATTGTTTGTAAAATTAATGATTTTGATCTCAAAATTTTAACGCAACCGATAATATTTAATGATTTTTTAAACATTATATTTTATCTACAAAAAAACTTAAATGATGCAAAAGAGCACTTTAAGCTTGGAGGTTTAAAATATTTTCCCAAGACATCTAAACTTTTTAATCAGGAAAAAGGGGAAATAAAACTTACTGACTTGGAGAATAAACTTATATTATATTTCATAAAAAACACTCAAGGTTCGACTAAAGAAGAAATTTTAAAAAAAGTTTGGAAGCACAATGCAAGCCTTGACACCCACACTCTGGAGTCTTTGATTTACAGATTAAGAAGAAAAATTGAGATTGACCCCAACAAGCCTAAAATTTTAATTCAACTAAACAAAAAATATTTTCTAGACAAATCTCATTAATAAATTTTGTATGGTATTTTTCTAGGATCTGCCAACTTAATATCAAACAAACGATTTGGAAGCTCTTTATTCAAAAATATATTATTGAAGAAAACTTCAGTTCTTGACTTATCTTTATTATACAATGTCCATTTTTTCATAATTAAAGGCCTTAGTTCAAATAAAATTTCCACAACACCTTTGTCCTTGAGCTTTGAATCTCGCAAACTCACTGAAAGCATATTTTCTCCCTCTTTGATTTTGATTATTTGTATCCCCTTGAGACTTAATTTTTTAAACAGTAACGCACCTGCAGGAATTTCATTGAATTTGTGGAAACTTATGCTTTTAATATTCTTGTTTATTACTGCTAGTCTATTTGAGTCACAAATTAATAATAATGGGATTTGATCATATTCAATTCTAAATTTACCAGGTCTTGATAAATATAAATCACCTGAAAGGATATCACCGTTATTATTTATTTGTACAAATTTACTTTTAAGTGAGTTAAAACTTTCTAGATAGTCGAGCACCTTTTCTTTATTTGTATTACTAAAGCTATCGCTATATATAAGTATATATAGTAATATAAAGTAAACATATTTAATGAACATGAGAGTATCATATACGAACATGATTAATCTGTATAACCTAAGATTAAGTTTTTTCCTTATTGTCATTCCTTTTCTCTATGGGTGCCAACTTGATCAATCAGTTAATCTAATTAAAGAGAAACTTTTTTCAGACAGCAATGCAACTGCAAACCTAGAAAAAGAGAAAGTTAGCAAGGAAAAGAAGAGAGAGTTGGTTTCTGAAGAAAAAAAAATTAATTATAAAAATATAAAAAAGAAAACCCAAGAAGTAAAAGAAGCAGAATTTACTGAAAAAGATGAGATAAGTAATATTGCACCGGAAGAAAAATCAGACTCCAAGACAAAAATAAAAGAAAAAAATGCTTTATCTTTTAAAGAAATGGGAAAAGCCAGAGACAATGATAGTAAAATAGTCTCATTTTTTAGTAAGATTTTTGATACAGATGATAGTGAAGAGCTCATTGATTTAAAATCAGAAAAAAATGAAGATTCTAATTTTCAAAAAAAAGAAAAGCTTTCAAAAAGAAAATTGAGTGATGACTTGGAAAAAATAATTAACCTTCAAAAACCCATTCCAGATCAAGATCAAACAGTCTCGAAAGATAAATTACAAGTTTTAGATGAAATTGATACTAATATTTCAGATGAAGAAAAAAAGAAAATAAATAAAGAAGAAATATCTGATAACTACCAATCAAAAGAAAAACAATTTAATGAAGAATCTTTGACTAACAAAGATTCAAATAAAGACGAAGGTGAGTTAGCTTTTTTTCAGTTAAAACCACCTATTGTAAAAAAAAAATTAAAAGAGAAAGATAAATTAGTTGGCCTACTTCTTCCTTTAACTGGTGCAAAAAGTTCGGCAGGAAAAATTGTTATAAATTCATTACGTTACAGTATGTTGCTGAAGCCCAATCAACTTAATTTTAAAATTTTTGATACCAAAGGTAGCCCAGAAGGTGCAATAATTGCAGCTAGGGAAGGAATTAGAACAGGTGTAAATACATTCATAGGACCAATCTTTTCTGATGAAACTAAAGAAGTAAGGAATTATTTCAGTAATAAAGATGATCTGACTTTTTTCAGTCTGTCCCCAGATTTATCAAATGTATCGGAAAATGTTATAGTTTCGGGTCAGAACCCTGAAGATCAAATATCATGCATAGTTCAGCATATAACAGGTTCTGATCCAAAAAAAATTCTGTTAATTTATCATGCCGATAGGTATGGTTTTGTTATCAAACAAAGTGTCCAAAAGTCTCTTGAAAATTTTGGTTTAGCTAAATTAATTTCTACTGAATATTTTGAAATTGAAAGAAGCACGGTTCTAAATGATGAGATTAAGCAGCTTAGTCAATTCGAGTTAAGGAAGAATCAACTAAAAAAAGAAATTGAAAATTTGAAACAAAACAAAACTTTGGACCAAAAACTTAAGAATAAACAACTTAAAAGTTTGGAAAGAAAACTCACTCTTGATTCCCCATTTGACCATATTATTGTAGCCTCGGAGGGTGAGAGATTATTGGAAATCCTTTCTCACCTTGCTTTCTATGATATTAATGCAGAAAATACGAATATTTATGGAACAAGCTTGTGGGAAGATACGAATAAGAAAGATAATGTTTTTAAGAATGCTTATTTTGTTACAAGCTTGAGGGAAAGAAATCAGGAGTTTAATGATAGTTTTAGGAGCGTTTTTTCTAAAGCCCCTATGTCCTTTAATTATCATATTCATGATCTACTTTCTTTTGTACAAAATTTTAAACTGTCTGGTGACGAAGAAAAAGCCAAAGAAATTTTTTATGGTGAATTTAGTACCTCAAAGATAAATTCTGGTCTTTTAAAAAGAGGAATTTTTTTGAAGAAAATTATTAAAGACAATTCAACTAAAGAGGTATTTAGCTGTAAGTTAGATGCTCTTTAATTAATTTTTTAAGTGCAATACTCCTGTGGTCAATCATAATTTTTTTACGATGCTCCATTTCAGCAAATGTTTCGTTAAAACCATTAGGAAGAAAAAAAGGATCATACCCAAAACCGTTATTTCCTTTTGGCGGCCAAACTATCTGTCCAAATACTTCTCCTGTATAACTGTAATAAACATCATTTAATCTTAATGTTAAAGAACAGACAAATTTAGCAGATAAATTCTTTGGTTTTTTTTTGATTGCTTTTTTATACAAATTTTCCATAGCCTCATACCAACCGCCATTTTTCCTTGCGTATCTTGCAGATAAAATTCCAGGATTATTGTTAAGAGAAGAAATACATAAACCGGAATCATCAGCTATTGTGATAAAATCATTAGGAATACTTTGTGCTTTGATTTTAGAATTCTCAATGAAAGAACTTCCAGTTTCTTCAATATCACCAATGCCTAAATCGGTGGGTGTAATAATATTTACGTCAAAAGTTGAAAGTAATGTTTTAAACTCGTGAATTTTTCCTTTGTTATGACTTGCAATCACAATTGTATCTTTTTTATAAATTTTCTCAGGAGTTGATGGCATTTTTTTGGATTTCAAAGATTTCTTTTAAAACATTAACACTTTGTTGAATCATTTTTTGAGTTAACTCAATTGAAAAAGTATTTTCCTCACCTGATATTTGTATTTCAGAGAATCCTGAGTTTTTTGAAACTACAAAATTTGCATCTACATCAGCTCTAGAATCTTCCATATAGTCTAGATCAACAAAAATTTCATCACCGATAATTCCACAGGAAATTGCTGCTACGTAATCCAAGATTGGGTTTTTTAAAATATTTCCGTTTTTTATTAATTTATTAACGGCAAGAGATAAAGCAACAAATCCTCCTGTTATACTAGCAGTTCTAGTTCCTCCGTCTGCCTGTAATACGTCACAGTCAATAATAATTTGATATCCATCAAGAACTTTTAGGTCCAATACTGATCTTAGTGACCTGCCTATCAACCTTTGTATTTCCACGGTTCGCCCTGATTGTTTCCCAATTTTTGATTCTCTTTTGTTGCGAGAATTCGTTGAACCTGGAAGCATACTATATTCAGCAGTCACCCAACCTGTTTTTTTAATTTTAAGCCATTTTGGAATATCTTCATCTATCGAAGCCGTGCAAATTACTTTTGTATCACCATAATTAATCAAACAGGAACCATCAGCATTTTTGCAGAAATCTACATCAATAGAAATTTCTCTAGTTTCGTAATTTTTCCTGTTGTTTTTTCTCACTTCGAAATATAACTTATGTTAAAGTATGTATTATTAATTACTATGGAAAAAAAAAACAATCCTAAAATTGGAAAAGAAAACTATTCTGAAAATTCTAAATCTTCTCTTTTTGATTTAGATCAAAGATCAAAACAAATATTTAGATTAATTGTTAATGACTTTTTAAAAGATGGAAAACCTGTGGGTTCTAGAAAACTCTCCATAAAAATGGGTGAAAAACTCTCTGCAGCTTCAGTAAGAAACGTTATGTCTGATTTACAAGATGCAGGCCTTTTACAATCTAATCATACATCGGCAGGGAGAATACCCACAGATCTTGGTTTGAGATTTTTTGTTGATGGATTATTGCAAGTTGGAAGGCTAACAAATAATCAATGTTCTGAAATAAAAAAAGTTATAAATGGTCAATCTAAAAATGTCGATGAAATGTTCAGTGAAGCAGGCTCACTGTTATCTGGGCTTCTTGACTGTGCTGGAATAGTGTTAGCACCAAAATTAGAGGGATTTATTAAACATATAGAGTTTGTCCCAGTCAGTAATGTAAAAGCATTAGTAATACTTGTAACTGAATCTGGTATTATAGAGAATAGGATAATAGAAGTACCAAAGGGTCTTCCCGCTTCTTTGCTAATCGAAACTACAAATTATTTAAATTCAATAATACGAGGAAGAACGCTTCGAGAGAGTAAAAAAATTATTAGTAGTCAGATCAAAGATGATAAAAAGTATATTGATAAGGTTACAAAAGGTCTTATTGAGGAGGGTTTTGCTTGTTGGGATGATGCAAGTAAAAAAAATAAACTGATTGTAACGGGGACTTCAAAACTTTTAGATGATATCAAGGCCATGGAGCAGTTAGAGGATGTTCGGTTGTTAATCGAAAAGCTTGAAAATAAAAAGAATCTGATGGGTGTTATTGATGAAACTTTACAAGCTGAAGGCCTTCAAATATTCATAGGATCAGAAAACAATTTATTTGGATTAACAGGATGCTCTACAATTATTAGCCCATTTAAGAATAAAAATAAGGAGATAATTGGAGCAATTGGAGTTATAGGCCCAATGAGGATAAATTATGCTAAAATAATTCCAGTCGTTGATTACACTGCTAAATTGATTGGCGAAAAAATTTGAAGTAAATTAATTATAAAGGAGGACTGATGGTAAAAATTGGAGATAAAGGGGAATTGGAGAAAAAACAAACAGGTGAAACAAACAAAAACGAAAAAAAAAGAAATATAAAAAGCACTACCAGTGAATCTGATTTTATTAATGAAAAGGAAAAAATAATTGCAGATTTAAAAATAAAACTCAAACAATCTGAAGACAGGGTTTTAAGAGAACTAGCGGAAAATGAAAATATTAGAAAAAGATATGAAAAACAAACAATAGATAATTTAAAATATGCAGTAAAAAACTTCTCATATGATCTTCTCAGCGTAACTGATAATTTTCAAAGAGCATTAAATTCAATACCCAAAAATTTTATAGATGAGAACTCTAATCTAAAAAGTTTATTCGTTGGTCTTCAAGCTGTAGAAAAAGAAATTTATGAAATTTTTGAAAAAAACGGGATAACGAGGTTTGAATCTATAAAATGTAAATTTGATCCTGAAAAACATCAAGCCGTTTCAAAAAAAGAAAGTGAAATCCCTGAGGGTCATGTGGCCGAGGAACTCCAAAAAGGATTTATGATTGGCGATAGATTGTTGCGTCCAGCTATGGTTGTTATTTCCTCAGGAAAACAGCAAAAAAAATAGAATTATTTGGAATTAGATTTATACATTCTTAGGGTTATACTAATTCTCGAATGAGGAGGAAAAGAGTTAAACTTTTCATCATTAAGAATATTATCTTCTGTTTTTAAGATCTTTGTTATGCCATGATAAGCTAATCTTGACGCTCCTTCCATTATAACAATTGTCCCAGATTCGAGTTTTATTGTATTTAATTTATTTTTTGTTCTACCGTATTTAAAAATCGCTGTGCTACCAATTGATAAAGATAAAACTGGGAAACTAAAATCATTCTCCTCTTTATCTTGATGCAAACCTAGCTTAGAATTAGGAAATTCGTATAAGTTAAAAAGACAGGAATTAGGAACTTCATATTTACCACAATATTTATTCCAAATATTTATTAATTCTCTTGGAATTTTTGGCCAATTTGAATTTGTGTAAGGATGTTTCCTTGTATAACAATAACCATTTTTGTCAGAATTCCATCCCCATAAACCTGCGCTTGTAATTTTCATATTAAATGGTTTATTGAATTTGGGGGTTGTTGGGTTATAAAAAGGAAATTTATCTATTAGTTTAGATATTATTAAAATAAGGTCTGATTGATCATTAGGTTGGATTGCATTGCGAAAAAATTTCATTTTTTCCTTGATTTTACAACATACTTTATAATATAAAAAAATTGCTTTATAAACAATTTTTTGAGTAATGCCATTAGGGTTACTTGAAAATTCTGTCCACTAACTAGGAAGAAAAGGAGCTTGATATGACAGTAATAGGCATTGACCTTGGTACCACAAATTCTTGTGTGGCCATAATGGATGGTAAAGAACCAAAAGTTATTGAGAATGTAGAAGGAGCAAGAACAACCCCATCTATGGTTGCATTTGCTGAAAACGATGAACAACTTGTTGGTCAATCAGCAAAACGACAAGCTGTAACTAACCCCGAAAAAACATTATTTGCCATTAAAAGATTAATTGGCAGAAGAATGGATGATGATTCTGTTAAAAAAGATACAGAAATCTTGCCGTATAAAATAGTTTCTGGCGATAATAAAGACGCATGGGTCCTCATAGGAGATAAAAAATATTCTCCTAGTCAAATAAGCGCAATGATACTCCAAAAAATGAAAGAAACAGCAGAAAAGTTTCTAGGTAAACCAGTAAAGGAGGCTGTGATAACAGTTCCCGCTTATTTCAATGACGCACAAAGACAAGCAACTAAAGATGCTGGAAAAATTGCAGGGCTTGATGTTAAAAGAATTATTAATGAACCAACAGCTGCTGCTTTAGCTTATGGTCTCGACAAAAAGAAAACTGGCACAGTAGCTGTTTATGATCTAGGTGGAGGAACATTTGACATCTCAATTTTAGAAATAGGGGATGGTGTTTTCGAAGTTAAAGCTACAAATGGTGATACAAAATTAGGTGGCGAAGATTTTGATCACGTTCTGATCGATTATTTCGCAACTGAGTTTAAAAAAGAGCAATCAATTGACTTAAAAAAAGATAAGCTTGCACTTCAAAGGCTTAAAGAGGCTGCAGAAAAAGCAAAGATTGAACTTTCTACAGCACCTCAAACGGAAGTTAATTTACCTTTTATAACTGCAGACGCTTCGGGTCCAAAGCATCTCAATATAAAGCTTTCAAGGTCAAAGTTCGAAACTTTAGTTTCCGATCTAGTAGATAGGTCAATAGTACCGTGTAAACAAGCATTAAAAGATGCTGGTTTAAGTGCTGGTGAAATTGATGATGTAATTTTGGTTGGTGGTATGACTAGGATGCCAAAAGTAATTGAAGCAGTAAAGAATTTTTTTGGAAAAGAACCAAATAGAAGTGTCAATCCTGATGAGGTTGTTGCACTTGGCGCTGCTGTTCAAGGCGGTGTATTATCTGGAGATGTTAAAGACGTTCTTTTACTAGATGTAACACCACTCTCTTTGGGCATAGAGACTCTAGGGGGTGTGTTTACAAAATTAATTGAAAAAAATACAACAATACCAACTAATAAAAGTCAAATATTTTCAACGGCTGATGATAACCAATCAGCAGTTACAATTAGAGTTTTTCAAGGCGAGAGACAAATCGCTACTGATAATAAACTTCTTGGACAATTTGACTTAGTTGGCATTCCTCCTGCCCCAAAAGGCACACCTCAGATTGAAGTTACATTTGATATTGATGCTAATGGCATAGTAAAAGTTTCAGCAAAAGATAAGGCCACTGGAAAAGAACATCAGATTCAAATAAAAGCTTCAGGTGGTTTATCAGATGATGAAATTGAAAAAATGGTTAAAGATGCCGAAGCGAATGCTGACGCTGATAAAAAGAAAATAGAGGCAATTGAAGCCAGAAATAACGCTGATTCTATAATACATAGCACTGAGAAAAGTTTAAAGGAGCACGGATCTAAAGTTCCTAAAGAAGACAAAGAAAAAATAGAAAAATCTTTGGAAAGTCTTAAGGAAACTTTTAAAGATGAAAAAGCGGACATTAAGATTTTGAAAGAGAAAACAGATGCGTTAATTCAAGATTCTATGAAGTTAGGAGAAATAATGTATAAAGAGGCTCAGGAAAAGGCCGCCAAAGAATCTCCTAAAGATAAAGATCCCAATCCAAAAAGTAAAGATAAGAAAACTAAAGGGAAAAAAGAGTCAGATGTAATGGACGCAGATTTCGAAGATGTAACAGATAAAAAAGATAAACCTAAAGACGACGATAAAAAGGAAAAATCTGCTTAATCTGAAAAAATATGTCAAAAAGTGATTATTACGATGTTTTAGGAGTTTCAAAAGATTCTGATTCTTCAACAATAAAGAGTGCATACAGGAAACTTGCAATGCAATTTCATCCTGACAAAAACCCTGGAAATCAAGAAGCAGAAAAAAAGTTTAAAGAAGTTTCAGAGGCATACGAAATTCTCTCAAATTCCGAAAAAAGAGAGGCATATGATACGTATGGTCATGATGCATTTTCTCAAGGTGGTGCAGGTTCCGCAGAGGGTTTCAGTGGATTTGGAAGCTTTTCCGATATATTTGAAGATTTCTTTGGTGACTTTGGTGGAAGACCACAAAGGCAGAGAGAGCAAAGAGGACAAGATCTTAAATACGAAATCGAAATTAACCTAAGAGAAGCATTTACAGGAATAAAAAAAGATATTTCATTCGATACTCTTATTAGGTGTGATGAGTGCAAGGGTTCAGGATCAGAAAAAGGAAGTGGACTAAATACCTGTTCAGAGTGTGGAGGTTCTGGAAGGACTAGAGCATCGCAGGGTTTTTTTACTGTCGAAAGAACTTGCTCAGCGTGCGGTGGAGCTGGCCAAGTAATTACAGATCCATGTAGTTCTTGCAACGGTGAAGGAAGAAGAAGAAAAAATAGAAAACTTGAAGTAAGCATTCCGGCAGGCGTTGAAGATGGAAGTAGAATTAGATTATCTGGTGAGGGAGCTGTTGGACAAAATGGATCTTCTCCAGGAGATCTTTATTTGTTTGTCAGTATGAAAGAACACCAGATCTTTGGACGCAACGGAACAGAAATTTTTTGCAATGTTCCAATATCCATAGTAGATGCTTCACTTGGTGGATCTGTTGAAGTTCCAACGGTATCTGGTGGAAAAGTGAAAGTAAAGATTCCTGCTGGCGCTCAACATGGAGATCAATTTAGATTGAATGGAAAAGGGATGCCAACTTTAAGATCAACTTCATTTGGAGATATGATTATTTCACTTGTTATTGAAATTCCTACAAACTTATCTGAAAATCAAAAAAATCTTTTAAAAGAGTTCAATGACGAATTGAATCAGAATAATAGTCCAGAGAGATCGGGTTTTTTCTCAAAAGTGAAAGACTTTTGGGATGGATTAACTTAATGTTAATTTATGAAAATAATTAAAGTTGGTATTCTCGGTCCTGGGGGAAGAATGGGTAGAGAAATTATTAAGCAATCAGAGTCTTACAAACAGATACTAATCTCATGTTTGTGTGAAAGAAAAAATCATAAATCTGTTGGAAANAAAATATCAGGAATAACGGTTGATGATGCTATCACTAACTTAATCAATGAAAGTGAAGTTATTATAGATTTCTCAGTTCCTTCTGCCACATTAAAATTAATGAAAGAAATTGATANATCACAAAAAAAAGTAGCAGTAGTTACAGGAACCACNGGGTATACAAAAAAAGAGGAAAAAACATTCACGGCTCTNGCAAATGGAAAAACGGTTTTACAGTCGTATAATATGAGTATCGGTATTGGCTTATTAAAAAACTTAGTTAGTTATTCTTCTGAAAAAATTGGTAANTTATCCGATATTGAGATTGTAGAAACACACCACAATCAAAAAAGGGATATTCCCTCAGGAACTGCAATATCTCTGGCAGAATCCATTACTGAAGGTAACAAACAAATATCAAAAATGGCATATAGAGAAAAAAATAATGATAAAATAAGAAAAAAAAATGAAATTGGATTCGCTTCTATCAGGGGTGGGGATGTTATAGGAGAACATTCTGTAAATTTCTACTTAGATGGGGAAAGGGTAGAGCTTAAACATATCGCTTCTGACAGAAAGATTTTTTCCAGGGGAGCTATAGAAGCAGCAATGTGGGTTTCAAAAAAAAAACCAGGCTTGTATACAATAATGGATATGTTAAAAAATTAATTATGAAATTTTTAAAAAAANTAAACTCTTTTATANTGTTGTTTTTAATTTTAGTATCTTGTGATCAAAAAATATCTGAGAATGATATGGAAGAATATAAATCTTTGATGGACATCAGACTTGGACATTTAGGTAATGCGATAATTATGCAAGGTAGATTGTTAGATGCTTTTAATTTAAGTAATGAAAGAGCGGATGAAGATCATTTTAAAGAGGCTGAAGAATTAATTAAAGGTCATCTTGAATCGTTTGGTCGACCTGANGATCTGAAAAATTTGAAATTACCAAACTCGGGAAAATTAAAAGAAATCCATATGTCTTTAATCGAAGCATCAGAACTTTTAATAGCCGGGTCAAATGCTTTGGAGGATAATGCTTGGTTAGGGGGATCAGTCTCTTTTGCTGAAAGAAATNTNGACAAAGCNAGATTCAATTTTCAAAATGCAGTCAAGACTGTGTATAGCATCAAATCGGACGAAAAAATAAAGCCAGTCATAGAACCTAAAGAATACGATGTAGGNGAAAAACCTGACGTCGAGAGTTTATTGAAGTAGATCNAGATAAGGTTAAATTTTTTTTGATGAATAATTTACCATCCATCCACCAATAACAATTAACAACAAGCCATATAACATATTTTGCGATAGTTCTTCGTCAAGAAAAATAAAAGACCAGAATGCACCAAAGCATGGGATTAAAAAATTACTCTGGCTGGCAAAAACAGCATTTTTTGNTTTTATTAAATTAAAAAATATCAAAATTGCTAGTCCAGTACAAATCACTCCCAGTATTGTCGCTGAGATTAAACTTTTCAGACTAATATTAGTTAATATNANTAAAAAAGATTTTTCTAAAGTAAAAGAATTGATGATTAAAACAGGTAAAGCAAAAATTGTTGCTAAAATTGTTGTAAAGGTAGCTATTTCCAATGATGAATANTCCCTAATTATTTTTACAATATTTGCTGACAAACCATANGAAAAAGCTGAGATAACAACAAGAAATGAGAAGAAAATGGTATTAGAAGATAGGGTGAATCTTGAGGGTTCAATGAAAACAAGCATTCCAACAAATCCAATAATTATTCCTAACATACTTAGTAAACCTATTTTTTCATTTTTAATGATTAATAATGAAATTAGAACAGTAAATAAAGGCATTGTGCCAATTAGAGTTGCAGCAACAATACTGTCGACTTTAGTTTCACTTAAACTTATCAAATTAAAAGGTACTACATTTCCAAAAATAGCTACTGAGGCAAAAAGNAATTTATTTGATATGATCATTTTTTTNAGTTCAATTTTATTACAAAAGAAAATGAGGAAAAAAGATGCAATGATAAGTCTATAAAAAGTTAAAAAACTTGGAGGCATNGAGANTACNCTCAACTTAATAAATAAAAAAGAACTACCCCAAATTGATGATAANAGTATCAAAGCNANGTAGCTTTTTAATGAAGCATTTAGTTTAATCAGAATTTTTCTTTCAGTGATTATTAGTTGACTTTAAAGCCGATTCAATTTTTTTTAACAATATTTTTTTATCGTTATAGTTTAAAAAAGATCCTAGNGAAACNACTTTATTTTTTGATTTGATTATAAGATTATGTTGGTGGGTTGCTGGNTTAAGAATTTCAACTTTAGTCCAATATGGCTCAAGGTTCCAAGTTTGTTTTTTTCCGGACGGAAAATTCCGAGTTATCAATAGATTTTGCTTTATTAATTTTATCGTTTCAAAAATTTCTCCAGATTTATAGTTTATTCTGAATGCATAGTATAATAAGAATACATCTAATCCNAAAAAACCAAAAACTGGCCACGCGCCAATGTGCCAAAAGAAAATACCTACTGAAAAGAAGATAAAACATACAACTAACATCAAATTTTTGAAGCCTTTTTTTGACAAGCTCCTGTAAGGTAAGACAGTTAAATTCAAAAAAATTTTNTCCATAATTAATTATATAAAGTTATTTTTTTATTTTTTAAAGAATTAANTTTTTCATGTTAGATTTGATAAAGCTTAAGAAAATTAATTTAAATGAATCATAAACTTTGAGGTGATATGAAAAAAAAAATTTTAGGTATGGGAAATGCAGTTCTTGATATAGTAACCTCAGTATCGGATGATTTTTTGAATGAAAAAAAATTAAAAAAAGGTTCCATGTCTTTAGTNGANGAAGAGTCTTCTGAGTCAATATTAAAAGAGATTAAAATAATAAAAACGGATTCAGGTGGATCAGTCGCTAACACAATTGTTGGTATATCAATGCTTGGAATAGAATCGTTCTTTTGTGGGAAAGTTAAAAAAGATAAACTTGGCAATGAATTTATTTCAGATATGAAAAATTCTCAAACGTCTTTTTTGTGTGAGCAATCTCACGATGGCCTGCCAACAGCTAGATGTATTGTGTTTGTTACACCAGATGGTGAAAGATCGATGCAAACTTTCCTTGGAGCAAGTACCACTTTATCTGAGGAGGATGTTGAGGAAAAATTTTTCGATGATATAGATTTTCTTTTGATTGAAGGATATTTGTGGAGTTCAAATTCTGCAAGAAAAGCAATAGAAAAAGCAGTGAGTATTTCTAAGAAAGAAAGCATAAAAGTAATTTTTTCTCTTTCTGATTCTAATTTGGTTCAAATGTTCAAGAAAGATTTTTTAGATTTTATTGGTTCATACGTCGATATCCTTATCGGTAATGACGAAGAGTATAATGTATTATTAGGCGATGTAAAAGAGGAGGATTTTGTTAAAAAAAATAATACAGATATACTTGTTAAAACAATGGGTGAAAAAGGGGCAGAGATTATCCAAAACAATACTAAAAATAATGTTTCTTCTCCTAAAGTAAATAATGTTTTAGATACTACTGGTGCTGGAGATATGTTTGCAGCTGGATTTCTGTTTAAACTTTTAGAAGGAAATGACCCAATCAATGCAGCTAAATTCGGTTGTAAAACTGCATCAATTATAATTCAACAATATGGAGCCAGGCCAAATAAAAAATCTCTTCAAGGTCTGGAAGATTAATTTTCTTATCTTAAAAAAAAATTTAGAATTCCAAAAATAAAGATTGGTATTTGAAAACCAAAATTCGTGAGTATAGCTTTATCCTTTAAAAAATAACCGCTGATAGTCCAAAAAATTACACCCGTTCCATGAAGAAAAATATTAAGTGGATAGTTATTAAGATTTGTTAAAAGGATGCCAACTAAAACAAAAAATGTTCCAAGCCACTTAATTTTATTAATGGATTTTTCTGATATCTTTGTAAATTTTTTTTTTTTCATAAAGTATTTTTAATAACATATTTTTTTAAATCTTTTTAATACAAGGTTAACAGGTATTGTATCAATATTTTTTGATTTAAAAATGATCTGTGAAGATATGGAAGAATTTTTTTCATTACCTAGTGGAGAAAACTTTTTTGAGTCAGTTGGTCCAAATAATGTTAAAACCGGAATACCTGATGACGCAATTAAATGCCCACAACCAGTGTCATTAGAAATTCCTGCCAGGCAGGATTTTGAAACCTTAATTGTTTCTAACGGATCATGACTCAACGCGATAATTATTTTTTTTTTTGGAAATTCTCTTATTAAATTTCTCTCTAAGTCTCTTTCCTGGGGGCCAAGTATAAAAACTGGAATAAATTTTTCCATAACGAGATGTTTAGCAACCTGAATAAAATTTTCAATTGGCCACCTTTTCCAAATCACCGAAGCTCCTGGACAAATGGCTATTCTTCTTGAATTAATAATGTTTATGTTATTTTTATAAGAAATATTTTTATTGCAAAAAATTTCTACAAGATTGATCAGCTGAGAACTAAGGTTTCTTTCAGTTGAATTTTGAGGAACTAAATCTGAGAATAAAAATTTGGAACATGGAGATATAAAAATATCTGTTTTGAATCTTTTAAGTAATAATGTGGTTAGTAGGCGTTTTTGAGTATCTATTATTATGTCGTACCTTTTATTTTCAATCTTCTTAAAAATATCTAGAAAAGATGAACCATACTTAGGAGTATCTTGTATCTTGGTTATTAATCCTTTTGATAATGGGTGAAGGGAGCCATTAAAAATTGAGGATCCTTTACCTGCAAACCAGGTAACTTTTGCATTGGGGAAATGTTCTTTTAATACAATAAGAAAGGGAATTTTTAATAAAGCGTCACCTAATAGGTCAAGACCAACATAAATTAAAATATTTTTTTTAGATTTATCTCTATAGGTTATTTTTCTAATGTTCTGATCTGAAATCCAAGTTCCATAAACATAGTATCTCACCAGTTTACTAGATAATTTAAAATTTAATTTACTCACTAAATATATAAAAAAGAAATGATTAAAATAGGAATTATTAAGCACCCTTTTTCTCCAAGACCAGCATCGTGCGATAATTTTTTTTAGTGCTATTTTTTTTTCTAATGGATTTAGTTTATAGGCTTCATCAATAAAATTTAATGTCACGATTGATTGGTCATAAAGTGTTTGACTATTATTATCCATAATTCTATTTTTTACATTTTTAGGGCCCACACAAATTGTTTTGCTTGTAGTCCCAACAAGAAATTTTTCTGAATTTTTGGATTTTAAATGATAACCTGCCACCCTCAAGGGAATTGAAAAGTCTTGAACAAAAACTGTTTCATCACAACCTTTAATTTTTCTCATGGTTTCTGTTTTTATCATGGCATTACTTGACCCGCCCCAACCTTTGGTAATAAATTTTTTAATAGGATCGTGCATTATCACCGAGGCAGGTTTATTTTTTTTAAATTTAAATCTTGAGGGGTTTTTTGACCATTCCCAAAATCCATATAGAAGGTCGATATTATTTTTTTCCATTTGAACTTTCATGTAATCCAAAGAGTCGGGAGAAAGCAAATCGTCGCCGTCTAATAACTTTATGTATGTATATTTTACATGCTTAAGGGCATTGTTTGTTGCAATACTTGGCCCACTATTTTTTTGACTTAATAATTTATAATCAATTTTTGATTTTTTTAGTGTTTTTTGAGTTATATAAAATGAAGAATCTGTTGATCCGTCATCTACAACTATTAATTGATATTTTTTATTATTGCTTATTTGTGTGATAGCTGATTTTAGAGTTTGAGCAATATATTCTTCTTTATTGTAAAGGGTGACAATGATAGAGATACCATCTTTTAATTGCATAATTTGAGCTTAGAATATGGAAAGGTTTTTTTAAAGAAAATTTTAATCTTTATCAATAGAATATCCAGTTGCACGAATCGTTCTTATAAGATTTTTTTTGCCTTTGAGATTTACAGCTTTTCTAAGTCTTCTAATGTGAGTATCAACTGTTCGTTGTTCAACATAAATTCCATGTCCCCAGACTGAATCAAGAAGTTGTTCTCTGCTAAAAACTCTTCCAGGGTTTTCCAAAAAGTTTTTTAAAAGCTTATATTCTAATGGACCAAGATGAACTCTAGCTCCCCCTCGATATACCTTGTGCTGATTTGTTACAATTTTAATATCTTCAAACTCTAATATTTGATCAGCACTAGAAGAGGATCTTCTTAAAAGTGCCTTTATTCTTGCAATAAGTTCTGCTGGACTAAATGGTTTTGTTATGTAGTCATCCGCACCACAATCCAAACCTCTTACTCTATCTTCCTCTTCTTCTTTGGCAGTCAGCATTATAATTGGTAAATTACTAGTTTCTGGTTTTCTTCGGACAATCTTGCAAAGTTCTAAACCACTGGGTGCTGGAATCATCCAGTCAAAAATGGCCAATGATGGAATTTCTTCTTTCATTAATAATAGAGCATCTTCACCATTAGTTGCCGAATTAACTTGAAAGCCATTTTTTTCAATATTGTAAGTAATCATTGGTAATAATGATTTATCGTCCTCTACTACAAGAATTGTTTTTTTTGTTTCCACTTATTTAAGAGTTCCCTGAAGATTATAAATAACTTCCCTAGATATTACTTTTGCCAGGTCTCCAATTCTTTCTAATTCTTTTGCAATGAACAACATTTGTGTACAAAAACCAATTATATCTCTATCTTCCATCATCAAATGTAAGTGTTCTCTAAAACAGGTCTCATATACCGAGTTAATTGTAATATCCTCAGTGGGAACAGATTTTGCAATTTCTTTTGATTCTTGATCATAAGCACTTAGGGCTGTGGAAAAGTTTTTTAAAACTAAAAGGCCCAGTTGGTGAATTGAATCAGTGCTGTAGCTATCAGGAGCTTTTTTTACAGATAATATCCTTCCAGCTACGTTTGATGCATGGTCTCCTATGCGCTCAAGAATACTTGATATTTTCAGAGAAATAATAATCTGCCTAAGATCATCTGCAAGAGGTTGTCTTTTTGACAACGTAATGGTTGCAAATCCTCTTATTTTTTTTTCTAAAGCATCAATGTCTTTATCATTTTCTATAACTTCTTTAGCTTTTGAAATATTGATTATTTTTATCAAGTCAACTGCTTGGAAGATTTGTTTTTCAACATTCAAACCCATTTTTGTTAAGTTGCTTTTTAGAGAATTTAAATCTTCATCATATGTTGTTACAATATGTTCTTTCATTTTTTACCCTATTTTTCCTGTTATATAATCTTGAGTTTTTTTCTGACTCGGTGTTGAAAAAATTTGATCTGTGCGCCCTACCTCGATTAAATTACCCATATGAAAAAAAGCAGTTTGCTGTGAAACTCTTGCAGCTTGCTGCATAGAGTGAGTAACTATTACAATAGTAAAGTTTTTAACTAACTCATCAATAAGTTCTTCAATTACAGCAGTTGCTATTGGATCTAGTGCTGAGCAAGGTTCATCCATTAGAATGATTTGTGGACTAATTGCAATGGCTCTGGCTATGCATAGTCTTTGCTGTTGTCCCCCCGATAAAGAGGTTCCTGAATCATTTAGCCTATCTTTTACCTCTTCAAACAAACCAGCTTTTTTTAAGCTATATATAACTAGCTCCTCTAATTCATCATCGCTATTAACAATTCCATGAATTTTTGGTCCGTAGGCAACATTGTCAAAAATTGACTTAGGGAATGGATTAGGTTTTTGGAACACCATTCCTATCTTTGCCCTCAGTAAAACCGGGTCGACTTCTGTGGAATATATATCTTCTTCATCAACAATAATTTTTCCTTCTATCCTACAAATATCTATCGTATCGTTCATACGATTTATACATCTAAGAAAAGTAGATTTTCCACAACCACTTGGACCTATTAAGGCTGTGACCTTATTTGTAGGAATTTCAAGATTGATTTTATCAAGTGCTTTCTTCTGGCCATAGTAAACATTAACATTTTTACTTTTTATTTTAATTTTTTCTGTCATAAAACTTCTCTTAATATTTTACCATTTTTTTTCAAACTTTTGTCTAATATATACTGCTATGCCGTTCATCAAAATAAGAAAAGAAAGTAAAACCATTACCCCTGCCGCAGTAAGCTCAACAAAACCTCTGGCAGCAGTGCTTTTCCAAAGATAAATTTGAACTGGAAGAACAGTAGAGGAATCTAAAAATGACCCTGGAACATCAACAATAAACGCAACCATTCCTATCATTAATAATGGCGCTGACTCTCCAAGTGCTTGAGACATTCCAATGATGGTTCCTGTCAGAATACCCGGCAAAGAAAGTGGAAGTACATGATGAGTAACTGTCTGAAACTTCGTTGCACCTAAACCAATTGCAGCTTCTCTAATTGACGGTGGTACAGCCTTTAATGAAGCTCTGGTGGCAATAATAATTGTTGGAAGAGTCATAAGAGCTAAAACCATTCCGCCAACGATGGGGGCAGATCTCGGTAAATGCATGACATTGAGAAAAATTGCTAAACCTAATAACCCAAATATTATAGAGGGTACGGCTGCTAAGTTATTAATATTAACCTCAATAAAATCTGTAAATTTATTTTTTGGTGCAAGCTCCTCAAGAAAGACTCCTGCGGCAACGGCAATTGGAAATGATAGAATTAATGTTACAAATAATGTAAAGAATGAGCCTACAAGCGAGCCCCAGATTCCTGCTTGTTCCGGTTCTGTTGAATCTGCCTTTACAAAAAAGTTTTTATTAAAATTACTTTTAATATTATTTGCTGATCTTATTTCATTCAGCCAATTCAATTCGAGGTTAGAAATCAATCTATCTTCTTCTGCTATCAACTCCATGTCTGGATTTTTATTTATAACATCAATTTTTGAGGAGGCTAATAACCATAAGGTGACTTTCTGGCCTATTAGTTGTTTGTTTTCTAGAACAAGTCTCATAAGGTTTTCTTCCTCTGAACTAGAGATAAAGTCACTTAATTTGCGTAATTCGCCCTTGTCAGAAATTTCTGGAAAAAAACTATTTAAAGAGTTTTTGATTATTTTTTGAAAATTTGCGAATTTTATATCTTCTTCTTTTTGGTCATTGTCTGTGTAAATTATAGCAGGATCAAAATATACTTCTAATTTTATATAAGTACTTAAAAAAGCTTTTTTCCCCTCCATAAAAATTGAACTAAGAATAATACACAAAAAACTGACTGCAGTTGCTATACCTAGCAAACCATAAATCTTGAAACGTGATTCTTGTCTTTTTCTTTTTTTCAGAGAATATTCTATTTTTTTGAGGTTATTCATATCTTTCCCTATATTTACTTACAATTCTGAGTGCCAATAAATTTAAAAAAAGGGTTGCAACAAAAAGTGTGATTCCCAAGGCAAAAGCAGCAAGTGTTTTTGCACTATCAAACTCTTGGTCGCCAATTAAGAGTGTAACTATTTGGACTGTGACAGTTGTTACAGCTTCAAAAGGATTAGCTGTTAAGTTTGCTGCAATTCCTGCAGCCATAACAACTATCATAGTTTCGCCTATAGCACGAGAAACTGCGAGAAGAATTGCTCCAATTATACCAGGCAAAGCAGCTGGAAGTATTATTTTTTTTACTGTTTCTGATTTTGTTGCTCCCATAGCATAAGATGCATCACGTAAGGACTTTGGCACGGCACTGATAACATCATCTGATAAAGATGAAATAAAAGGAATAATCATTATTCCCATAACACCACCAGCGGCTATTGCACTTTCAGAGGCAATATTAAATCCACTATAGTTTGCTAAATCTTTAAAAAAAGGACCAAC
>NHDS01000025.1 GCA_002167215.1 Pelagibacteraceae bacterium TMED65
ATATAATAAATGCAATAATAAAAATGATAACATTATCTTGAAAAAGTAATACAAAAATATGTATTTAGGAATATTTCTCCAGATTTCTAAAAATGCAGAGGCACCTATTAGTAGTTCGTCACCCTTAATGACGTGTATCCTTCTAATTAATTGTTTGTATGTTTTTGAGGTAAATTTTAAAGCATCTTTATTGTTTGTGATGTCAATCCATTTGAAATTATTATCTGAATGTTTTTTATAGTGGTTGATTTCAGAGTTACACAAATTACAGGATTTGTTATAAAAGACCTTAATTTTCATAAGTATTCACCTTTATAAATTTTTCAGCTGACTCAAAAATTTTTTGTTTCCGCTCAATTTTCATTTTTTCTAGAATTCTTACCATCATTGATAGTCTTGGGTTTTGTAAAAAAAAAATTTTATTCTTCTCAATAAATCTCCAATATAAACCATCCATTATATCACACCATCCTCCCTTTTTAAAATGCATCATTTTTAAAAAATAAGCAGACCCACAAATGTATGGTTTAGTTGCAAATATTCCACCATCACTAAATAAACCCATTCCATAAACATTAGGTGACATAACCCAATCGGAGGAATCAACAAACATTTCCATAAACCACTTATAAACAGTTTTAGGTTCGATTTCACAAAGATTCATAATATTACACAATATCATCAGTCTTTCGATATGATGAGTCCATCCATATTTTAATGCATTTTTAATAGAGTAGTCCAGAGGGTCTAATCCGGTAGTTGCACTATACCAAGTTGGCTTAAGTTTTTTCTTGTGATTAAAAAAATTACCATTCTCTAGTTTTTTATCAAAATTTTGGTAAATACCCCTAATAAACTCTCTCCATCCAATTATTTGCCTAATGTAACCTTCATATGAATTAAGCTTTTGTGGAGGGTTAATTCTTATTTTTTCAACAATTTCCTTTGGTGTTATTAGACCTATATTTATATAAGGGCTCAAGGCAGAGTGAAATAATACATTATCCCTATCATCAACTGCATCTTCGTAATCACCAAAATTTTCTAATTTGTTTTTTAAAAAAAAATCTAAAAGTACGAATACGTCTTTTCGTGTAGTGCATAACCAGAACTCTTTTGTACTTCCGGGATGATCACAAAACTTATTTTCTATAATTTCTTTTAAGTGATGAGTGTGTTTAGTATCCTCGAACAAAAGCTTTTCAGGTAAATTAATCTGTTTAGGAAGTTTCTTTCTATTTTCTTCATCAAAACTCCATTTACCTCCTACTGGTTTATTATTATTGTCAATTAAAATTTTATTTTTACTTCTCTGTATTTTATAAAAATTTGCCATGAAGGGTTTTTTTGTATTTTTTAAATAAATTTGAAAATCGTTTCTCGAGTTTAGAAACATTGGTGTTTGCAAATAATTAATCTTTACTTTATCTTCAAGATTTGTAATTAATTTTTTTTCAAAAACTTTATCTTCCACTTCGTAAATTGATACTTCTGAAATTTCATTATCATCAATTTCTTTTATTAATTTTTCTGTATAGGAATGAGAAAAATCAGAATCACTTATTTTTTTATACAGCACCTCAAAGTTTTCCTCATCTAATTCATCTTTAAATGATCTCATGGCAGACAAAAAAAGAAGAATTTTTTGCTTATGGTGTTTCTCGTATGTACATAATCCCTCATCTTCACAAAGAAAAAAAATATGATCTTCTTTAAAGTTTTTAAAATAATCCAGATTGAAAAGTTGATTTCCTAGAACAATAAAAAGTTTATTTTTCATAATTTACGTTTTTTAAAGAAGAAAAAGCTTCTAAAGCTTTTTGTCTAGAATCCTTAACATCAACAACTGGTTTTGGATAGTCTCTTCCAATTTTAAATCCAATTTCTTCGCTTATATTTTCTGGGCATAACCAGGGTTCAAAAAGATATTTAACTGGAACTTTTCTTAGCTCTGGTATAAATCTTTTTATATAATCACCAGATGGATCAAATTTTTTTCCTTGTGTCACAGGGTTAAAAATTCTGAAATACGGAGCCGCATCTGTTCCTGTACCAGCAACCCACTGCCAACTTGCAGAATTACTTGCGTAATCAGCGTCAAATAGACAATCCCAAAACCACTTCTCACCATTATGCCAGTGTAAAAGTAGATTTTTAACCAAAAATGATCCAGTTATCATCCTTACCCTGTTATGCATATAACCAGTTTCCCAAAGTTCTCTCATGCCTGCATCAACAATTGGAAAGCCTGTAAGTCCTTTTTTCCATAAATCAAGAAATTTAGTATTAGTCTGCCACGGAAAGTTATCAAACTTTTTTTGAAGATTTTTTGATTGAATTTCTGGAAAATGATACATCAAATTATAAAAAAATTCTCTCCAACCTAACTCACTTTTAAATATTTCCATGTTTTCCTTCTCAACATCCCACTTCGACTTTTCGACCTCATACCAAAGTGTATTTACTGAAATTTGACCCCAGTGTAGATATGGAGATAACCTAGAAACATTTTTTTTATTAGGATAATTTCGTCCTTCTGAATATTCATGAACACCATCCAAAAAAAATGAGTTCATAAGATCATAAGCATAAGACTCTCCGATTTTCCAATCTTTAACTAAATTATTTTCCCATGTTCGATTATTTAACAAACCAAGCTGGTTTAAGTCCAGTGATTTGAGTGAGTGGTTAAAAATTGAAATTTTTTCACTGTAAGGTTTTCTAGGTGGACTATGATTTAGACATCCTCTTTTATAAAATGGTGTGAAAATTTTGTAAGGTGAACCATCATTTTTCAGTATTTCCCATGGTTCCCATAGTAGTGATGCATTGAATGTTTTTACTTTAACTTTTTTTTTCAAGCTTTCTTTAAGTCTTGAATCTCTTTTTATCCTCCATGGTTCATAACACCTGTTCCAACAAATCTCTTTAACTTTATAAATATCTAAAATTTTACTAAAAATCTCGATGGGGTTACCTCTAAAAAAAACGAGTTTATTACCAAGTTTTTTATTTAGATAATCTAACGATTGATGTAACCATACTTTGCCTGCCTCTCCAAAGTTCTTATCACAATTAATCTCATCATATATAAATATACAGACTATTTTGTGATTGTTTTTTGATAAATAATTTAAAGAAGTATTATCATTAAGTCGTAAATCTTGTCTAAACCAATGTATTGAAATTTCTTCTTTCATTTTTTTTTTTTTATAATAAGTTTATGATTTGCTAAATATTATATTTAAAATTTATTTAATTTTTGTCAATGCTTAGAACTGCCCTTGAATCTATATATATATTTTCAGTCATTTACTTAGTTTTAATTTATTACAAATTATGTAAAAATGTGATTTTTTTAAGAAGAAAGTCAAAAACCACAATTGGATATAAAAACAAAAAGCTAGAAAGAGCTGTAAGAGCTCACTCAAATTTTTGCGAAACGGTCCCCTTCATCCTACTTATAAGCTTTATTCTATACTTTAATAATTTACTTTTTTTTTGCGTACCTATGTTGATAATTTTAATTTTCGGAAGAACAATTCATGCCAGAGCAATCTCAAATCTCAACGAAAAACTAGAAGAGAGAAGAATAGGAATGAAGTTAACTTTTTATTCACTTTATCTTGGTTTGGCAGGACTTATTTTTTATATATCTCAACTTATTTATTTTTCTTTGCAAGCAAGCATAAATACCACAATTCTACCACAATAATAAATATATAAGCCAATTATATAGATGGTTGTAGCGATTTTTTTCACACGAATTAGGCGTTTTGGCGGAGAGGATGGGATTCGAACCCACGATAGATGTTACCACCTATAACGGTTTAGCAAACCGTCGCCTTCAGCCACTCGGCCACCTCTCCTAAACTTACTTTGCCAACTTGTCTTTAAGTAGCTTGTTTACTACATTTGGGTTTGCTTTACCTTTAGATATTTTCATTACCTGCCCAACAAAGAAACCAAATAATCTTTCTTTTCCGTTTTTGTATTCATCTACCATTTTTGAATTTTCTTGTAAAACTGTATTAATTAAATTTTCTATCTCCGATTCATCTGAAACTTGAACTAATCCTTTGTTTTCAATAAATTCTTTAGCACTTTGACTAGAGGTAATGTATTCCTCAAACACTTCCTTAGCCTGCCTATTAGAAATTGAACCATCACTAACAAGATCAATTATTCCTCCAAGTTTATCTGGACTTATTTCAGCATTAGATATAGGTCTGTCATTTTTTTTTAAGTATGAAAATAATTCACCTGTAACCCAACTTGTTACAATTTTAGGATCTCTATTATTTACAACTTTTTCGAAAAAGTCTGCAGTTTCCTTGTCATTTGAAAGGATATCAGCATCATAATCACTCAAATTAAATTCATCCCTAAATCTTTTTCTTTTCATATCAGGAAGTTCTGGTAACGATTTTTTTAATCTCTCTATTTTTTCATCTGATATCTTTAGTGGAGGCAAATCAGGATCAGGAAAATATCTATAATCATGAGACTCTTCTTTTCCTCTCATCGATCTTGTTTCACCGGAATTTGGATCAAAAAGTCTGGTTTCTTGAGTTACTTTTCCACCTTTCTCAATAATTTCTACTTGTCTTTTTGCTTCATACTCAATAGCTTGTTGAATAAATTTTACAGAATTTACATTTTTTATTTCACATCTTGTCCCCATATTTTCTCCAACAAGTCTTACTGAAACATTCACATCGGCTCTAAGATTTCCCTTTTCCATATTGCCATCACAACTTCCAACATACTTCAAGATATTACGAAGCTTCTTAACATACTCTGCAGCTTCATTTGGACTTCTCATGTCAGGTTCAGAAACAATTTCCATAAGAGCACAACCCGACCTATTCAAATCGATGAATGAATTTTTTACGTCTTGATCATGTAAACTTTTTCCTGCGTCCTGTTCCAGATGAAGTCTTGTTATTCCTATTTTCTTTTCTATTCCATCAGACTCTATAGTAATAAATCCATTACCAACAATAGGATGGTCAAATTGAGAAATTTGATACCCTTGAGGCAAATCAGGGTAAAAATAATTTTTTCTATCAAAGACTGATACTTTATTTATTTTTGCATTTAAGCTTAATCCTGTTAGAACAGCTTGATCAACGCAATATTCATTAATAACAGGAAGCGCTCCAGGCATTCCAGAGTCAACCAATTCAACTTGTGAATTTGGTTCACCACCCCAATCTGTTGAGGCTACTGAAAAAAGTTTTGATTTTGAGCTTATTTGTGCATGCACCTCTAAACCAAGTATTACCTCCCATTTATTTTTTTTTCCTTGTACTACGTATTGCATTAAAAACCTCTTGATCTTTCAATTAAACTTGCAGCACCAAGAACCGACACTTCATCAAACGGCTTTCCTATAATTTGCAGACCAATGGGAAGCATCTCATTATTCAAACCTGAAGATACTGATATTGCTGGTAATCCAGCCAAACTAGCAGGAACTGTCAAAACATCATTCAAATACATTTCTATGGGATCAGTTTGTTTTTCTCCAATTGGAAATGCTACATTTGGGGTTGTAGGAGTCAAAATTAAATCGCAAGATTTAAATGCTTGCTCAAAATCATTCGCTATTAACTTTCTAACCTTTAATGCTTTTAAATAATATGCATCATAATAACCAGCAGATAAAACATATGTTCCAATCATTAGTCTTCTCTTAACCTCTTTACCAAATCCTATTCCTCTTGTTTTCTTGTATAAACTATTTATGTCTTGCTCTGAAGATCTGAAACCATATCTTACTCCATCATATTTAGCTAAATTTGCAGATGCTTCTGCTGGAGCTATTATGTAATAAGTAGGTAAAGCAAACTCTGTATTTGGAAGAGATATTTCAACTATATCAGCCCCTTCAGACTTGAACCAAGTTATTCCATCCTTCCAAACATTTTGAATTTCATCATTTAAACCTTCAATTGAATATTCTTTAGGT
The DNA here is from genome assembly GCA_002167215.1 of Pelagibacteraceae bacterium TMED65. Next base: position 5,975 of record NHDS01000025.1, read on the forward strand.
ATTCCAATTTTTTTTCCTTTTATATTATATTTTTTAAAATCTAAGAAATTAGGAATTTCTCTATAAGAGCTTGTAGAATCTTTTTCATCTGAACTCGCCATACACTGAAGCATCAATGCAGAGTCTTCAACATTTTTTGCTATTGGGCCTGCTTGATCAAGCGATGAAGCAAATGCTATCATACCAAACCTAGAACATCTTCCATAAGTGGGTTTTAGACCAACCAAACCACAAAATGAGGCTGGCTGTCTAATTGATCCACCAGTGTCTGATCCAGTTGCAGCTAAACATAAACCACTCGCAACAGCAGATGCCGACCCACCAGATGAACCGCCAGGAACAAGCCTTTTATTATCATCGGACTTTGGCGTTAGTGGATTTAAAACATTACCAAAAAAGCTTGTTGTATTAGCTGAACCCATTGCAAATTCATCCATATTCGTTTTTCCTAACATTACTGCTCCGGAATCCCAAAGATTTTTTGATACCGTTGATTCGTAGAAGGGAACAAAGTTTTCTAAAATTTTTGACCCTGCTGTTGTCTTTACACCATTTGTACAAAATAAATCTTTCATACCTATTGGAATACCCTCTAAGATTCTATTTTTTTTACTCATTATTCTGTGGTCAGCATTTTTAGCCATTTTCAATGCTATTTCAAAAGTATTTGTTATGAAACAATTTAATTCTATTTTGTCTTGTATTTTATCTATAAAAAATTTTGTTAATTCCAAGGAAGTAAAATCCTTTTTCTTCAAACCTTTAATTGCTGACGATATTGTTAGTTTAGAAAAGTCTGTCACTCGATAACCTTTGGTACGACAAAGAATCCAGTATTATTTTCTGGAGAATTCTTAAGAATATCTTCGCTAGTGTAGTTCGACTTTGCTATATCTTTTCTCATAAACATTGATTCATCAAAAACTGAAAGCATAGGTTCTGTTTTTTCAGTTTCAACTTTTTTTAATTCATCCACCCAACCTAAAATATTATTAAGTTCGGATATTAAAGTATCTTCTTCATTTTGAAGAATTTCTATTCTTGCTAAAAGGGCAACCTTTTTTACTGTTGAATTATTAATAGACATAATATTAAACTAGATTAATTTATAAATAACATCAGGTATGATTGTTCGCAATATAAAAGAGTTTAAAAAATTAACATATCAAAAAAAAATAATTTGTTTTGATTATGGGAAAAAAAAAATTGGTGTAGCTATATCTGACGAAAATCATAAGATTAGCATTCCCATGAGTATAATTTTTAAAAATAAAGAATTTAAAAAAAATATAAAAGAACTCATTTGTAGTTATAATGTTGGTGGAATATTGATGGGTTTACCAGTTGATCAAAATTATAAAACCAATAAAATGAGTCAATCAATCAAAGATGTTACAAAAAATATAGATTTTTATTTAAAAAATAATAACCTCAAAATTCCAATATTTTTTTGGGACGAAAGTTTCACAAGTATAGAGGCAGAGATGAAAACTAACTATTTATTTAAAAATACAAAAAAACAAAAGGAATCAATCGATAAATACGCAGCTCAGATCATTTTAGACGACTTTTTTAGGTTCAAAGTAAATGAATAAAAAAATTAAACAACCCTTAGAGGGGATAAATGTATTAGATTTAACCAGAGTTCTTGCTGGTCCAACTTCAACTCAAGTTCTCGGAGATTTAGGAGCAAATATAATTAAAATTGAACGACCAATTACTGGAGACGATTCTAGAAATTTAGGCCCACCCTATTTGGATAATACCTCGAAGAACCCAATGGAAAGTTCGTATTTCTTGAGCGTAAATAGAAACAAGAAATCATTAACAATTGATTTGACGACAAAAGAAGGTCAGAATTTAGCGAAAAAGTTAGTAAAAAAATGTGACATTTTAGTTGAAAATTTCAGAGCAGGTAATCTTAAACAATACGGTCTAGATTACTCTAATATAAAGAAACTCAATCCTGGTATAATTTATTGTTCCATAACTGGCTTTGGGCAAAATGGACCATACGCCAAAAGAGGTGGATATGATTATTTAGTTCAGGCTATGGGTGGAATTATGAGTATTACAGGAGAAGAAAATGGTAGTCCTACTAAAATTGGTGTTGGAGTATCGGATATAATCACTGGTTTGTACTCCAGTATTGCAATATTGTCTGCTTTACATTTCAAAAAAGAAACGGGTCAAGGTCAACAATTAGATATTTCATTAATGGATTCACAAGTATCTTGGTTAAGTTATGTTGCTCAAAATTACCTTGTTTCTGGAAAAATTCCCAAAAGAATTGGAAATGATCATCCCTCAATTGTTCCATATCAGACAGTTAAAGCAAAAGATGGATTAATGGTCCTTGCAATAGCTAATGATAGGCAATTTTCAAGTTTTTGTGAATTTGCTAAAATAAATCACATTTTTAAAGATTCAAAATTTAAAACAAATTCATCTAGAGTACGAAATAGAAAACTTTTGAATAAAGTTATTAATGAAACCATTAAAAAAAAAACAATTAACCAGTGGGTAGAGGGGTTGACTGAAGTTAATGTTCCTTGTGGACCAATAAATAATATAAAACAAGTTTTTGAGGATAGACAAGTCAAATTTAGAAATATGATCTTTTCTATGAAACACCCAAAAGCCAAAAATAAAAAAATTAAATTAGTTGGAAGCCCTATGAACTTTTCAAAGTCAAAAGTTAAATATAGAAAACCTCCTCCATTACTGGGAGAAGATACAGATAAAGTTCTTAAAACTTTTCTTAACCTGTCAAATAAAGAATTGAACAATCTAAAAAGAAAAAAGATAATTTAAATAGAGTATTGAACTATTTGATATAACCTATATTATGCAATTTTAATGATAGAGGAAAATCAATTAAAAAATTATCCTCATGAACATCTCTTAGGAATTGAGGGTCTTCTTCCAAATTCAATAAACTTTCTATTAGATTTATCTCAACAATATATCAATCATTTAGAGAAGAACCAATCAAAACTCGATTATTTAAAAAATAAAACCTGCATAAATTTATTTTTTGAAAACTCAACTAGAACAAGAACATCATTCGAACTTGCAGGAAAAAAGTTGGGTGCTGATATGCTTAATATCTCAGTTGGAACAAGTTCAATCAAAAAAGGAGAAACACTCATTGATACAGCAATGACTCTTAATGCAATGCAACCAGATTTAATTGTAGTACGTCATAATGATGCCGGAGCAGTAAAACTATTATCAGAAAAAGTAAATTGCGGAGTTATTAATGCAGGTGATGGGCCTCATGAACACCCAACTCAGGCACTTTTAGATGCACTAACAATTTTAAATAGGAAAAAAACTATCTCAGGACTAAAAATTGCAATTTGTGGTGACATAATGCACAGCAGAGTTGCGAGATCAAATATCCACCTTTTAAATACGTTAGGAGCTGAAGTAAGAGTTATTGGACCTGCGACATTAATGCCAAAAGAAATTGAGTCATTAGGAGTAAAAGTTTTTTATAACATGAAGGATGGACTAAAAAATGTAGATATTATTATAATGTTAAGACTTCAACTTGAACGGATGTCAGGTTCATTTGTTCCTTCAATAAGGGAATATTTTAGATTTTATGGTCTTGATAGAGAAAAATTACTTTATGCCAAACATGATGCTCTTATACTCCATCCTGGACCTATGAATAGAGGTGTGGAAATAGATTCAGAATTAGCTGATGATTTGGATAGATCAGCAATCTTTGATCAAGTAAGAATGGGCGTTGCTGTTCGAATGGCATGTCTAAAAGCATTAGTGAAAAATAGATGAATTCTAAAAATAAAACCTTTTTTGATAACACAAAAAAATCACAAAACTTCTTACTTAAAGGAGGTATAATTCTGGATCCTAACAAAAAACGTTTAGAGAAAAAGGACATTCTTATTAAAGACAAAATTATTGCTGAGATAAATCAAGCAATAAACTATGAAATCGATGAATGCATTACCATTGATTGTGAGGGTTTATATGTAAGTCCAGGAATTGTAGACATGAGGGTTAATTTAGGTGAACCAGGGTTTGAGCATAAAGAAACAATTAAAAGTGCTTGTCAAGCAGCTGCTAGTGGAGGAATTACAACAATGATATGTATGCCAAACACCTCACCCGTAATTGATCATCCAGCAATAATTCAAAGCATTCAAAGAAAAGCTAGGGAAGTGGCTCTTTCGAAAGTTTATTGTACTGGCTCAGTTACTAGAGGAACAAAAGGTATTGAAATTTCAGAATTACAATTAATGAAAGAATCTGGAGCAGTTGGATTTACAGATGGCAATAAAAGTGTTGCAAATGCAAGAGTCATGAAAAGAGCTTTAAATTATGTAAAATCTTTTAATGGATTAATTATCCAACATGCAGAAGAACCTGAACTAAGTCATAATGGGGTTGTTAACGAGGGAGAGGTGTCCACAAGATTAGGGTTGACAGGCATACCAAGTTACACAGAAGCTATGATTGTAGAGAGAGACTTATGGTTAGTTAAGGATACCAAATGTAGGTATCACGTTAGCCATGTTTCAACAAAAGAGACTGTTGATATAATCAGAAATGCAAAAAAGTCAGGAATTCAGATTACATGTGACACAGCCCCTCCCTATTTTTTGCTTAATGAACTAGCAATTGAAAATTACAGAACATTTTCAAAATTATCTCCCCCTTTAAGGACAGAAAGAGACAGAAAAGAGATTATTAATGGAATCATTGACGGAACTATCGATGCGATTGTCTCTGATCATACACCACAAGATCAAGATGCAAAGAGACTTCCTTTTAATCAAGCCGCGTTTGGTGGTGTTGGATTAGAGACACTCCTACCATTAACTCTAAGTTTGGTCAAAAATACTGAATTAGACTTAATAACTGCAATATCATTGATAACAAAAAATCCATCTGATATCTTAGGGTTAAACTCTGGGTGTTTAAAACTTAATTCGGAGGCAGATATTTCAATATTTGATTTGGATAAGCCCTGGAAAGTAAAGCCTGAGAATTTTCATAGTAAATCTAAAAATTCACCATTTGATAGTATTCTTGTTCAAGGGAAAAACTTAATAACATTTGTTAGAGGCAGACTTGTTTATAAATTTTGATAGCTATTACATAGTTGCAGTATGTTATCTTATTGGTTCAATTCCATTTGGTTTGTTAATATCAAAATTATTAAAAAAAAATGATCCAAGGCTTCATGGCTCCAAAAATATTGGAGCAACCAACATTCTTCGAACAAGTGGTTGGAAATTAGGCTTGTTAACATTGATTTTTGATATTCTCAAAGGATATTTTCCAATTATTATCCTAAAAAACTTTGATTTATCACCAAATATTTTTATTCTTTTTATTTTTTTGGGACACCTCTTTCCAATTTGGATAAAATTTAAGGGGGGAAAAGGAATAGCAGTAATAATAGGCTGTTTAATTGCATATAATTTTCACTATGGGATATTTTTTATGTCTACGTGGTTATTAGTTGCAAGTATTACCAGGTATTCATCATTAGCAGCTCTGATTTCCTCTCTTTGTACATTGTTGTTATTTTATATAAAAAGTGATGATTTATTTTCAGCAATGATAATAATTGTTTTAATGATTTTTTATAAACATTTTTCAAATATAAAAAGATTATTAGGTGGAAAAGAGTCGAAAATTATTTTAAAAAATAAATAATTTTTTGACATTTAATACTATTAAATATATTAAACGTCATTGTTATGAAACTTCTAATTGTAGAATCACCAGCAAAAGCTAAAACTATCAAAGGATATCTTGATAATTCTTTTGAGGTGGTATCAAGTATTGGTCATTTCAGAGACCTTCCTGAAAAAGGCATTGGAATTGAAGAGGATGAGAATTTTACTGTCAATGAATGGGTCATCGACAAAAAAAAAGCAGATCCCATTGTTAAAGGCATTAAAAAGGCTAATGAGATTTTCCTTGCACTTGACCCTGATAGAGAGGGTGAGCTGATAGCATGGCATGTTGTGGAGCTTTGCAAAGAAAAAAAACTCATAGAGAATAAAACATTCAAAAGGATAGAATTTTCAGCTGTCAGAAAGGAAGACATTCTTAAAGCTATAAGCGAACCTAGAGATATTAACCAAAATCTTGTAAATGCTGCAATTACACGAAGATTTTTAGATAAATTTTTTGGTTATAAAATTTCACCAATTACCACAAGGAGAACTATTTTTGGGAAATCAGCTGGTCGTGTACAATCACCAACTTTAAAGATATTATGTGCTAGAGAAAAAGAAATAGATCTTTTTAATCCTGAGGAATTCTGGGAATTAGTAATAGAATTACAAGATAAGGATGGAAATAAATTTCATTGCAACCTCGTATGTGATGAAGAAAAAAAATTTGGGAAATTAACAATAAAAAATAAATCCCAAGCTGAGAACTTGAAAAATAAAATTTCAAATCTCACACTTTCAATTGATAAAATCGTTAAAAAAGAAAAAAATAGGAGTCCCTACTCGCCTTTTTCAAACTCTCTGTTATTACAAGATGCATCATCTAGATTAGGATTTAGTCCTAAATATACCAATACTCTTGCTCAACAACTTAAAGATGGAATTGCAGGTTTGGGAGCACTAATTACTTATCACCGATCAGATTCAAATAAAATGAAAAGTGATGAAATACAAAAACTTAGAGACCTAATAAAAGAAACTATTGGAAATAATTATTTATCATCACAGACAATTACATATAAGGAAAAATCCAAATTTGTTCAACAGGGTCATGAAGCAGTAACACCAACTCAATTAAATTTAAAACCAGAAGATGTTAAAAATGTTCTAAATATCGATCAGTTTAAATTATATGAATTAATATGGAAAAGGACAATTGCATCTCAAATGTCTCAAAGCAAAAGCCTAGAGACCTCATATTTTATAAGTGGGGATCAATTTTTGCTTAAGTCAACTGGTTCCATACAAATTTTCGAAGGATTTAAGAAAGTTTATAATTATTCTGATAAAACCGAAAAAACTCAAGATCTACCCAATCTAACAGAAGGTGATATTTTAAAAATTATCAATATCGAAACAAAACAAAATTTCACTAAACCGCCTAATAGGTTTTCTGAAGCTGGTTTAATAAAAAAATTAGAAGAATTGGGTATCGGTCGCCCTTCCACTTACGTGTCAATATTTACAAAATTAGAAGGTAATTCATACATATCAATTAAAAATAAATCACTAATACCAACCTCAAGAGGAAAAGTTTTATCAAAATTCTTAGACGGTTTTTTCTATAAATTTGTTGACTATCAGTTCACTGCTGATCTTGAAGAACAGTTAGATTTAATTACAGAATCCAAATCAAACTGGAAAGATACACTTAAACAATTTTTAGAGTTACTCAATTCAACAGTTAGTGAAGTTGAAAGTAAAAGTATTACTGAAGTTATTAATAAAATCAATCAACTTAGCCCAGAAATTCTAAAAACAAAAAATTGTCCAAAATGTGGTGATGGAGATTTAACAATAAAATTTGCCTCAGCAGGCCCATTTTTGGGTTGCACAAGGTATAATAAAGATTCCAGTGGTTGTAAGTATAGTTCTGCTATTGGCGATGACGGTGACAACTCTGATCTTTCAGGTGATGGAAAAGTTATAGGAAAACACCCAGATACCGGAAAAAATATTTTTCTAAAAATAGGTAGGTACGGAAGATACCTCGAGATGGAAAGTACCATAAACGAAACTGTTAAACTTAAAAGAACAAGTGTTCCAAAAAAAATGAGTAATGAAGAAATAGATTTGGAGAAATCTGTGAAGTTACTAACACTCCCAAGAAATGTTGGAATTTTCCCGGAGACCAAAAAAGAGATAATTGCATCAATAGGTCCTTACGGACCCTACCTAAAACATGAAAAAAGATTTGTATCACTCAAAGAAGATGATGTTACTGAAATTGGAATAAATAGAGCAATTGAGTTAATACAAAAAAATATTGATGAAAAAAAAGAAATAGTAATAGGAATACATCCTGAAACAAAAGAAGAAATAATTCAAAAAAAAGGTATTAAAGGTAGATCAGATTACCTATCACATAAAAAAAAGAATTACTCTATTCCAAAAGATATATCAGAAAAAAAAATATCAATTGAAATGGCTTTAAGTATAATAAAAAAAATCAAAAATAAGTGATGATTCTATTTTTTTAAAAATCTCATAAATAAATACAAAGTGATTAAAAAAAGAAAAAAAAAAAAGGTTGATTTCAATCTTAATGATATAATTGAAAAAGAAATAAAGAATAACTCACTTAGAAGATACTTCCCTAAATCATTTGAATTGATTTTAAAAGATTTGGCTAACAAAGAAACTAAAGATCATAAAGATTTCACCAATATTCCATTTGTTACAATTGACGGTGAGGATAGTAAAGATTTCGATGATGCCGTCTGGTCAATTAATGATAACAATTCCTCAAAAATTATGATAGCCATTGCAGACGTAAGTTATTTTGTAAAAAAAAATGATCCTTTAGATAAAGAAGCTAAAAAGCGAGGTAATTCATTTTATTTCCCTGATAGAGTTATCCCGATGTTTCCTGAGGAGATATCAAACAACATATGCTCCTTAGTTCCAAACAAAGAAAGGGCTTGCATTGTTGTCGAAATAGAAATGTATAATTGTAAGATCATAAATTTTAACATTCATCGAGCAAAAATCATTTCTACTGCAAGATTAACCTACCAAGAGGTAGACCAAATATACTACACAAACCTTGAAAAAAATAAAAACTTCAAGGTTATAAGGAATCTTTTCGAAACATATAAGAAATTAAAAAAAATATCTGAAAAACGAAATAAAATCAATTTCTCATCAGAGGAGTTTCAAATAATAAAAAAAAAAGATGATAAAGATTTTTTTTTAAAAAAGAAAGATAACCTCGAGTCATATAAATTAATTGAAGAGTTTATGATTTTAGCCAATGAGAATGTTGCTAAATATTTGAAATCTAATAATTTAAATTCAATCTTCAGAAATCATGAAAAACCAAAAGATGAAAAAATAAAAGATTTACAAAAATTGTTAAAGGAGAACAATATTTATAAAAACGAAAAATTCAATACTCAAAAAGATTTTATAAATGTCCTAAGTAGAATTAATAAATCTAATGTGTTCATAGTTGACTTTTTATTAAGAAGCCAATCAAAAGCTTATTATGACAATAAGAATATTGGACATTTTGGTTTGGGTTTAGATTATTATACACATTTTACATCTCCAATTAGAAGGTATTCAGATCTTAATGTGCATCGTGATCTCATAGATCATTTTTTTAATAAGAAAAAAAATAATAATGAATTTTCTTTATCAGAATATTTAACAATACAAGAAAAAAAATCAGAATCAATTGAAAGAAAAGTAATGGAGAGAGCATGCAGCCTGTATATTAAAAATAGTAAAAAGAAATATTTTATTGGAATTATTGATGGTATTGAATCATTTGGAATATTTATTCGTTCATTAGATTTGCCCTTTTCATGCTTAGCAAGAACAAAATATATAGATTTTAAAAAAAAGGGAGACTATAAAAAACCTATTATTAATTACAAGCTAGGACAGAGAGTTTCTTTCAAAATTAAACGTAATGATATCTTGTCAGGAAAAATTTTAGCTCATAATGTTAAAATAATTTGAGTACCACATGAATAAATTTTCTTTAATAAAAAGAGGTTTTACAAAGAAATGTCCTCATTGCGGAAAATCTCCTATTTTCCATAAATACCTCAAAACATTTAAGAAATGTAAAAATTGTGGAATTGCTCTTTCAGATTATAAATCTGACGACGGTCCAGCCTATATAACAATTTTTATAGTTGGTCATATTTTAATTCCTCTTATTTTACTTGCTGAAAAATATTTTAGTCCACCTATTCTATCTCAAATGATAGTTTGGCCAGTTGTAACAATTTTATTGAGTTTATGGTTACTTCCACGTATCAAAGGTGCATTTATTGGTATTCAAATTTTTTTAGGTGATAAATCAGGTAAAACTTGACACGGTCACATATATTTATATAACACTCAATATGGCTAAAACAAACACTATACAAGTTAAAATGGTCAGTACGGCCAATACTGGCTACTTTTACGTTAAATTTAGAAACCCTAAATCAATGAATGAAAAACTTGAGCTTAAAAAATACGACCCNAAGGTTAGAAAACACGTAATATTCAAAGAACAAAAGATTAAGTAGCCTTATCNNTNTTNAGTTTAATCCCCAACAACCTTAAATGCTCCTCNGCGATTTCNGATGGTGANTGTAGCATTAAATCTTCAGCTTGCTGATTCATAGGAAAGGCTACNACCTCTCTNAGATTNTCTTCNTCTGATAACAACATAATCATTCTATCAATACCTGGAGCAGANCCTCCGTGGGGAGGAGCACCAAACTTAAAAGCATTAAATAGAAACCCAAANTTTGCTTTAATATCTTCAATACTATANCCTGCAATCTCNAAGGCTTTTACCATTATTTCTGGTTTATGNTTTCTTATCGCACCAGAAGAAAGNTCAATNCCATTACAAACAATATCAAATTGCCAGGCAAGGATATCTAATGGATTTTTTTCAGCAAGAGACTTCATCCCACCTTGAGGCATTGAAAANGGATTATGACTAAAATCAATTTTTTTTGTAACAGAATTTATCTCAAACATGGGATAATCTATAATCCAACAAAATTTATAAGNGTTTTTNTCTANTAAATCCATTTGATNGCATAACTNTGTTCTTGCCAAAGATGAAAATTTAATTGCNTCATCTTCTTCATCAGATACAAANAAGACCGAATCACCATTTTTTAAGTCAATATGATTTACNATATCTTGAAGATTATTTTTTTTAAGNTTGTTGGCAATTGGACCCTTNTAATCATTTTCATTACAAATTATGTAGCCTAGTCCTTTTTGTCCATTGNCTCTAGCCCANTCATTAAGTTTGTCAAACCATCCTCTNGGCTTCTCGGACGAATTCGGAACTTTTATTCCTTTTACAACCTTTCCTTTTCTTACGTTATCTTCAAATATCTTGAANCCTGAGTCTACAAAATAGTTTGATACATCTTGTATNATTANTGGATTTCTCAAGTCAGGTTTGTCNGTTCCATATTTTTCNATNGCATCTTTGAATTTTATTTTGGTAAANGGTATACTTGAAATTTTTTTTTCAGAGTATTCNTTAAAAATTTCAAAAATGACAGGTTCAATTTCNTTAAAAATATCCTCTTGTTCAACAAATGACATTTCAAAATCTAATTGATAAAACTCACCNGGGGACCTATCTGCNCGTGCATCTTCATCCCTAAAACAAGGNGCTATTTGAAAATATTTATCAAAATTTGAAACCATGAGAAGTTGTTTAAAAATCTGGGGNGCTTGAGGTAATGCATAAAATTTACCTTTATTNAATCTACTAGGGACTATAAAATCTCTNGCGCCTTCTGGTGATGAGGCTGTCAAAATTGGTGTTTGAATCTCAATAAAACCTCTGGAAATCATTTTTTTCCTTAAACTATTAATGACCTTTGAGCGAAGTGTTATATTTTTNTGTATTTTTTCTCTCCTAAGATCTAAATATCTATACTTTAATCTTTGGTCTTCTGGGGCATCATCGTCAATTGCAACTTGAAAAGGNATTTGCTCAGATTCATTTAAAATNTCAAATNTTTCAACTGAAATTTCAATCTNTCCTGTTGGTAAGTTTTTATTTATAGTTTCTTTATCTCGTTTAACAACTTTTCCAAAAACTGTAATAACACTCTCTAGTTTTAAGGATTCAATAACATTNAAATGTTGTATNCCAGAGTCAAANACACACTGNGTTATTCCATAATGATCTCTTAAATCAACNAATAAAAGACNTCCGTGATCTCTTTTCTTATTAATCCAACCAGAAATATGTACTNTNTTAAGATCATCTTTGAGAGATAATTCTGAACAACTATGTGATCTATATTTATTCATATAAATTGAAGATAAAACTTATTAATGNTAATACTCAAGGGGTGTCACAATTAAATANTAATCAATTAAAACAATTCTATGAAAAATGTCAAAAAGATAAATTAATTGCTATTGATACNGAATTTTANAGGGTANATACATATTANCCNATATTNTGTCTTATTCAATTAGCAAATACCACTGAAACAATTCTATTAGATCCAATTATTAATAAAATTGACTTCACCCCTTTGGGTAGAGTGCTCAATAACACTAAAATTAAAAAAATCTTTCACGCCGCAAGACAAGATGTAGAAATATTTTTTAATATATTCAGAAAAATTCCAAAACCAGTTGTTGACACGCAAATTTGCTTGTTAGCAATAGGGTATGAAAACTCAGTAAGTTACGCAAAGGCCTGTGAGGATATCCTAAACGTCAAGATCAATAAAAACAAACAATTTATTGATTGGCGAAGACGACCTCTTAGTAAAGAAAAAAGAAATTATGCGATAAACGATGTCAAATATCTTATTCCACTTTATGAAAGAATCAACAAAGTTAAGGATGAAAACTATGATCTATCAAAATATTACCAAAAAATTTTAAATAAAAATATTTTTACACATAGAATAGAAAATGCCTGGAAAAAAATAAAATTTACACCGAAAAATGACAAAGAACTTCAAAATATAAAAAAATTTTCAAGAATTAGAGAAAAAATTGCAATGATGAAAGATATTCCGATTCAAAGAGTATTATCTGATAAAGAAATTAGAATAATAAGTAGAGAAAAAAATAACAATAAATACAAAAAACTTTTTAAAAAACTTAATTTAACTTAANAATTCTAATCAAANAGNCTTTTCAAAAATACAGTAGTGATTCTTGACTTNGTTTGTAATGATTCCTCATCAATTTTTTTTGCAATATTTAAAGCNGATTCGTAAGACCTTTCTATTCTATCAGAAATAAAGGAAATATTAGANTCNGATAAAATTATATTCCTGTCATTGAGATATTTTTGTATGATNTTACATAGTAATTCTTTGTCAGGATATTTTACTTCAACAACAACTGATGTTAAAAGCCTGGATGTTAGATCATCTAGTTTACACTCAATATATTTTGGAGATTTTTGAGCAGTCATTAATAAAAACAAGTTTTTATTTGTTTTAAGTATGTTTATAAAATTAAGAACTTTCTTATTTAAGTGAGAATTNTTCTCGATTAATTTATCGATATCATCAAGGACCCAGTTGAATTTANTAATATATTCAATATCAAATTCATCTTTAATTAATTCACAGAAATTTTCATTNGAGAGATATTTAGCTTTAGCATTNTCNGACCATAAATTTGAAATTANTGTTTTTCCACATTTTTCAGGTCCATAAATATAGACNAGTTGATTAGTCCAATTTGGCCAGCTTTTTACNAGATTATATGCAAAATAGTTTTTGTCTGTAACAAAAAAATTATTGTCTTTAAATGGAAAGCTAAATTTAAAAATATCCTGCTTCATCAATAAGACTGTAACAAATAATAATCTTCATCTTGATTGGATTTTATCAATTTTAAATTATCAGGTTCTAAAGCTAAATTGAGTTGTTCNATACTATATTTAGTTTCAATTTTATATATTATTTTTTGTGTATCAAATTCGAATAGATAAAAACCTTTTCTTCCCAAAAGCTTATTAATTTTTTTCTCTATATCAATATTCTTTTTCAAATCCGAATTATCAAGTTTAAGTAAAAATAAATATTCACCTTCCGATTTTTCATTAACTAAATCTATTTGTTTTTTCCACCAAATTTCAAGTTCATTCATGGTTATTTTTGAAATCAATTTTGCATTTGATAATTGTGAACTTTCTTCGTAAATTCCACTCTCAAAGAGTTTGATATCTGTAAATTTGTTATTAGCAAATAATTTAGCAGAAACTACAGAATTAAGTTTATTTAAATTTAAACTATAATCTTCTTTTAAGAAAACAATAATTGCTTTTTTTTTATTGTAAAAGTTTAAGAATTTTTGAACGTTCCCAACTTCTTTATCTAGAATCTGTTCTGCAGAAATTTTTAATTTGTTTATATGATTTTTTTCTGGAAAGTATAGTTTTAAAAGACCTAGTTCGTCATATTCATTTACCAAAAAATCGTACCAATCATTATCATTTTCCCAAAGGTAAAATGTATTAAACTTTTTAAATAATGGAAATACGAGGTATTCTTCTGAAATAACAACTTTACTTTCAATATTATAGTCTTCAAAAAAACTTAAAATTGCGAAAGAATTGAAATTTACTGATATGTTTGCACTATAATTAATATCAGTTATTTTCTCCTCAACAATTTTAAAATCTTTAATCAAATTTGAATATTTAATTTCATCAATATCATCCAGTTTTCTCAGTTCACTTGGTTCAAGAATTTTTTTTACGAGAAGAAAAAATGCATTTCTGAATGCAAGATTNCTTGCTTTTTNTCTNGTCNCTAAAACATTNTCCTCATTTTGCAAAAAAATTTGATTATCCNTAANCGTATAAATTGAATCACTTGCNTCCACTGAAGTGAAGCAAAAAAAGAAGAAAGTTGAAATTTTTAATAATATGTTTGTCAAAATGATATAATTTAAATTAGTTTACCTATATTAAAGAATTTTATAGCATTAAAATTTTTTTTAGAAATAATTAAAGTAATTTTAGGAGTTTGTTATTAAAATTTCATACAAATCATCTGGGGTTGATGTAAAAAAGGCCTCTAATCTTGTTAAAAAACTGGAAAAAATAACTCACAGCAATTTCAGATCAGAAATAATACAAAATTCTGGTGGATTTTGNTCTCTATTGGATATTAAAAAGTTGAAATANAAAGANCCNATTCTNTTGAGTAGTACNGACGGGGTAGGTACTAAACTAAAAGTAGCTTTAGACTGTAACAAATTAAATTTTTTGGGTATTGATCTTGTAGCGATGTGTGTTAACGATATTTTGGCAAATGGGGGAGAACCACTTTTTTTTCTTGATTATTTTTCATCTTCAAAAATAAAGGATAAATTTTTTTTAGAAATCATCAAAAGTATTAATAAAGGATGTAAAATCGCAGGTTGCTCGTTGATTGGCGGGGAAACAGCAGAAATGCCAGGAATTTATGCTAAGAATGATTTTGATATTGCCGGGTTTGCAGTGGGTGTAGTCGAAAGAAAAAATTTGATAAATAAAAATAATGTTAAAATAAATGCCAAAATTATTGGTCTTAAATCGAACGGTTTTCACTCTAACGGCTTTTCTCTGATAAGAAAGGTACTTGAAAATGAAAAAATGGCCTTAAATAGTGAGCATCCTTTTTTATTATCAAAGAGTATTGGTGATGAATTGATTTTACCAACAAAGATCTATGTCAAGTAAACACTTCCATTAATAAAAAAAAAATATATTGCCTCAATTGCCCATATTACTGGAGGTGGAATATTTGAAAATATAGAGAGAGCAATACCAAAAAATTTAATGGCGGTTATTGATACGGAAAAATTTAAAGTACCAAAGTTATTTTCATGGTTTAAAAACTTATCTAAGATCTCAACAAATGAAATGCTCAATACATTCAATTGTGGCTTTGGTATGGTGCTTATCATTAATAAAAAAAATGAAGAATCTGTTTTAAAATATTTGAATAAAAATAAAATTAAATTTTCAAATATTGGTTATATTGATATTAAAAAGAACAATTCTAAAAATGTTCTAATTAAAAAATTTGGTGAATGGAATTTAAGATAGCAATTTTAATTTCCGGAAGCGGAAGTAACATGCTTAACATAATCAAAGCAAGTCAATCTGGCGAGATAAAATCAAAAATAGTGACTGTCATATCTAATAAAAGTAATGCACTTGGAATCAAAAAGGCAAAAAATAATAATATCAAAACCAAGATAATTAATGATAAGTTGTTATCAAAAGATGAATTTGAGACGAATTTATTTGAATATTTAAAAAAAAAAGATGTAAATCTTCTTTGTTTGGCAGGTTTTATGAAAATCCTAAGTAAAAATTTCATCAAAAATTTTGACCGTAAAATCATTAATATTCATCCTTCTCTTTTACCTTCATTTAAAGGACTTAATACTCACAAAAGAGCAATAAATATGAATGTAAAATTCTCTGGTTGTACAATTCATTATGTTAATGAACTTTTAGACTCCGGAAATATCATAGATCAAGAGATAGTTAGGATTAAAAAAAGTGATGATGAAAATTCTCTTAGAAAAAAGATATTGATGAAAGAACACAAATTGTATATAAAAGTATTGAAAAAATTGGAGAAAAATCTTGAGTAAATTTGATGGCAAAGAACATGAAGCTTTTTTTCAAAAATTCATGAAGGCTAGCATTGTAACCACTATTTTGGTGACAATCCTTTTGGCTGTTCTTTGGTACTTTCTAATTTATTAATTAGAAAATTTCCCTTTTTGAGAAAAAGAAATCTATTTCAATTTTGGCGTTTTCTTTGCTATCGGAACCATGAACAGAGTTTTCCTCGACTGATAATCCGTATAGTTTTCTAATAGTATTCTCATCTGCATTTTCAGGGTTTGTAGACCCCATTAACTCCCTATATTTTACAACAACATTTTTTCCTCTTAGTACTTGTACTACAATTGGGCCAGAAATCATATAATTACAAAGATCATCAAAAAAGGCTCTTTCTTTATGAACGTTATAAAAATTTTGAGCATCTTCTATTGAAAGCCTTAACATCTTTTGTGCTACAATCTTGATATTCTTTTCTTCAATCAATGAATTTATATTTCCTGTTAGAGATCTTTTTACTGCGTCTGGTTTTATAATCGAAAGTGTTAAATCCATAAATTCTTTCCAAAGTTATATTTGTTTCCATTTAAAAGGTATGTATTCGTCATACCAATTAATATTATAGTTTGTAATTAATTTTTCTTTCATACTTAAATTGAATTTTTTGTCGTTTGAATATGAGAAAATGAGAAATTTGCTGAACAGATTAAAATGTCTAATCTTTGCGCAAGGAGCAATAATTAAAGATTGTAAAGCTTTAGAATTTTTTAATTTCATATAATCGCCATCAAAAAGAACAATCTTATCTCTTTTTTTAATTAATTCTCCGTAAACTTTATGTGGTATAAAATTGTTTTTTTCTCTAGTCCAGAGAAACTTGTCTACCTCGTTTTTTGTTTCATCATCATTGAAGTTAACATAAACTCTCTCTTCTAGAAGAACTATTTTTTTACTTAATCTTATAAGGATGTCCTTAAAATTTGATTGTATAGTATAAAAACTCAAAGAAATTTTATTTTTATTACCCATAGTTTTGCTTAACGAAATGATCTAGCAGCCTCACACCAAAACCTGTTCCACCAGGTCTTGATAGATCTGTTCCTTTTTTAGACCAGGTAACACCTGCAATATCTAAATGTGCCCATGGAACGTCACCAACAAATCTTTTCAAAAATTGAGCTGCGGTAATACTACCAGCTCCACGAGTACCTGTAATATTTTTCATATCGGCAACATTACAGTTTAACAATTTATCAAATTCTTTGTCTAAAGGTAGTCTCCAAATTAATTCACGCGTTATTCTAGAGGATTTTAAAAGCTTTTCTGATAGATCCTCATTATTAGAAAAAAGGCCTGCATACCGGTCTCCTAATGCAACGATTATTGCTCCAGTTAACGTTGCCAGGTCGACCATTAGCTTTGGTTTGAATTTTTCCTTAATATACCATAACACATCAGCTAAGACTAACCTACCCTCTGCATCTGTATTTAAAACTTCTATGGTTTGGCCTGACATTGATTTAACTATATCTCCTGGTCTTTGAGCATTACCATCAGGCATATTTTCAACCAACCCAACGGCCCCTAAGACATTTGCTTTAGATTTTCTTAGAGCTAAAGTATACATCAAGCCAGCAACTACTCCTGCTCCACCCATATCCCACTTCATATCTTCCATACCACCTGATGGCTTAATAGAAATACCACCTGTATCAAAAGTTACTCCTTTACCGATAAATGCTATGGGTGGTTGCTTTTTATCATTTGAACCGTTCCATCTCATTATCATCACTCTAGCTGGTTTAACTGAACCTTGAGCAACACCAAGAAGCGCAAGCATCCCTAGTGATCTTAACTTTTTTTCATCGAAAACTTCAACTGATACTCCAACCTTCTTCAAAACATTGCAAATTTCAACAAATTTCTGGGGAAAAAGGATATTAGCAGGTTCAGAAACTAAATCTCTTGTTAAGAAAACACCCTTGACTGCTTTTCCATTAGTTAATATGTCTCTTTGATTCTTGCTGATATCATTGTTTAAATCTAAAATTTTTAGGGTTTGAATATTAACCTTTTTTTTAGTCTTAACTTTATATTTATCAAATCTATACGATTTTAAGCTAAAACCGTTTAAAAGCGAACTTGCAAGTTCCTTATTTTCTGACAGATGAATAAACATCATAAGTATTTTACTAAAGCCTTTTCTTTCTAAAAAACTAAAGAGCTTACCACCATAAGCCTCTGTCTTTGAGAATTCATCAGGGTTTCCAGAGAAGTCAACTTTTACTATCGTCAATGATTTGATATCATTTTTATGTCTGAAGTGAAATGTTTCAATCGCTTCATTTAGTTTGTTATCTCTAGCGACAGCGCTTTTTAAAATTTGGTTCTCTTCAGGTAAAATTTGTTGAGCTTTATAATTTTTAAAGTTCCTATTATATACGATCACTAGATGATCATTATCTGTTTTTTTTTTTTCAAAAGTTATTTTCATTTAATCTATTATTTATCTCTAAAATTTGTAATAAATAATGTATATTGCTTTTTTTACAATTATTCAATGAAATTAGTTGATAAATATATACTTAAACAACTACTTAATAATTCGTTTTTAATTCTATTATTAATTGTATCACTATTCTGTCTAGCAAAAAGTGTGCAACTGATAGAGCTAATGGTAGGACGAGGTCTTCCATTCTTTATTTTTATAAAGTTAATTTTACTTTCCCTTCCCCAAATAATACCAACCCTTTTGCCAGTTATAGTAAGTCTGTCTATTTTTTTTGTTTTATCAAGAATGCAGACGGATAAGGAGTTGATTATTTTACAATCTTCGAGTTTTAATGTATTTGACATTTTAAAACCAATTATTCTTTTCTCAATTCTTATGAGCTCACTCAGTTTTTTTTTTACTCTTTATCAATCTCCAAAGTCAAATCAAGATTTTAAAGTCTTATTGTACACTCTAAAAAACGACTACTCCTCCACTCTTCTTCAAGAAGGAACATTCAATACATTTGGCAAAGACTTTACTATTTTTGTTAAACAAAGAAAAAAAGATGGACTTCATAACGTGTTTATTCACGATACTCGAGATGAAAATAGAACATCAACACTAATAGCAAAAAAAGGTAATTTAATAACAACAAACGATTCTACAAAAATTTTACTAGAAGATGGTTCTCAACACTTCCAATCTAAAGATAAAAAGCTTTCTGTTTTATACTTTGATAAATATTTATTAGACATTCAACAAAATGAGAACAATAGTTTTTTAAATAGATGGAAATCTCCCTCTGAAAGAACCCTACAAGAGTTAAAAAAACCAAATATGAGTTCTGGTGACGACTTAAACAATCTTCAAGCTTTTAAAGCAGAATTAACACTTAGATTCGCTATGCCAATAAATATTATAGGATTTGGAATTCTAATAATGTTTGTTACACTTTCATTTGGTTATAGTAGGAAAGAAAATATATCAAAAACACTTATAGTTTTTTTAACAGTTATAATTTTGCAAATAATTTCTATAATATCTTCAAACCTTTCAATCAAGTTTTCAGATAGTGAAATGTTAAACTTTATTCCTATTTTATTTTGTTTGTTATCGTTTTTCTTTTTTGTTCCTAGGTCAAAAAGATTATAATGTTGAAAAGTAAAATCATTTTAAAATACTTAGTTAAAGAAAATCTATCATCATTTTTAATAATTCTAACTTTCTCTTGTTTTCTTTTTATATCAATTGATTTGATAGAATTAATAAGAAGAAGTTCAAGTAAAAATATAGAATTTAGTATTTTATTAAAAATGTCTATTTTTCATATTCCATCTTTATTTCCAATAATTCTGCCTACCGTGTTTTTACTTAGCTCAATGAACACCTATATGAAACTTAATAAATTCAATGAACTAAGTGTTTTAAGAGCATCAGGTTTTTCAATTTGGTCTATAATTTCTCCAGCTTTAATAAATGCTTGTCTAATCAGCTTAATTTTTATTCTAATATTCAATCCAATTTTTGCTCATATGAATATCAAATTTAAAAATTATGAGAGCATTTATTTTAAAGGAAATTCTGGTTTATATTCAATATCTCAAACAGGCTTGTGGTTAAGAGAAAAAAATGAGGAGTTCGAATATGTAATAAATGCAAAGCATTATTCCTCAGAGGAAAAAAAACTTAAAGAAGTAAAAATTTTTAAATTTGATCTTGAAAATAAATTTTTAGAGAGAATTGATGTAGAAAGTGTTGAAATGATCAATGACAAATATTGGAAACTACTGCGTGGATATAGATTAGAATTAAATAAAACACCAAATGAATTTGATACGTATGATTTAAATATAAATTTAGATGTAGCAAAGATTGAAAAAAATTTCCGTCCACCTGAAACAATAAGTTTTTGGGAATTAGAAAATTACATAAATAATTTAGAAAAATCTGGTTTTTCGGTAAAAAAACACATCATATATAAAAATTATCTTTATTCTTATCCTCTTATTCTTATTTCAATGGTTCTCTTAGGTTGCATACTTTCAATAAAAAAAGATAGAGTTAAAAAAAATATTCTTAAAATCATATCTGGAATCATCATAGGTGTAGTTTTTCATTTTCTCTCAGATATAATAAAAACACTTGGACAGACTGGCAGTTTAAATGTATTTTTTGCAGTATGGGCGCCTCCCATTATTTTTATTTTATTTCTTTTGAGCACACTTATACATTTTGAAGATGGTTAGGTATATTTTTTTATTTATTTTATTATTCCATGACATTTGCAATTCAAATGACGAATTAGAAATATCTGCAGATCAATTTACTTATGATAAAGATAATACAAGAATTTATGCTACTGGTGACGTCAAAATTATAGACGATCAATTTAAATTAAATGCAGATAAGGTTTTTCTCAATAATTCAACAAACGTGCTGTCAGCCAGAGACAATGTAACCATCTTCAATTCAGATGGTTCCATCCTAAAAGCAAAAAAAATTGTAGCTGATCAAGATCTAAAAAATGCAATTATAGAAGATAATTTTTTATATATTCCATCAGCACCTTTCAATGAAAAAGAAAATTTTTTACGACTTGCTGCAAAAAAAGTTGAAAGGAGAGGTGACTATTGGGAAAAACTTGAAAGTGGGGTTTTTACTGCTTGTGAAATATGTTATAATGCTAAAACCAATAAATTTGACCCACCTCTTATTCAATTAAGAGCAAAAAAGATAATACATGATAAAAAATCTTTGGATGTCAAATACTTCGATACATTCGTTGATTTTAAAGGAAAAAGTGTCTTCTACCTTCCATATTTCTCTCACGCGTCACCTTTAGTAAAAAGAAAAGCAGGTTTTATATCACCAACATTTCTTCAAAATTATTATTTTGGACTATCAACTGAAATTCCTTATTATTATCCGTTCAGTGATCATCATGATATGACAATAAAACCAAGATTTTCTCAAAAAAAAAATCCATCAGTACTGATTGAGCATCGAAAAAATTTTTTTAATGGAGAAATAGTTTCAGAGATAAGTGGAACAATAGAGAAAAAAAAAAAAAAGGATACCATTAAAGAAAATAAAAAAAGAGGTCATTTCAGATCGCAAGGGAATTTTGATTTAAAAAAAGATATTTCACTAGCGTTTAAAATAGACAGGACCACAGATAGAAATTATCTAAATACTTATAAATATGGATACACTGATAACCTAGAGTCCTTTATTAAATTAAAAAATAGTAGAAATTTAAATTTCTACAGTATTGAATCTTATTTATTTCAAGATCTAAGAAAGGATATCAACCAAAAAGCAATTCCCAAAATTCTTCCAAGATTTAGAATAGATTTGAACTCAAATAAAACATTAAATTTTCTTAATTATGAAACTAGAATCGAAGCAGTAAATTTAAGTAGAACTGAAGGTAATGAGTCAAAAAAATTCTTTGTTAATCAAAATATTTTTTTTCCAACAATCTTTAGAGATGGCACACTAATGAATCTAGGTCTTCACTTAAATGCCGGCTTATATCATATAGAAAAATATGTTAATCCAAAAACTGGGAAGTTTCAATTTACTGACTTTGAATCAACTTTTTTTCCACAATTATCTGTAGAGTTAGCAAAACCTTACATTAAAAAAACTTCTAGATTTAAAACTATCATTAAACCACAAGTTTTGTTTTTGAAATCTACTTTAGATGCCTTCAACAGAGATATTCCAGATGAATCTAATGTCAACAACTTTGAACTTGATTATTATGATCTTTTCGATAGAAATCGTTTATCAGGTAATGATAGATTTGATAACTTAACAAGATTAGATTATGGTATTTCATTGTTAAAACAATCTATGGCTACGAATGTTTCAAGCAAAATTGGTATTGCTCAGAGTTATCAATTTGAGAATCATAAATATTTACCAAAGAATTCAGGTATTAACGATAAATTTTCTAATATTCTCGCAAATATTGAGATATCGCCAAGTCAATCAATAAAAATAAATTCTTTTTTTTCAGTAGATAAGGATAATTTTTCTATAAAAAATGCTTATTCAAGCCTGATGTTTAACATAAAAGAAACCTATCTTGCTATTAATAACATCAGAGCTCCTGCCGTAATTTCAAGTGATGGAGCTAATCTTATTGAATCAAAAAATCAATTTAACTTTTCCTTTGAGCAAAAATTTTCAGAATTCTGGTCCTTTACTACATCTTCAACATTTGATAAAAAAAACAGAATTAAGTTTCATGATATCAATACTAAAATTAAATATGAGGATGAATGTGTTGGTTTTTCATTTAATTGGAAAAGGCAATACACTCACAACCCTGAAGATCCAACTTCAAATAGTTTCCTTTTTTTATTTTCACTTAAAGAAATTATGGAAAATGATATTTAAAGTAACAGCACTAATAATAGTTAGTTTTTTTTGTCTTTTCTCTATAGTGAAGCCGTTAAATGCCGAAGAAAAGTTTGAAGCCTTAATCGCATCTGTTAACTCAGAAGCAATCACTACATATGATCTTTCACAAAGAATTAAGCTAGTACTTAAATCATTAAACCTTAACGATAACATTAAAAATAGAGACTCAGTCAGAGACAGAGTCTTAGAGTTATTGATTATTGAAAAATTAAAAAAAAATGAAGCTCAAAAAGCCCAAATTGATGCAGAAAAAAGTGAAGTAATTGAATTTGCTTCTGTTGTTTATAATTTTCCAATTGAGGAATTTAGTGAATTTAAATCTTTTCTTGAAGATGAAAATATTGATTTTTCGATTGTCTTGGAACAACTTAAAACAGAGTTGGTATGGAAAAAATTTTCTCAACAAAGATTTTCATCAAAAATTACAATTAATAGTGTTGATATAGATGCTATAATAAACAACTATAAAAATAAATTTGGGAAGGTTGAATACAATTATTCTGAAATACTTTTACTAAATAATAGTTTAAACAATTGGCAATCATCTAAAAAAAAAATGGATATTGTTTTATCTCTACTAGATTCCGGAACTTCTTTCGACATGCTAGCCAATAAATTTAGTGATACAAGTCCTCAAGGAAATAATAATAAAGCCTCAGGGTGGATTTTAGAGGATAATATTGATATAGAAACAAGAAATATTTTAGAGAAAATGAAAATAGGTGAAATAAAAAAAAATATTAGAATTAACAATGGATATAAAATAATAAAACTCAACAAAAAAAGAAGATTTGGAGATGAACAAGTTAAGTTCTCTTTTTTGAAGTTTTCATCATTTGATGAAATGAAAATCATGAGTATCAAAGGTATTGAAATAGGGTGTAACAAATTTGATGAAAAGGGATTAAGTAAAGATATTAAATATCTAAAAATACAAGATATTCTTGCTAAAGATTTATCAGAGGATTTTTTATATCAAATAAAAAATACTGAAGAAAATAATTTTACTTCAGCATTCGAGGTAAGTGGAGAATACAATATACTTTACATTTGCGAAAAAAATGAATCTGAAATGAAAGCTATTCCAAGAGATATTGTTGAGAGACAGGCTTTTTCAAAAAAGTTTAATCAACTTTCAAATACTTATATTTCTAATATTAGAAAAAGTGCAAATATAAAATTCTTTAACAAATGAGATATTTAGAAAAACCCATTGCCGTTTCCATGGGAGAGCCATCTGGAGTGGCCTCAGAATTAATTATTAAAGCTTGGCTTAAAAGAAAAATCTACAAGATACCTCCTTTTATCCTAGTAGATGATCTTTACAAACTAACTAAATTAAATAAGTTATTTAAACTGAATGCAAAATTTCGTGTGATTTCGAAAAATGATGAGATACATGATTTCTTTCACAATGAAATTCCTGTAATTGATATCAAAGCAAAAATAAATCTCAATTTAGGGAATAGTAACAAAAAAAATAATAAATATGTCATTGAATCTATTAAAAAGTCATTTGAATTAGTTTATAGTGGACAATGTTCAAGCCTTATCACATTACCGGTTTGTAAAAAGACACTAAAAAAAGATAAGTTTAATTTTAATGGTCAAACAGAATTTTTAGCGCATTTAACAAAAAAAAAATCTGGAATAAAACATAATGAAATAATGATACTTTCTACCACTAAACCTGTAGATAGAGGAGTTAATTTGATAGTGGGGTTGGTTACTACACATATTCCTTTAAGCAAAATTCATAAAAATATTAATAAAAAAGTAGTCTTAGAAAAAATTGTCTCATTCAAAAAGTCTCTAGAAAAAATCTGGAAGCTAAAATCTCCCAAAATTGCTGTCACTAGCATTAATCCTCATGCTGGAGAAGGTGGTCTTATTGGTAATGAAGAAATTACAACAATAAAACCAATTCTAAATAGTTGTAAAAAAGTTGGAATTAAAGTGATAGGTCCCATAAGCGCAGATTCGTGCTTTCACAAAAAAAGTCGAGAAAAATATGATGGAATTCTTTGTTTTTATCATGACCAGGGGTTAATACCAGTAAAAACTATTGATTTTAATAATTCAATAAATGTGACAGGTGGTCTTCCATTTATAAGGGTTTCACCAGATCATGGACCAGCCTTTGATATCGCAGGACAAAACAAAGCATCTGTTGAAAGTTTAATAGCATGTTTTAAATTTCTAAAGGAAGTCCCAAAAAAATGAAATTTAGTTTCAAAAAAAGTCTAGGACAACATTTCTTGAGAGATAAAGAAACCTTAAATAAAATTGTGTTTTTAAGAGATATTAAGGACCAGGTTATTGTTGAAATCGGACCTGGTGATGGTGCTCTCACGAAGATGATACTTAATCAAAATCCAAAAAAACTAGTTATTATTGAAAAAGACAAATCACTAAAAAAGTATTTGGAAAACATTAAGAAAAACCATCCAGATAAATTAAAAATAATATATGATGATGCTTTGAGATTCGATTTTCAAAAGATTGATGCAAATAAATTAATTATGATTGCTAATTTACCTTATAATATAGCGAGCACTTTATTAATTGGACTTATTCAAAGGTTTAAACACTTTCAAAGATTAATAGTAATGGTTCAGAGGGAAGTTGCAGAGCGTTTATCAGCAAGAGTTTCTACAAAATCTTACGGAAGGATTTCTGTTTTAATGCAGTTACATAGCGATATAAAAAAATGTTTTGATGTTTCTCCTGAAAAATTTATACCTCAACCTAATGTATTTTCTTCAGTCATTGAAATTATTCCTAATAAAAAAAAAGAATTTAATTTTTACAATCTAGACAAAGTTTTAAAAATATCATTCTCGAAGCGTAGAAAAACAATTAAAAATAATCTTAAAGAAATTGAAAATTTCTCTGAAAAAGAAATTCAAGATTTTGGAATACACCCAAAATCTAGACCTCAGGACATAAGTCCTGAAAATTACGTAAAATTGTCTAATTATCTATTTAAGTAATTTATCAATAAAATCATAAATAAATTTTTGTCTGCTTCTTCTTTTTCTCTCGACATTAAGAATAGTAATTATTTCAGCAATACATTGATTTAATTCTTTGTTTACAAGAACATAATCGTACTCAATCCAGTGACTTATTTCTGATTTTGCTTTGCTCATCCTTTTACTAACAATATCATTGCTATCCTCTGCTCTTTTTTTTAATCTTTTTAACAGTTCATTATTACTCGGGGGTAATATAAAAATTGATACAACATCATTTTTTGAAAAGTCTGATAATTTTTGAGCACCTTGCCAGTCAATATCAAAAATCATATCCTGGCCCATTGCTAAATTTTCTTCTATCGTGGTTTTGGGGGTTCCATACCAATGATCAAAAACATTTGCGTACTCAATAAAAAAGTTTTCTTTTTTTAAAGAATCAAATTTTTGCTGAGAAATAAAAAAATAGTCTACCCCATCTTTTTCGCTTCTTCTTTTTGGTCTAGTTGTAAACGAAATTGACATAGAAATTTTTTTATCTAAGGTGACAATCTTTTTACACAGGGTAGTTTTTCCAGCTCCTGAAGGAGAGGATAAAACAAGCATTAAACCTTTTCTTGAACTTTTATTCACTTTTTTCTCAATTTTTGAACTTTTTTTATATTTTGTAAATGTTGTTTGTAAGTAGAGGAAAAAATATGACCACCATCTTTAAAATTAGAAACAAAATATAAATAATCACTATTTGAGGGATTAATTGTAGCATATAAAGAGTCTATTCCAGGAAAACAGATCGGTGATGGAGGTAGGCCTTTATTTACATAGGTATTGTATTTCGATTTAATTTTTAAGTCTCTTCTTAATAACTTTCTATCCATTTTGCTTTTACCGTTTGTAATAGCATATACTACTGTTGGGTCTGATTGAAGTTTCATATTCTTTTTAAATCTATTATAAAAAACACCTGATATGATAGGTTTTTCAATTTTTTTTGAAGTTTCTTTTTCAATTATTGAAGCAAGAATAAACATCTCAGAAATGTTTTGGATACTAATTTCAATGTTTCGAGATGCCCAAATTCTGTCTGAAATTTGGCTGCTTTTCTTTACTATCTTTTCTAGGATTATTTTAGGATTATCAGAGAATTTATAAAAGTATGTATTAGCAATTATGTTTTCAGGAATATCACTCATACTCAACTTAAAATCATCTCCTAAGCTATTTAAATTATTTAAAAGATCAAATTTTGTAGTACCTTCGACAATGGTAATTTTTCGATCAAGAGATTTTCCTTCCTTTAGCTTATTAAGAATTTTGTTGATTGAATAAGCACCCTCAAATTTATATTCTCCGTATTTTAGTTTTTTTTCTGATAAATTTAATTTTGCCCAGATAATAAAAAAATTTTTATTTCTTATAAGATCTTCATCTGAAAGAATTTCAGAAATTTGACCTAATTTCATTCCAGGCTCAATAATAATTGTTCTTCCATCTAAAATTTCTTTTTCTTTAAAAAAAAATAAAAATAAAAAGTTAACAAAAATTATGAGTAATAAAAAAAAATGTCTAATCACTCTAAATTTTTTTAAAAATTAGTGAAACATTTGTTCCACCAAAACCAAATGAATTTGATAATGCGTATTTAACATTTTTTTTTATACTGATATGTGGAACTAAATTGATACCTTCACAATTATCTGAGACTTCATCCAGATTGAGTGTTGGTGGAATAATTCCGTCTTTTAATGACAGAACTGTGAAAATTGACTCTATTGCTCCAGAGGCACCCAATAGATGGCCAACTGCAGACTTAGTAGAAGACATGAATATTTTTTTACAATGGGTTGTAAATAGCTTTTTAACAGAATTAAATTCTATTTCGTCCCCTAAAGGTGTTGATGTGCCATGTGCATTAATATAATCAATTTGATCAATATTTAGCTTTGATTTCTGTAGGGCCATCTTCATTGCTCTAAACCCTCCGTTTCCATCGGAGGCCGGGGCTGTAGGATGGTATGCATCACCAGATAAACCATATCCTATGATCTCTCCGTATATTTTGGCTGATCTTTTTTTTGCATGCTCATATTCCTCTAAAACAAGCATTCCCGATCCCTCAGAAAGAACAAATCCATCTCTATTTCTATCCCACGGCCTAGAGGCTTTTTCAGGTTCACTGTTGAAAGATGTTGACAAAGCTCGCATAGCACAAAAACCAGCTATACCGAATCTGGTACATGCTGACTCAGTTCCACCTGAAATCATAACATCAGCATCGCCTTGTGCAATCATTCTAAAAGAATCACCAATGGCGTGTGCCCCTGATGCACATGCAGTAACAACAGAATGGTTTGGTCCTTTAAAATTGTATTTAATGGAAATATGACCACTAGCTAGGTTAATCAAGCATGATGGGATGAAGAAAGGTGATATTTTTCTTGGGCTATTATTCAAATTTTCGGCACTTTTTCTTATTCCATCAAGGCCTCCAATTCCTGACCCAACCATTACACCTGTTCTAATCGATTGATCCTCGTTTTCAATCTTCCATTGTGAATCATCAATTGCCTCTTTTGCGGCAATTAAAGCATACTCTATAAATGGTTCAATCTTCTTTTTTTCTTTTTGTTCGATAACATTTTCTGGGAAAAGATCTTTTTTTCCCTCTAATATAAGCTGTCCACCAATCTGAGATTTTAAGTCTGAAGTTTCAAATCCAGACAATTTCCTAATTCCGGATTTTGATGATATTAAACTTTTCCAGCAATGTTCGTAGCCATAACCAAGCGGGCTGCACATCCCTACTCCTGTAACTACTACCCTTCTCATTTAATTTTGAGAAGTTTCTATGTGCTCAATTGCTTCTTTAATTGTGGTTATCTTTTCAGCAATATCGTCGGGTATTTCAATACTGAACTCCTCTTCAAAAGCCATTACCAACTCGACTGTATCGAGACTATCAGCTCCCAAGTCATCAACAAAGCTTGCGGATTCTACCACTTTATCTTTTTCTACTCCAAGATGCTCAACTACTATCTTCTTTACTCTATCAGCTATATCACTCATATAAATTCCTCATAATAATGTTTATTCAATAATATTAATAAATGTTTTTTTTTTTAAATCAATTATATTATAACATTACTAACCCTCCATTGATATGAATGGTTTGTCCAGTTATATATTCAGATTGATCTGAAGCCAGAAACTTAACACAATGAGCAACATCCATTGGAGATCCAATTTTACCCATCGGAATTTTTGACAAAATAGCTTGTTGTTGTTGCTCGGACAACACAGAAGTCATATCTGTATTTATAAAACCAGGAGATATACAGTTTACAGTAACATTTCTTTTTGCTAACTCTTGGGCTATTGATTTAGACATAGCTATCAAGCCTGCCTTTGATGCACTATAATTAGCTTGTCCTACATTTCCAGTGTGTGCGATAATAGAGGTGATATTAATGATTCTTCCCCATCTATTTTTTATCATGGACTTTGAAATGGTATTAGTAAGAAAAAAATTCGAATTAAGATTTGTCTGCATTACATTATTCCATTTTTCTCTATCCATTCTTAAAAATAAACTGTCATTTGTAATTCCAGCATTATTTATTAGTATATCAAAATTAATCGATTTTTCTGATATTTCTTTTAAGAGTGAGTCAATTTGTTCTTGATTACCTAAATCGCAAATAAAGAAATTGTTGATGTTTTTAAATTTATTTAGTAATTCATCTACTTTTGATCGATTCCTTCCAACAATGGTAATTTCATAAATATCTTTCAATAAATCACAAATCGCCAAACCGATTCCACCTGTTGCACCAGTAAGTAGTAATTTCTTCATAAAAGTTCCTTATAATTTTTTAAAAAATTATTGATTCCATCAGAGTCAGAAATATTTGATGTAATTAAATTTTTATTTATTCTTTTATTCATTCCAGTTAAAACTTTTCCAGATCCAACTTCGATAATATTATTATTATTTTTTGTAGCCTTCATGATACTTTCTCTCCATCTAACTCTTTTAGATACTTGTTTAACTAGTAAATCTTTAATCTTATCAGGATCAGTTTCAAACTCAGCTGTAACATTACTTATAAACTTAGACTCTGCATTCTTAAGATTTATTGATTTTAAACTTTGCTCCATTTGTAAAGACGCATCTTTCATAAGAGAACAATGGAATGGAGCACTTACCTTTAAATCTATTAAACTTCTAGCTCCAGAATCTCTTAATAAATTAGTTATCTTTTCGACCCCATTTTTTGTACCAGAGAGAATCACTTGTCCTGGACAGTTGTCATTGGCAATCTCACACACCTCTCCATCAGGCAAATCGTTTTCTTTAATTATATTTTCAATCTTTGTAATATCTAAACCTATGACAGCAACCATACTTGTTTCAATATTTTTTACACAGTTTTGCATAGATTCACCCCTAGTTCTAAGGAGAGAAGTTGTATCTTTCAGATTTATGGAATTTAGTGAACAGAGTGCCGTATATTCTCCCAAAGAATGCCCAATGATAATTTCAGAAAATTTGCTAATTTTTTTATTAGTTTCTTCTTCAATAACTTTTACAATCGCTAAACTTACTGCCATTAGTGAGGGCTGAGCATTTTTGGTCAAAGTCAGCTCCTCAATTGGGCCTTCAAAAATTAATTTAGATAATTTAAAATTTAATGTATCGTCGACTTCCTCAAATACTTCTTTTGCTATTTTGTGATTTTTATAAATTTGATGCCCCATACCCACAGTCTGAGAACCCTGCCCTGGAAAAACTACAATAACTTTTTCTGACATAATTTTTATTGATACTTTTAAAAATTTAACAATAATGTTATATACTCAATTTACAAACCTTGCTATTTAAATAAATTTTAATAGCTGAACCAAAAGTTTATCCAAAAGGAGTGAATATGTATTACGAAAACGTTTTTATATTTAGCGGTCAACTATCTCAAAAATCTGCTGATGACAAGCTAGAGGAATCTCTCGAAGTTATCAAAAAGTCAGGCGGAAAAATTTTAAAAAAAGAATCTTGGGGTCTGAGAGACCTTGCTTACAAAATAAAAAAGAATTCAAAAGGCTATTATTACATGATTAATTGTGAATGTAAGTCATCTGCTTTTGAGGAATTTCATACAAAAGTCAAACAAGACTTAAGTTTTTTAAGGTTCTTAAATATTAAAATAAAAGAAGTTAACAAAGAAGCTTCAATGTTAAGCGAAAGCTCAGAAAAATAGGAGAAATTTATGAGAAACAAAGTATTCGACAACACTTCATCAAGAATGATCTTTTCCAAATCATGCCCATTATCTGGAAAAGATGCTCCAGTAGTAGACTATAAAAATATTAATTTGCTAAGGAGATATATAACTGAAAAGGGTAAAATTTTACCAAGTAGAGTCACACAAGTATCAACAAAAAAGCAAAAAGAACTTTCAACAGCAATCAAAAGAGCACGTTTTTTGGCTTTACTTCCATATGTTTCTAATTAATGCAATCAAAAGTTGATAGAAACTCTCTTCTTCTAATCACCTATTCCTCAATCTTTTTAGTAATAAGCGAAATCTTATTCATTAAGGTTTCTCCTCAGTTTTATTCACTATTTAACCCCTTACCTTTTTTAATAATTGGGTTAATTCTACCCTACAAAGAATTACTACTTTCAATCTTTATTTCTTTAATATTTATTTTATTAGCTAGCTTTTTAGGAACGGTGAACTTTATTCAAAATCAATTTGTAATCTTTCAATCAATTATTTCATTCTCAATTGTATTGTTTTTTGGAATTTTTCACTATGTAAACTTTAAAAAGATAAACCCAAATAAAGTGATTCCAATTATAAATTTAATTTTTCTTACTTTTTTAACGATATTTTATTTTACAATTTTTCAAAATTCTGAACAACTTGAAATCAAACAGTTTTTTGAAAAATTAGTTAATGAAATAAATAAATCTTATGGAATTAAAGGGAATGAAGATCTCGGAAATTTATTGAATATTTTAATAATGCTTTTACCTTCTATTAATTGTTTAATTTTTTTTATTTCATTTAGTTTCAATCTTATTATCGCCAAGTTTTTTGTTAGGAAAAATAATTTTGATGAATATTTACTAATAGAATTCACGAGTTTTCATACACCTATATGGTTTTCGACTCTTTATATAGCTTGTTTAATTATTTCAATGTTGTTTGATACAGATTCTCAATTTTGGGTTTTATCGATGAATTCATTCATATGCATGTCCTTTTGCTATTTGATAGAGGGTTTTGTTGCTTTTACAAACAAATTTAAAAGCATAGAAATAAATAATTATATAAAATTTACAATAATATTTTTACTTTTCCTTTTTTTAGGGTATGTTCTTTTACTAATTATACTAATTTTAGGTTATTTAGAGAATTTAAAAAAAATCAAAAAGAGTTAACTATGGAAGTAATTTTATTAGAAAGTTTCGATAGGCTTGGGCAAATTGGTGATGTTGTTAAAGTTAAAAATGGTTTTGCCAGAAATTATCTTATTCCTCAGAAAAAAGCTCTTAGAGCAAACAACGAAAATAAAGAAAAGTTTCAAAAGATAAAGGATGAATTAATCTCTAAAAACCGAGAAATTATTGAAAAATCAAAAAAGGTCATCAAAGAGATTGAAAAAAAAGAAATTATATTTGTTAGAAATGCTAGTGATAATGGACAATTATATGGTTCGGTTTCTCCAAAAGACATTTCAAATTATTTTATTGAAAAGAAAGTAGATATCAAACCAGCCAATATAAACCTTCATTCTTCCATTAAAAAAATCGGAATTTATGACCTAAATATAAAATTACATGCCGAAGTAGGTTGCAATCTTCAACTCAATGTTGCTACATCGGAGGAAAACGCAAAAAAACAAAGAGACGAATTAGAAAATCATAATAATAAAAAGGATACATCAACTGATGATAAATTTGAAGTTAAACCCAAAGACGTAAATGCAGAAACTACAAATGTAGATAAAGTTGATAAACCATTTAATGAATCTAAAAGTTTAGAACAAGAAGTCAAAGTAAATAGTCTAAAAACTTCAAATGATGATAGTCAAAATATTGCATCGACTGAAGTTTCCGCAGAAGATTAGACAAAATCATTATTATATATTATTAAATTAAGTATAATCTTTTTTCCTACATTAAAATTCTTGTCTTTATTCTATTTAATTCTAGAGCTATATTCAATTTATGCTTGTTAGCATAATTTTACTTGTCTCTGGTCTCTTTATTCTTGTTAAAGGAGCAGATATTTTAATCTCTAGCTCTGTAGCTATTGGAAAAAGGCTTAATGTCTCTGAATTTTTCATTGGATTGATAGTTGTAGGATTTGGCACCTCGCTCTGTGAATTGTTAGTATCCATTGATGCGGTAATAAAAAATTCACCTGATATCTCAGTTGGAAATGTGATAGGTTCAAATATTGCTAATATATTATTGGTTACTTTTGCTGCTGGTATTACAGCCGAATTAAAGTCTATCAAAGTATCCATATTTGACCTGAGTTTCCATCTTGGTTCTCATTTTTTATTTCTATTAATTTTTTTATTTACATTTTTAGATAGAAGTTTTGGTTTATTATTTTTATTACTTTTTGTTTTGTACCTATTTAAAAGTTTTAGAAACTCAACATCTGAAACAATTGAAGAGTCTAATATAGAAAATGATCTGTTTTCAAATCTTTCGCATCTCCAACCAATTAAATATGGTTTACCGATTTCCATTTTAGCAATAATTATTACTCTACTTGGTGCAGATATTACTGTTGATGCAGCAATTAAAATTTCAAATATATTAAATGTCTCAGATTCATTTATTGGATTAACAATAATCGCTTTAGGTACTTCTTTACCGGAAATAGCAACCTCTATAACAGCATCAAAAAAAGGTAAATCTAACATTATAATTGGAAATATAATAGGTTCAAATATTTATAATCTGCTACTAATTTTGGGGTTCACCTCTCTTTTTGAAAATTTCTCTTATAATAAAGAACTTTTATCGAAAGATGTCATCATACTCTTTCTAGCTTCTATGGTTTTTACAATTATAATTTTTAAAAAAATAAAAATTGGTAAAATTGTTTCAGTTCTTTGTTTCATTTTTTACTTACTCTATTTATTAAGCCTATATTTTAGTAATTTCTAAAAGTTTTACCCGTTATCCACTTAATTCACAGGTAAAAAATAGATGCTTTAATTAATCCTTTTGTTATACTGAAATAATGACTAGCTCTGACAATAGTAAACTTCCAAAATTAATTTCTAATAA
>NHDS01000026.1 GCA_002167215.1 Pelagibacteraceae bacterium TMED65
TCCAGAGAACCTTTTTCTTCAATGATGGTCATGAGACCCGCCATGCATTGGCAAGGATGAGATAAATTTGATAATGCATTTATTATAGGTTTTTTAAAATGTTTTCTTGCTAACTCTAATTTATTATGATCAGTAGTTCTAAAAACTAAACAGTCTAGATAACAAGACATAATCTCAAAAGTCTCTTCGTAAGACTCAAATCTATTCAGATTTAACTCATCTAATCTTATATCGATATATTTTCCTTTTAATTGATTAATAGCAACTTGAAAAGAAATTCTAGTTCTAGTAGATTGTTTTTCAAAAATTAGACCAATATTTTTGTTTTTTAAAGACTCATCTAATTTTAAATTTAAACTTTCTGAATATTTTAATATTTTATGAAAATCTTCTTTATTTAAGTCAGAAACATTTAGAAGGTTTTTGTGCATTATTTATTTAAAAAATAGGTAAAGCATCTTAATTAATATTAAAAAACCATCCCTAAATTCATTGACATTCTTTTTACCATACATTCTTTTGTACTCATACGATGGAATCTCATCATAAACAAGATTTTCTCTACTCATCTTTATTGGTATTTCAACGCAGATTCCAAAATCATCAGATGTTAATTCTAATGAATTTATTTTTTGTGTGTTTGCTATGAAGTATGTAAATAATATATCTGTTAATTTAAGCTTAAAAAATAACCTTCCAATTAAAGAAAATATATGATTACCAATAAAAGTTGTAAAATTATCGTCTTCTGAGCCAGCATTTTTTCTGTATCTAGAGCAATATACAAAATCGTTTCCTTTATATATTTCATTAGTTAATCTTTTAATATCATTGGTTTCAAAAGATCCATCAGCATTAAAAATACATAGACTTTTTTTTTGTGAACTTAAAAAACCTTCTTTTAGTGCAGCTCCATAACCTTTTTTCTTTTGTTCTATTATTCTTAAATTATCGTAATTTGAAATATTTACAAGTTGATCAGAATTATCGTTAATTGCTTTAATGACAATTATTTCATAATCAAGATCATTAAGAACATCTTTTAATTTATTTAATACAATAGGTAAGTTCTCTTTTTCATTTCTAGCTGGAATAATAATAGATAAGGACATATTATTTTTATTAAATCACATGTTAAAAAAAAGTTTTATAAAAATATTTCCAATAATAGTACTTATATTTATTTTCTTAGTTTATTTTTATATGATAGTGCTTGATCAAAACATATTTAAGTATACTGATCAAGAATTAACACTGTCTTACAATGGTTACTTATTAAACAATGGTATTGCACAAGAATATACAGATCACCCTGCACTATTTAATATTTTCTTAACCTCAATAGTTAATTTATTTCAAATAAGTTATTATAATTTTCCAGAAACAATTGAACTATTAAATAATAATATATCAGAAAATATTGAAAGATTAATATTATCTTCAAGAATTTCAAATTTCATACTCTTTTCAATATTTATAATTTTATTTTTTATATATCTTGAAAAAAAGATTGTTAATAGAATTACATCAATATTTTTAATAATTTTTTTTATATCTTCTTATTCTGTTTTTATACATACACTTCAATATAGATCAGAGTTTTTAGGAATTATACTTTTATTAATTTCTTTTATTTTTTTGGAAGATTTTTTTAAAAATGAAAAATTAAAGATAATTTATTTTATATTTTATTTAATTTTTTTTTACTTTTCACTTCTAAATAAAACACAAATAATATTTTACTACCCTCTTTATCTCATTTTATTTTTTTCTGTAATTAAATTTAATAGAAATGAAGAATTATCAAAATTATTTTTGCTACTATCATTGATGATTATTCCTCTAAATTTTTTTTATTATTATAAAATTAGTGGAATATTATCTTTTTATTTTAATACAACTTTGTATTTATCTTTAAATATAATTTTTTNTATTTTTTTGAATTTAAATAAGATTAATGCCAAATCTCAGATAAATATCTTAAGTATTCTAAATTTACTTTATGGATTAATTTCGTTTCTTTTACTTCAGATTGTTAAAAATATTGAAATATTATCTAGCAGTCTTTTTTCTAATATTAATAATCCTCTCAGGATGCTTGTTTTTACTAATAATGATATTTCTCAAAAGTTATCTGAGAATTTTTTTTCGTACATGCTTATAAATGTGTCAAATAATTTTCTAAGATATTTTTATAAATTTTTTATATCAATTGATAATTTTGTAAATATTTTGTTATTATCTTTCTTAGTCCTACTAACAATACTAAAAAAAAAATACAAATTACTTTTAATTATAACTATCGGTATAGTATTTCAATTAATAATAGGCTCTATTACATTAAATAGATATCTTCAACCTCACTATTTGATTTATATTGATCTAGTTACAATTTTTTTATTTATTTTTATAATATCTAATTTAAAGATTGCATTTAAAAATTATATAATAGCTTTTTTTATTATTTTAAATTTAACTTATATTATTCTTAATCATAATTTCAGTGAACCAAATTTTGAAAATTTACTTTGTAATAGTACATTTTTAAAAGACTTTCAAAGTCTTTTAAATTATGAGGGATTTAAATCTAATTGCTATTAAAGATTAAATCAATTTATTAAAATCTTATTTATTATCGATGTATTGTCTAAGTTATTCTTATTATTAATATTAGATAATAATTCTTTTAAATTATTATTAAATTTTTCAGTATCAAAATCAAGATTATCCTTGAATATTTTTGGATGAATTGTTTCTTTTTTACCTTTTGTGAATATTTCCTCTTCAATTTTTTCACCCTCTAAAAGATTTGTTATTTTAATTTCTATATCTCCATTAGGGTTAAGTTCATCTTTTACTGTAAGTCCATTGAGACTTATTATTTTTTTTGCCAAATCAATAATTTTAATAGGATTACCCATATCTAATGTAAATATTTCTAAACCTTGAGATAATGCACATGATTGTATAACAAGCTCAGCTGCCTCATCTATTGACATAAAATATCTTGAAACATCTTTGTGTCTTACAAAGACAGTTCTTCTATTTGAAATTAAATTTTGAAATAATGGTACTACACTTCCTGAACTTCCTAATACATTGCCAAATCTTACACAGCTAAATTTAGTAATATTATTATTGCTAGAAATACAAATTTTCTCGCATATATTTTTTATCTTACCCATATAGGATGAAGGATTTATAGCTTTATCAGATGAAATTAATATATAGGTTTGAGATTTATACTCTAAAGATAGTTTAATTGAATTTATACAAATATTAATAGTATTTCTAGTTGACTCATTAAGGTTTTCATTGAAAATTTTAACGTGCTTATTGGCAGCTGCGTTAAATACTATGTGAGGTTCATGTTCTCTAAAGATATTTTCCAAAAGAGAGGAATTATATGATACATCAATTAAATAATCTTTGACGACAAAAGAATTATATTCCATCATCTGCTGTACTTTAAAGATACTCTCTTCATTATTATCTAACAAAATTATTTCTTTTGGTTGAAGTTGACTTATTTTTTTGAATATAACTTTACCAATACTACCACCAGCACCTATAATCATAATTTTTTTTCCCTTAATAAAATTTTCATAAATTGCAAAAATTGGCTCTACTTTTTCTCTTTGCATTAGATCTTCTAAGATCACGTCACTAAAAATATTTTGTTCTTTTTGAATTAAAGATGATAATTTAAAATCTAAATTATTTAAAAGTTTTATTTGATTTACTTTACACTTTGTTGAAGTGAGAATATCGTCAATATATTTAGAATTATTTTTAGAATTACATATAAGAAGTAATGAGTCATTCTCATTAAAATTTACTGAGTTAATTTTTCCAAAATCTATATAATTTATATTTTCAATTTTACGATTAAGATTAGTTTTATCTATATTAATAATAAATTTAATATCAAAATCACTTATATAGTCTTTTAATCTTAAAATATTATCTAATGTGAATGTATTATCAAATAAGAGAACAAGTCTTTTTTTTTGTATTTTTTCTTTATTTTGATTAATAAAAAAGAAAATTAAAAATCTAGAAAATGTGATTAATAAAAAAGTAAAAGCTATATTTACAACCCAAAATTTATTAATAACATTTATATATCCTAAACTTCTATAAAACTTATAAAGCACGATGTAAATAAATGAATAAACTATTAGAACCTTNATTAGATTTGATAATAATTTAATTCCGTAATAACTCAGAGAGTCTTGATTTACTCTAAAAAAAATAAAAGTGATTGAGTAAACTATAAAGGATGTAAATAAAATTATGAAATCTTTACTACTTAGACTCAAAAATTCTGAAGTAATTAATAATGAAAAGATGTGTGCAAAGAAAATTAATGTTAGGTCATTAAAAATTAATATATATGTTTTAAATTTTCGTATTTTCTCAATCATTAGTTAAGTTTTTCTAAAGTTATAATCATTCTAGCTGCAAATAACAAAGGCAATATAGATAAAATATTGTCAAATTTTTTGATTAAATTGTANAAAACTTTTGGATAAAACTGAGTATAACCAAAACCACCAGAACCTAAAAAGGAGAAATCACTTTTTAATTCTACTTTTGAAATATTAAAAAATTTATCTATTTTAATTTCTTTCTTATAAAAAATTCTATAAGGAAATGATTGAGCTGCAAAAAATTTATGCAAATCAGGCTCTTTATTTTCACTTAATGATATTCTCATATTAAAACCATTAGGTTCTTTATGAAATATAGCATAAATAAATTTTGGAATCATACCCATTGCAGGCTCAATCATAATTACTTTTCCATTTTTCTTTAAAACCCTATTCATCTCAGAAAGACCAAGCATAGGATATTTTAAATGGTGAAATACATCTACCATAACTATATCTGTAAGAGTTTCATTATTAAAATTTAAATTATAAATATTCTCTTTTCTATCGAGATAAGGATTTTCAAAGTTTTCAGATGTAATACAATTATTTATGACTTGTTTAATTATTCCTGGCCCTGATCCTATTTCTAATATATTTGAGTTATTTAATGTTGATAAATTTTTTTTTATTAATTTAAAATAATCTAAATAAATTAACTTTAATAATTGTTTTTTGTGAATTATCTTTAAGTTTTCATCATTAACTTCAGCATGATTTTTTTTTAATTTTTTAATCATTTTGTTGTATTTGAATAGAAATTATGTATGTAATTATTGTTTCTACCTTGAATGAATTTGTTAAACAAATATAGATAGTATGAATAGCATATCAACCCTTAATAAAACGATATTATTTTCTTCAATTATATTTTGTCTTGTACCACTCACCTATATAACTGGTCCTTTTTTATCAGATTTATCAATTGTATTTGTTGTTATTATAGGAACAATTTATTTTATAAAAAAGAGACTTATAAATGAGATTCTAAAAAGCAAAATCTTATTATTATCTTTTGCTGTGTATTTTTATTTTCTTTTTACAAGTTTAATATCTAATAATATTCTTTTGTCTTTAGAAAGCTCTCTTTTTTATTTTAGATTTTTTCTATTTGGGATTTTTACTGCATTGATAATTTTAATTAATAAAAAAATGATTATTAATTTATTGTTTTACACACTTACAATAGCATTTACTATTTTATTACTCTCAGCAATATATGAATTAATTTTTAATTCATCGATTTTTGATGTTTGTAATAGTTATGTTAAACATTCAAAACCTCAAGATAGAATATCTAGCTTATTTTGTAGGCATCTCATTTTAGGTACTTATATTGTAAAACTGGTACCATTATACATATATGTGCTTTATGAAAAATTTTTTGAGTCAAAAGGTTTTAATAATTTAGTTTGCTTGCTATTAATAATTTTTTGTTTTTTTGTTTTCTTTACTGGTGAAAGAACAGCATTTTTTTTATCTTTATTACAATTATTT
The DNA here is from genome assembly GCA_002167215.1 of Pelagibacteraceae bacterium TMED65. The sequence continues at coordinate 5,931 of NHDS01000026.1, forward strand.
TTAATCACATTTATTCTCAATAAAAAGATAATTCCATTATTTATATTTTTACTGGCTATCTTTCTGTTAGGTATTTTAAATATAGATAATAAAAAAATTTCTGTATACAAGATTAGAATGGTTGACTCTATTACCGAAATTATTGATATAAAAAATAACTCATTTACTTTTTTTACTAAAGGACACGAAGAAATATATATAAGTTCTTTTGAACTTTACAAAAAATCTCCTATATTTGGTATAGGGCCCAAAGTATTTAGACATGATTGCGTAAAACACAAATTTACTTGTAGTACTCATCCACATAATTATTATCTTCAAATGTTGACTGAAACTGGTTTAATAGGGTTTTTTATTCTCTTTTTTCTTTTTATCTTTGTAACCTTTAATCTTTTTAAAAAAGTAATAAACATTACATTTCACAATATAAAAATTTCATCAGATGTTTTTATTCTTATATTATTTTTCATTAATTTCTTTCCGCTTGTTCCTACTTCTAGTATTTTCAATAATTATAATAGTGTAATCTTATTTTTTGGGTCAGGTTTTTTAATAAATATGTATAAGGAAAAATTATTTTCAAAAAAATTAATCAGCAATTTAAAGTAAATTAGTTTTTTTTCGCTAGAGTAATTAATCCTTTCCATAAATAAGGTAGTCTTCCAACTCCATTATTTTTAATTACTTTAAAGTTATTAATTTCTAAAAGATTATTTAATGTTTTTATACTCCAAAATTTTATGTGACCACCATCTCTATCTACAGTAAAGTGTTTATCCCATCCATTAATAATTGATATAGCTAAATTTTTTAAATAGCCGTGATAAGGTGTAGTTATTATTAGGTATCCTTTATCTTTTATACACTCTCTTGCAAACTGAATTAATTTACTTGGATAATAAAGATGCTCTATAACTTCAGTTGAAATCACTAAATCATAATTATTCTTAAAATCTTCTGGGTTGTCGTAACATGACTTATTATAGAAATTTAAATCACTATATTCTTTTTTTGATATCTCATATCCACGTAGAGATGGTTCAATACCATCAATGCGATCACAATACTTTTTAAGAATATTGCAAAAATATCCATTTCCTGATCCTATATCTAAAATTTTTTTTGGTTTAAGCTTTATAATTTCTTGAATTAGATGTCTCTGATAAAAATTAAAACAATCAGGTTTACCATGCAAGTCCCATTTATAATCAGCAATATTATTCATTGCTTATATAATGCATAATTTTATTTGATCCACTTTCAACAGAGATTTTTTCAAAAGCATCATGGTAAATTTTATCATTATTAGATCTAAAAAAATTAATTTTTTTTGCAAATTTATTTAGTGCTTTTAACAATGTTGAATATTTATCATTCTCTAAAACTATTCCATTTATTTCAGAGTCTATTAGAACACTAGCGCCAACATATTTGTTACAAATTACTGGTTTTCCAAAAAGTAATGATTCATTTACCACAGTACACCAACCATTTCTTTTACTTTTCATCTTAGGACTCAAAATCAAACAATCTATATTTGAAAAAAAAGAATATTTTAAATCGTAGTCAGTCACACCTAAATATTCAAATTTTATATTTTCATCTTTACATTTTGTTAAAAATAAATTTTTATCAACTCCATCCCCTGAAATATAAAATATATAATCATGGGAAAAGTTTTTCAGTGCTTTAATATAATTAAATATACCTTTTTCTGATATTAAAGCTCCTATATAACCTAGCCTTAAGGTAGAATTATGTTTATTTTCATCACTATAATTTTTATTTATTTTTCCTATATTCACATAGTAGGAAAAATCAATTAATTTATCTTTAGGGTAAAGTGAGCACTTAAACCAAGGTTTGGCGTATCTACCGATACAAAATATTTTATAAGTATTTACTCTCAAATTTTTTTCAAAAACAAGAGACTGAAAAAGTTTTACAACATCTAGAAATCTAAAATGAAATCTGGTTTCCGATATAAAAAAGAATTTTTTATCAATTTTTTGAAGATATTTAATTATTAATTTTGCATTTTTATTTGCCCAATATCCAGATAATATATTGATATCCTTATTGATTTGACCATTTATTAAACTTTCAATTTTTTTTTTATTGTTTGTTATTATAGTTGTAATATTTGTATTTACGTAATTTTTATTAATAAAATATTTTTTATCATCAGGAAATCCCATTGGAGATACCAAAATTAATTCTATATTTTTAAAATCATTTTTTATTTGATTCATTAAATCAATTTTATGAGGTGAAAGGCAAGGGTCCCAAAAGAAAATCTTACTAATATTATTCATATATATTTAATAATATTATCAGCACAGAAAATACTTTTTATTTTATCATGATCAAATTTTAGGTTTCCACTTTGATATAATGTTATGTATTCGCCTATAAGTTTGATTAGTTCATAAGAATCATATTTTTCCATTATGAATACAGAATTATAAAATTTAAAACTTTCTAAGTCCTCATTTTTTGAAGAAATAATATGAATATTATGCCTTAAATACTCAATAATCTTAGATGGAAATGTCGTATTATTAATATATGAGTTTGGAATTCTCAGATTGAAAGCCAAGTTAACATTTGAAAGTAAGTTTAAATAATCATTATAAGGTAAGTTAAGTTTTAGACTAACATTCGAGTAATTGAGTAAGCTAGAAACATCATCACTTCTATCCAAATTTCCAGTTACATAAAAGTGTACTTTGTCTCTTATAAACATATAATTATCATCAATATTTATTTGATGAACTAATTCAATAAATATATTAAGACCTGTGGCTTTATTAATTGTACCTGAAAATAAAATTAAAATTTTATCATTAGTTAATAAATTGTTTGGTATAAATTTTTTTATAGAACCATAATATATAAATTTTTTATTATATTTTTTAATTAAATTATAATTTTTTATATTAGTACACATATAATTTTTGAAAAAATAATTTTTATAAATATAAAAAAAAATTGAATTAACAATAGCATTTATGTTAAACTCATCTCTTCTGGGTGAGTCTTCTATATCAAGAAAAATATCTAAATTAAATATTTTACAGTAAATAATTGCAAATAAATATTCAGGTAAAGAATTGTAAAAAAATATTTTATATTTGTGTTTTTTTATCTTTGTTATTTTCTTTAAAATATTTAGAAAAAAAAATAAAGAAAATAATTTTCTGAATAAAGTTTTTTTTATACTTTTGTGATAAATATTTATTCCATTAAATCTAAAAATCGAATTATCTGCATTAATACCAGAAATTGTTGGTGATGAGACAATATAAATTTTTATATTATTAATATTTAAATTTGAAATTAAATTATATAATTTGTTTGTAGAAGCATTAACATTGGTTTGAGTTTCATTACCTATTTTTTTAAAATTAAAGTTTCCAAAAAAAATAATTTTTTTTTTCAAATTAATTTTTCCTTTTTCCAATAATTTTTCCAGGATTTCCTTGCACTATTGAATAAGATGGAATACTTTTAACCACTACAGACCTTGCAAGAATCACNCAACATTTTTTTAATGTTGTTCCTGGTCCAATGAACGCGTCTGCAGCTACCCAAACACTCTCTTCAATTATAATCGGTTTGGAAATCAAAGACATGCTATAATCTGAGTACTTTCTTGAAGCAGAGCATAAATGACAATTTTGACTGATAGTTGAATTATTTGAAATAGTTATACTACCAACATTGAAACATATAGTGTTTGGTGCAAGACATGAATTTTTCCCCATTTTCAGATTGCTTGGATTAAATATTTTTACTGATGGATAGATATGTGCAGTCATATCGACACTTGCTCCAAATAAATTTAATATTAAACATCTCCATCTATGCATAAATATTGGGGTAAATCTAAAAAAAGATAAATAGATAAAATTCCAAAGGAATCTATATGACTTGTTTTTAAAATCGAGTTCTTGATAATTCATAAAGAGTATTTTAAAAAAAATTCTTTTTTAGTTTTAGTTCATTATCAATATTAATGTTCTCTGACTCAATCATCTCATCTATCATAGATTTAATATTATATGAGGGTTTCCATTTTAAATTCTTAAAAGCCTTAGAGGAGTCTCCTAAAAGAACATCAACCTCAGTAGGTCTATAATACTTTTTATCAACTTTAATTATTGTTTTACCAGTAGAGATATCAACTCCCTTCTCTTTTATACCTTTACCTATCCACTTTATTTTAATATTTAATTTATCTAAAACAATTTCTGTAAAATCTCTTACGCTAATCATTTGGCCTGTAGAGATAACATAATCTATCGGTTTTTTTTGCTGAAGCATTTTCCATTGCATTTCAACATAATCCTTTGCATGCCCCCAATCTCTTTTAGCTTCAAGGTTTCCTAAGGAAAGACAATTAAGTAATCCAAGTTTTATTTTGCATAATCCAATAACTATCTTTCTAGTTACAAAGGTTTCTCCTCTTCTTGGACTTTCATGGTTAAAGAGAATTCCATTACATGCAAATAAATTGTAGGCTTCTCTATAATTTATTGTCATCCAATAAGCAAACATCTTTGAAACACCATAAGGACTTCTTGGATAAAATGCTGTCTCCTCATTTTGTGGGGTCTCAATAACTTTTCCATAAAGTTCTGAAGATGATGCTTGATAAAACTTAATTTTCTTTTTGGTGCTTAACTTTTTTATAATTTCGAGAATTCTTAAAGTGCCTAGGGCATTTACATTAGATGTATATTCAGGGATTTCAAAGCTTACCTTAACATGGCTCTGAGCTGCTAGATTATAAATTTCATCAGGCATTGTTTCAGAAATTATTTCATATAATGAATTTGCATCAATTAAGTCACCGTACATTAATTTTAAATTTTTATTCTTGAAATTTGAGTTTATTCTATCTGTTTTTATGAGACTAGATCTTCTTATAATACCAATTACTTTATATCCTTTATTTAATAAAAATTCAGAGAGATAAGAGCCATCCTGTCCTGTTATGCCTGTAATTATAGCTACTTTTTTTTTTGAACTTTTCACTAAATTAATCCTTTACTGGACATTACTCTTGTTAAGCCCTCAGATAAACTTATTTTTGGTGACCACCCAAATGATCTAATTTTTGAACTATCTAATATTTTTCTAGGAGTACCATTTGACTCCTCACCTGTAAATTTAATATTTAACTTTTTATTATAGATATCCTTAATCATTAATACTAATTTTTTAATAGAAATCTCTTCACCTGAACCTACATTATAAAAAGGATACTTTAATTTTTGGTTAAAAATAGAGACAATTGCTTCAGCTAAATCATCTACATATAAAAACTCTCTTTTAGCAGCACCGTTACCCCATACATTTAGTGAGGTATTTTTTTTTTTATCAGAAATCAAGAGTTTTTGAATTANGGCAGGAATTACGTGTCCATATTTTACATCATAATTATCGTTAATTCCATAGAGGTTCGAGGGCATAAGACCTACGTAATTTAAATTATACTGATTAGAGTAAAATTCACACATTTTGATACCTGATATTTTTGCTAGTGCATAAGCTTCATTAGTACTTTCTAACTTTCCATTTAAAAGATAATTTTCACTGATTGGTTGCTTACATTTTCTAGGGTAAATACAACTAGAACCCATATAAATTAAATTTTTAATTTTATTTAAATAAGAATAATGAATAATGTTAGAGCTCATCTGAACATTTTTGTACATAAATTCTGCTTTGTAATCATTGTTTGCTTTTATCCCACCAACTTTCGCAGCGCAAAATATGACTAATGATGGAGACATTTTTTTAAGAAATTTGTCAAGTTTACTTGAATCTAATAAATCAAGTTGTTTTCTTTTATTTCTATAAACATTAAGGTAGCCCCTCTTTTTTAGGCATTTATAAACAGAGTCCCCAACCATTCCAAAACCTCCAGCAACGTATATAACTGATTTTTTTGAAATATTAAGTTTCATGTCTAAATTCTTATACAATTATAAGGAATGATATACAAATAATATAAATTTAAATTGTTATGAAGATTCTTCATTTTGCAGGAAATATATATTCTAAATCAAGTGGTGTAAGAAATGTAATTGAACAACTAACAAAATTTCAAAAGTTAGATAATGAAGTGCACATCTTATGTATTGAAAGTGATAAAGAAAAAGAAAAAAATTTACTTCAAAATAAATGGGAAGGTGCTACCCCACACTTCGTAAAAAGTTACTTTTTTGGAAATTTTGGTTTTAGTCTTAAATATTTTTCATTAGTAAAAAAAATTAATCCAGATGTAATTCACGTTCACGGCTTATGGATGTTTAATTCATTTGTAGCTTTTATATTATCAAAAAAATATAAAATAGTTATTTCACCGCACGGAATGCTTTCAGATGAGGCTTTATCTTATAATAAAATNATTAAAAGAATTTTTTTAAAAGTTTATATAAAAAAACTTCTTAGATTATCTAAAATAATTGCTACATCTGAAAAGGAAAAATCTTATATTTCTAAATTTTCAAAAAATAAGGTTAAAATTATTCCAAATGGTATTTGGATACCAGAAAAATTTTTATTGGAAAAAGATATTGTTAGTAAGAAAAAAAAAATTATAACTGTGGGAAGATTACACAAAAAAAAAAATATAGATAATTTGATTCACATATGGAATAAAATTAATAATAATTTTGGGGATTGGGAACTTAAAATTATTGGTAGTGGAGATAAAAAATATACAAACTATTTAAAAAATCTTAGCAGTTCAAAAAATATAAATTTTGAAGAAGAAAAGTTTGGTTCAAAGCTTTTTTTTGAATACAAAAGTGCTGCTCTTTTTATTTGTATCTCAAGAGATGAAAATTTTGGTATGACAATTGGGGAGGCAATGAGAAGCGGAACACCCGTGATTGTATCTGATAACCTTCCATGGAACTCCATAAATAATAAAGGTGTTGGATGGTCTATAAGTCTAAAAGANCAAAATTTAGAGAAGACTCTTGAATTATTGCTTAAAAAAGATGTTAAATATTTTGAAAAAATTGGAAAAAAATCAAAAGAATTTGTAAAAAAGCATTTCAATTGGCAAAAAATCCAAATTGAAATAACAAATTTTTATAATACAAAATGAAAAAAATATTCATAAATGGTGTATGGAAATCAGGTAATCATCTTATATATTCTGCTTTAAATACTTTAGGTTTAAAGGGACCAACTATTGGATTTGCATCACATTTATTAAAAGGAAAATTGACTATTTTGAAAAAAATAATGAGGTCAAGATCTATTAATAATAAAAATAAAATAGACATTGGATTAGACACAATTTGTGAGATTGACAAAAGTTGGATTAAAAAAAAAATAACTACTAATAAAAATCATATTATAGGTGGTCATTGTAAATATAGTGAAGGTTTTGATAATTTAATAAATGAATGTGATCTTAAGAAAATAATAATTTTAAGAGATCCAAGGGATATACTGTTAAGCTTTTGTGATTGGATAAAGAAAGAAAAAGATTACTTTTTATTTGATCACTTTTATAATAAATCAAATGTTTATATAATAGAGAGTCTACTTAATGGTTTTACTTATAAAAAAACTAAATTTTACTCTTTTAAAACCACTCTTAAAGGTTTTAATGGTTGGCTAAATACTAATAATAAATTAATTATTAAATATGAAGAATTAATTAATAACAAAACAAATTCAGAAAAATTAAATTTGTTAAGTAAAAAAATTGTCAATTTTTTAGAATTTAATTCAATAGAAAAACTAGATAGAGAAAAATATTTTGGTAAGTCAAAAACTTTTATGATTGGTAAAGAAAATCGATGGAAAAGGTATGAAAGAAAAGATTTAATAAAAAAAATTGAATATAACTGCAATGACGAAATTAAAAAGTGGGGATATTAATAACTTTATTTAGTTTTGTTTTTAAATAAAAAAAGATAAGCAGAAAAATTAAAAATAATAGAGAGCAGAGTTGAAATATATAAATTTTTACTAAGATAAAATGCTATGAATATAATTGAAAAATTTAGAAAGTAATAGAAAACATATTTAATTACCATGTTGTTATGATTTTGTTTAAGATAAAGTTGATAAATGTGCTCTTTATGAGCTAAAAAAATATTTTTATGATTTTTAAATCTAATAAGAATAGTTATTAGAGAGTCTGAAATATAAGGCATAAAACAAAGAATTGTCAAAACCAAGATATTTAAGTCAATTTTATATAATTCAAATAATAAAATTATAAAAACACCAGCATGGAAATAAGAACCTGAGTCTCCGAGAAATATTTTTGAAGGATAAAAATTAAATTTTAAAAAAACTAAATTTATTAATATATAAAAAAGTATTAATCTAAGAATGAATATATTGTTATTTTCAAAATAAAATAAATAAAATAAAATACTCAATAATACTAAGATGGTATTTACAGAAATATAACCATCTGCNCCATCCATAAAATTAATCAAATTAATAAAAAAAATTATACCTAAAATCAGCAAATAAAATTGAATATCTAAAAAATTAAAATTACTAAATAATAAAAAGAATGAAAATAATATTTGTAGTAATAATTTTATTTTAAAATTTAAAGATTTATAATCATCTAGTAATCCTATAAAAAAGACTCCAATTAGAAAAAAAAGATTAGAAAAGCTAAATATATTATTATTAAAAATTGAGAAAATAATAAAAGATATAAATATAGCTATTCCACCATTTCTAGGTTTAATTTTATTATGTGAACTTCTTGAATTTGGTATCGCTAAAAAAAATTTGTAACCATAAGAATATTTAATTAATAATCTTAGTATCAAATATTGTAATATAGCAATTAAAATAATAGAATTTGTATATAAAAAATTATTCACTTTATAATTATACTAAAATCATTAAACAGTCTTTTATAAAGTCTCTGAAAAAATAACTTAATAAAATTTTTGAGTATAAAAGGACAATCGTATAATTTAGATTTATTATAGTTGTTTAAGTATCTATAAATTTCTGTAGTTGATAAATCTTTATCTTTAATATAATGAATTTTCTTAAAATTTTGAGAATTATCAATTATTTCATTAACATTTTTACACAAAGACTCCATAGATATAATAGATTTAGAATTATTAATATTAGCTAATGGCATAGGGATTTTTAATTTTGAAAATATTCTCATTATTTTTAATGAACCTTTTGGGTTTTGTGACAATACTACTGGGAGTCTTAAAATAATAATTTTTGTTTTAAAATTATCAAAATTATCACTTATTAAATTCTCTGCTCTATACTTTGAATTTGCATAATCAGATTGTGGATTAGGTATTGATTTTGTATTGAATTGACCATCCTCACCAAGAACCTTAAGACTACTCAAATATATGAAGGTGTTAATTTTGTGATTAGATAAATTTTTTAAATTTTGTCTTAATAGATCAACATTGATTTTATAAATTGAATTTTTAGAGTACTTTAATTTGTGTGCTAAACCAGTTGTATATATAAGAAAATCTATTTTAATTGGGATTATTTTATGAAAATTATTATAATTAGCATAAGTAACTCTATTATTACTTGTTAGTTTATATCTACTAACTCCATAAATATTATATTTTGTTTCTTTCACAAAATGATTAATCAAATTCTGGCCAATAAGACCTGATGATCCAAAAATAATAATATTCATTTCTTAATTAATTCCATTATTTTTATTAAATTCTTATATATAAAAATATTAACAATGTTTGTTCTGAAATTATGCTTTTTTAAAGACCTAAATATTTCGTAATTTATAATTAATTTTGAAAAAATATTTTTATTAGAAATACCTCCATCTTCCATAGATACCATTAACTTATTTAAATTAATAAATTTTGGCCTATAACTGTTCATTAATCTTACTAACCAATCAAAATCACTAGCTATTTTGTAATCCAAACTAAATAAACCTATTTTAGCAAAAAGGTGCTTTTTAAATAAAATTGTTGGGGTAGCTGGCATAAAACCATAAGATAAATTTTGAATATTTAAATCTCTTGAAATATATTTTCTAACAATTTTTTTATTTTNATGTATGTTTAAATTTCCAAATATTAANTCAATATCTGATTTAATATTTGAAATATATGTAGAGATTACATTTTTATTGAAAAAGATATCTCCACTATTTAAAAATAATACATATTTATATTTTGATAGATTAATACCTTTGTTCATAGCGTCATAGATGCCTTTATCATTTTCAATTATATAATTTTTTTTTTTAATATATTTTTTTATAAAATTAATTGAACCATCAGTTGATTTACCATCAATAACGAGATGTTCGAATTTATTATTATTTTGAGAATTTATAGATTTAAGAGTTTTTTTTAGACCTTGGTAATTATTAAAATTTATGGTGATTATGGATATCATATTTTTAAAAAATACATCAAATTGTTTACCATATTTTCTGTATTATAATTAAATTTGACAGTATCAAGGCAATTATTAGATAATCTTTTGTAATCATCTAACATATAAATATTAAGACATTTGTGAAGAGTTCTAATGAAATTATCTGGAGTATCGTCATAATAAAAACCATTATACTCATTTTTAAAAGCCTCAATCTCAGGCATATGATAGTATTTTCCGAAAGGTAAAATAACTGGAACCCCAAAATTAAAAGCATGTATTAAACTCAAACCAACTGATCCAGGATAAATCATAAAATGAGAGGAATTAAATATATCTATTAAAAATGAATTATCAAACTTATCTAAAAATAATTTAATTGTAATTAAATTATTTTTCTCTTTTAAATAATTAAGTTTTCTTTCAATAATTTTTATAGATTTAGAAGTTGTAACAATATTTAAATTACATTTTGAATTAAATTTAATCAAACGTTCTAAAAATGTATCTAAATTTACTTTAGGGGAAATTTTTCCAATGAAAATAATAGAAAAAGGATAATTTGATTTATCAATATTTATAAGTTTAGGGTCAACAGATTTTAAACCATTAGATAAATAAAAACATTTTTTAATTCTATAATATCTTTTTAGAAACCTTTGCTCAGTTTTTGTGTATGTGATCACTCCGGATATTAATTTGGTAATTATTTTAAAAACAATAAATTTTATATTTGAATGCTTTTTTGATAAGACTTGGTTTAAGTAATAAATTTTTTTTTTATAAAAAAGGTTTATGAAAATAATAATAATATTTGAGAGTATTTTTAAATTTCCAGTTAAAATGATCAAATCAGAATTAAATAACTTTAAATAATTAAATATTTCAAATTCAAAAAAATTTGTTTTAATAATTGTAGTTTTATTAAATTTAATATTTTTATCTAAGTCACTGTTTTTGTATTTAGCGAATAATTCTAAATTATAGATTTTGGATAATTTATGATAAAAGTCATTTCTATAAATCTCTATAGATGGCTGTAGAATAGCCAAAGATTTCATTTTATTGCCACTTTTTCTATTTGTAATTTGCCTTTAGAAAATTTAAATATTTTATTACAATGCTTAAATAATCTTTTTTTGTGTGAGACGATTATTATTGTTTTTAATTTCTTGTTATCTTTAATTAGATTTAAAAACCTATCCTCATTTTCTATATCTAATGCACTGGTTGATTCGTCAAATATCAAAATATCTGAATTATCAAGAAAACCCCTAGCTATTCCTATTCTTTGTCTTTGACCACCTGATAATTTCATTCCTCTTTCTCCAATATTTGTATTTAGTTTAGCTTCTTGTGAGTCTACAAATAATTTTAAATTTAATTTAGAAATAATTTCATTTATTTTTTTTGTATTACTTTTCCCAAATAAAGTAAGATTATTTTTTATAGTATCATCAATCAGAAAAATTTCTTGCGGTACGTAACTTATTTTATTTCTCCATCCATGACTGATTTTATCATTTAATTTTAATCCATTTATTAGTACATCTCCATTATAAGGCATTAATAAGCCCATTAAGGTATCTAAAAAAGTTGTTTTTCCAGAACCACTCTGACCATAAATACCTATACAATCATTTTTCTTAATAATTAAATTAAGATTTTTTAATACCTCTTCTGACTTTTGAGGATATTTAAATGATACGTCTTTAAATTCAATTTCTTTAAATTTACTTAAAATTTTTGTTTTAGATTTTTTACTAATAGGAACTTTATTGTACCTTACGTGAATTAATTCTTTTTCTATTGACTTAAAAGATATGAAAGAGTACCTCAAAACATTTATTGAACTACTAAGTCTACTAATATTTGGTAATAATTTTACGAAAGCTAAACCAAATATTGTTAATGAAGACACTATATCACCATTGATAAATAGATGATTAATAATCAAAAAAGAAAAAATTGACACAACCGCTATAAATTCTAACCAAAATCTTGGAATTTTTACAAATACATCGTAAGTAGCATTTGAATTAGAGGATGTAATAATTGATTTATTAAAAATATTTATAAAATATTTTTCAAAATTTCTACTTTTTATTTCTCTTATACCTCTGAAAATATCATTTAAAATTCTAATTGTATCAGAATTAGCTTTATGTCTTTTTTGAGAAAGACTTGTAATTTTGTTTTTAGTTATTACGTCTAGTATCAGTGCCGATATCCCAAAGACAAATATAGCTGTTGCTGCACCATATGGATTTATCAAAAAAACAGTAGTGATAATCAGGGTTATAACTAATATGTCATTAATTAAAAATAATATTTGATTAATGAAAGTAATACATAAGCCATTAACTTCTGTTTGAAGATTTCTAATTTTATTCGATGAATTTTCTAAAATTTGTTGGTCATATTGTTTATTAATATAGTAACTTAATAAATTGTTACTTATATCATTTACCAAATTGTATATTGTTCTAGATTGCTTATAAGATAAAAATGTTAGATACAATGATTTTAAAAAATATAAAGCTAAGATAGATACACAAAAAATTATTACGAGATTATCAAATTCTGTATTTTGAAATAATTGAAAATTGAGGAAAGAAAAATTTTTCTCACTATCAAGAATTATGGCTATAAAAGGTATTAAAATTCCAAATCCTAGCAATTCAACTAAGGAACCAAAAAAAATAAGTAAAATAAGTAATGAAATTTTTGATTTATGCTTAGCTAATAAAATATTATTTATACGTTTGAAGAGAAGCATTTATTTTTTTAATAAACTATTTTTTTTAAAAAAGAATCCCAAGAAAAAGAAACTGTATTATTACTAAAATTATATATTATGTCATTATATTGATCATTATCTAAATTAGATAAAGCATCAATTACCTTTTTAATACTTTTTGATGAATTATCATACATATATCCTAATTTTTTATCTTGGACAATTTGCCAAGGACTATTCTTAGTTACAATTACAGGTACACCTAGTGATAATGACTCCGAAACTGAAAAGTTGAAACTCTCAGATTTTGAAGTTTGAAGCAAAAAAGATGATCTATTAAAAATTTCAAATTTTCTTTTTTTATCGTAAACAGCCTTTTTAAAAACGATATTATGATTTAAATTTAATTTTTTTAATAAAATCTTTAAATATTTATAATATTTGTGATCATCGATTGGACCATAGATTTCCCATTTCCATCCAATCATTCTTTTGGTATCCCAATGATAAATAAAATCTTCAAATGATTTTATTGGATGAATTCTTGAAAAACTGACAATTTTTTGCGTAAATTTTTTAGTTAATTTTTTGTTTAAGATTTTTGTTCTTACATTAACTATTTTGTAATTATTAATATTATTGTCCAAAAAATTAAAAGATTCTTTTCTTTCATAATTATTTGTAAAAATAATATTTTTAGCCTTTTTTAAAATTATTTTTTGATAAATAAAAAAAGCTATTTTTTTTTTAAACTTTTTAATCTTAAGGGCCTCTCTCATTAACATCCCATGGGAAACAACAGAGTATTTAAGATTGAAAAATCTTAATATTATAGAAGTATATAAATAAATTGGGTGCCAAAGGCCGTGTTGTATGAAGTGTACTTGTTCTTTTTTGTAAAACTGTGTACGGATATATTTTAAGTAAAAAAATAAAATAAAAAAAGAATTTATATTCTTTTTCAAGATTATGTTTTTTTTTAAATTTAGTTTTTCAGTATTATCCCAAAGTAGGAAATAATTTTTAAACTTTTTAGAGTTACAATTTTTATTAATTTGATATAGCATTTCAGTTACACCACTTCCTTTTACTAGACTTGGAACTATATGAATAATTTTCATTTATTTTTTTTTAATAAAATTAGTAAATCAACAATCGCTCTGTATAAAAATGAATTTACAAAATGAAAATAAAAACCTTTTTTACCGTCTAATAAACCAAGTAAAATTAAATATCTATATATAAAAACCATGAAAGATCTAAATATTGGTGGTAGTTTATAATATATTCGATATTTTGTTTTCTTTTTTAAATAAACTCTAAACGGCATTTTTTCTTTTGAATCTTCAAAACTTGTATTTTCAATTTCATCACTCTCCTTAATTGCATAATCAATATGTTTTTTTATATAAAATTCAAAGTCATTTAGATTAATATCATTAATACAACCCTTAGTAATTTTACTAAAATTTTTAACAAGAATATGTTCATCCATTGATCTCTTTTCAATTTTAAAATGATCTTTTCTAAATATTCTTATAACTGGTAAATTATAAACCCCTCCCCACTTTAGTAGTTTCTGCATAAAATAAATATTTCTTCTAACATAAAATCCGTTTATCGATGATGGTATATTATTATTTTCTGAAAAAATTTTTTTGATTTCAATTAATAAATCATCAGATACAACTTCATCAGCATCTAATTTAAATATAAAATCGTTTTTAAATTTTATATTTTTTATAGTCCAATCGAGTTGTCTTGATTGATTATAATATCTATTTTTAAAATATTTTATATTTTTGTTAATTTTAGAATATTTTTCAATAAATTTAGCTGTTCCATCATTGGAATAACTATCTATAAATATAATGTCATCAAACATAGAAATGTTTCTTAATAGTCTTTTTAAATGAACAATCTCGTTATAGGTCAGTATTAATAAACTTATATTCATTGATTATTTACTTTTTTGAAATAGTTAAATGTAGAGGAGATAACCAATATATTAACAGGAAATGCCTCATTAAAAGGCATAGTTAATGAAATTATACCTATGATAAACAAGTAGGTTACAAAAATTATAAAATCTTTTTTCTTCTTTATCTTAATAATATTTATGTGAGGATAAAAAAGAATAATTTTTATAAAAAATATAAATAATAATAAACCACCATTATAAATCAAACTATTAACTGTTAAATAATCTGTACTCATGTTTTTGATTTTAGTAATATCTCTTGAGCCATTAACATTTAATAAGTCCCCCACTTTATCGTTATATTTATAATTGAAATTTAAGTATGTATTTGTAGCAATGCCAAAACTATCTCCAAAAATTATTTTTTTAGATTTGATTATTAATGATTTTTCGTTAAAAAAATTTATAAATCCTCTCTTAGATTGTTCTAATCTTGAATTACCTTTATCAGAGTCTATTTGATTTATATAAAATTTTTCATAACCTCCTCTATTATCAATTGAATTATTTAAGATAAGTATAGTTAAAACTAAAATTGAAAAATTAATAATATTTTTCTTATTGATAAATAAAATGAAAACAGTACAAACAAATACTATTGAACCAGATCTTGAATTTGTAAATAAAATAATAATTGCGCAGAGAATAAATATTATTTTAAATTTATCATAATTATCTTTTGACATGGTGATAAAGTAATAAATTCCGCACACAAACAAAGATAGGGTATTTGGGTTAATAATATTGCCTAAGGCTCTTGTATTTTTATTTATATAAAAATCTTTGAGAATTATAATTGAAATAGTCATTAGAATTATTACTAACCAAATATAAAATTTTTTATCTAATTGGAAATTATTTGAAAAAGCTAATAAAGAAAGATATGACCAAACACCACAAATAAATATATAGATGCCATTAGTAGAATGCAGATAAATATTATTTAATAAATATATTATTAAAACTATAAACCAAAAAATATAAATTTTAATTTTAGATCTTATTAAATAAATAAAGTTTAAGAAAAAAAATGAAAATATACATAACTTGATAAATAGTAAAATAATAAAGTTATTAGCATTTAGAAGAATGAATAAAGGTATATATGCTACTAATAGATATATCGAAAAGCTGTTTATAATATTAATAAAGTTAAATTTTAAGGGTAAAGCTCTCATTTTTTACCATTATAAACATAAATAATAATAGTCCATACCCAGGAAAGAATTCTAATAAAGGGAAACCTCCTCCAATAAATAATGATAATAAAACTAATGTAGTATATCCATAGAGACTTTTTGCTAATTTTTTTTGTTTAATTATTTGTTTCAAAGGTAAGAAATAAGTAAAAAAGAGAAAATATAGTGTAAATAAGAACCCTCCATTAAGTAACATAAAGGATAATGTATTATAAGAAGTTGTTATTGGTATCTGTAATCCCCCCTCAGAACAAAAACGCCTTTCAGCTTGACATAAAGAGGTAAGAAAATGATATAAATTGTAATAATTATTTGTATGAACGCCCATCATATTACCTAATAAGTTGTGAAAAAGCTCATCTAAGTTATTTTTTTCATAACTCTTTGTAATCTCATCATTGTTTTTAATAATTTTAATGTTTTTAATGTTTTTTTTGGTTTTCATAAAATTAGGATCTTCTATTTTGCCTTCTTCGCTAAAACTAAAGAAACTAGCTAAGCTAGAACCAAGTTGTTCATATCTTGATAAACTCTCACTTTTTCCATCAAAGTTAAAATGTTGTTTAACGAAATCACCTCTACTCTTAAATGAATAGATAGCTGATGTAATTGATAATATGAGAATAATATATACAAGTGGCTTTTTAAAATTTGGAATAAAGAAAAAAATTGTAAATATACAATATGCTAAGGATGCAGATCTAGAACCAAGTTCCATTAAGGCGTATGATGCCATAGTGTGTACTATTAATAATTTATATTTATCTTTAATCATAAAAGTTATGAGGGCTACGTTTAATACTAAATAAGAAGAAACGTAATTTGGATTTAAATATGGCATTGTTAGTCTGTAGAAAGATCTAAAAGTTAGTATTTCCGAAATATGCCAAAGATATCCTGATAAAATAAAAAAAGAAAAAGATATTACAACAAATTTGTAAAGGAGTTTTTTATTACAAATTATAAAATTCTCTTTATTAGCAAAAGAAATCAATGATTGAGCAAATATGGTTACAATTGGTATTAGTAAAATTAATGACTTATATAAATTTAAATTGTAATAATTATTTAAAAAAAAGATTAGGATTATTAAAAATAGAAGTGATTTATATATTAGATATTTTTTAAAATAAATAATTAGAAAAAGCCAAAGAATTAAAAATATATAAAATGTTTTTAAGAATAAACTAAATAAAATATGAAAATTATTTTGAAAAAATATATTGATAAGAAAAATTAATACTGGATAAATAAGTTGAAATAAAATGACATACTCAAATAATATATTAGTATTTTGAGTATCTTGTTTGATCATATAAAATAATTTAGATATTTTTTTGAAATTAGATATATGAAATTTATCATAAAAAGATGAACAAAATATATATTGTTTGATTGAAGAAAATATTGCTAGAATCAAACTATAAATAAAATAAATAAGACTAAATGAAAATTGCTATTTACATTGATACACTGCCATTTTCAGGAGGTGGTATACAGAGCATTAATTATGCAATCAGGTTTGATAAGGTTATTAAATCTCTTGGATTTGAAAGTTTTATTGTAACCGACAATTTAGAAACGTTTAACACTCTGGAAGATACTACTTTAATACAAGTTTATAAAAAAAGTTATCTTGATTTTATTTATTATAATTTATCTGACTTTAGAATATTCAGGTTTTTTTTTAAAAAAATAAAATACTTAACAAGGTTTGAAAAATTTTTTAAAAGAAAAAATACTGATCTAATTATATTTACTTCACCATCATCTAAATGTTTATATTTGAATAGTATAAATTACATTCTATGTGTATGGGATATTTGTCATAGAAATAATTTAGAGTTTAATGAAGTAAAAGAAAATTTAGAATTTGAGATCAGGGAGGATTTTTATAATGTTGCTTTAAAAAAAGCTTACTTAATCATTTGTGATACAAAGGAATTATGTAGTGATTTAAGCTTTTATTATAGAATTAAAAAAGACAGATTAATTACATTTCCATTTGAAATTAATCAGAAATTAAAGATTTATAAAAATAAAAAATTTAACAAAAAATACATTTATCAAAATTATTTTATATATCCTGCACAATTTTGGAGTCATAAAAATCACTTTTATTTACTAGAAGCATTTAAAAAAATTAAAGATAAAAAAGTAAAATTAATATTATGTGGGAGTGATAAAGGAATGCTTAAAAATATTGAGGGTTATATAAATAAATTTAATTTAAATAAAAACATTTTAATACTTGATTATGTAAAAGACGAAGATTTATTTCAACTATATGAGAATTGTATTGGATTAATTATGCCAACATTATTTGGATACTCAAATATACCACCATTAGAAGCATGGTATTTTGATAAACATGTTGTTTACAATGAAAATTTTACCTCCTTTTTTAAAGGAAGTAAATTTCATCCTATTAATCCTTTAGATAGTGAGAGTATTTATAGAGTAATAAAAAAAATACTAAATGATAAAAATAATTATAAGACTAAAAACGTTATGGAAAATATTAATTATTCTTTTAATAATAAATTAATAATTTCTAGTACTAAAGAACTTAAGATAAAAATTAATAAGTTTTATAAATTACAAAAATGTTGGAATTATGAATAAGGAGTTAAAAGTTAATTTTAAATATCAATATGCAAATAATTACGACTTAATCTATAAAGATAAAGATTATATTTTAGAGTCTAAAAATTTTATTAATTTAATTGATAAATATTGTAATAATACACAATTTAATTTTCTTGATTTTGGTTGTGGAACAGGGAGGCATATAAGGTATCTATCTCATTATTTTAAGAATGTAATAGGATTTGATATTAGCTCTACAATGTTAGAAATTGCTAAAAAAAATATCAATAAAAATAATGTTTTATTTACTGATAAAAAAGATATTTTATCGAGTCAAAAATTTCAATTAATTGCATCTTTTTTTGATGTGTTTTCTTATATAAGTCCAAAGGGATTAATTAAAACTCTAAAATTATTTGATAAAATTACTACTAAAAATTCTTTGGTGTATATTCAATTTTGGAATGAGGAAAATGTTTTGGCCTATCCACCAAAAAACTATACCAATAAATTAATTGATCGAGAAAATAATGTATTTAGATCTTGCTCGGTTAATCTCTCTGTTAAAAAAAAAATTGTCGAGCTTAACTATACTATCAGTAATAATAAAAATAATTATGAAGAAAAACATATTATGTATTTACATAATTTAAATGAAATGGAGTCTTTGTTTAATAAATTTAATTTTCAAAATGTAGTAACTGATTGTAAAAATAATAACAGTATGGCTTATTCTAAAAAGATGCTTTTTAAAAAAAAATGAAATTTATTCCTGTAAATGAGCCATCAATAAATAAATCTGACATTGATTTAGTTAATAAAACACTTAAAGAAAATTGGGTTTCATCTGAAAGTCCATATGTAAAAAAATTTGAAGAAAAATTAGCAATAATTACAAATAGAAATTATTGTGCCTGTGTATCTAGTGGTACTGCTGCAATAACTCTAGCTATAAAAAGTTTAGAAATTAAAAAATCTGATGAAGTGATATTACCTAATTTTACAATTATTTCAGGTATAGAAGAATTAATTAATATTGGTTGTAAGTTAATTTTTTGTGAACCAAATGAACTTACATTCAACGTAGAAGCTGAAGATGTAATAAGTAAAATTACTAATAAAACAAAGCTTATTATAATAACTCATATTTATGGTCTGACAGTAGACATAGAAAAAATATTAAATTTTTCAAAAAAGAAAAAAATTAAGATCATTGAAGATGCGGCTGAGGTTCAGGGCAATACTATTAATGGAAAGCCTTGTGGGTCGTTTGGAGATATAAGTGTATTCTCTTTTTATGCNAACAAACAAATAACTACTGGAGAAGGCGGTGCATGTTTAACTAATTCGAGATCATTAGATAATAAAATAAAAAATCTTAGAAATCTTTATTTTGATCAAAATAGAAGATTTATTCATAAGAAAAAAGCTAGTAATTATCGAATGTCTACCATGCAAGCTGCACTAGGTTTNAGTCAATTAAGTAGACTTAAACAAATAGCAAAACAAAGAAGAAAAATTGGAATTTTNTATTATAAAAAATTAAAACAGTATAAGAATGATATACAGTTACCGATTTTAGATAACAAATTTTCTAAAAATATTTTTTGGGTATTCCCAATAGTTTTAAAAACAAAACANAATGCTAATTTTGTTATTAAAGAATTAAAAAAAAAGAATATTGGCTCAAGAAATTTTTTCTATCCAATTTCCAACCAACCAATTATGAGTAAAAAATACTTTAGAAAAAANTCTATAAGTTTAAATATACACAAAAAAGGCCTTTATCTACCATCTAGTTTAAATCTAAATAAGTCTAAAATTAATTATATTATAAAAAGTCTTATAGAAATTATTAAGTGACGTATAAATCTTTTTACTAAAATTATTATTTCGAATTAGGCTTANTCATATCAAGTTGNCCAAATCTTATTTTNTCGTCTTCTCCACTATANGGTCCTTGTTTTACCTCTATNATTTCTGANGGCTCTAATANNTCAAAACCATGACCACCAAANGCTANAAGAATTACATCTCCTGTTTTTAAAATCCGACTTTCTAANNAAACTTTTTTTTCGTTGTAGAAATCAACTCTTATTTTTCCAGATTTTATAAAAAGGACTTCCTGAGTAAGTTTCACCTCTCGAGATACAGATTTNTGGATATGTGGTTCTATTTTATAACCCTTCGGTCTATTCATATATCCTAATTGCTGGGAAAAATCATTTGGGGTAAAAAAACTTA
This sequence comes from Pelagibacteraceae bacterium TMED65, assembly GCA_002167215.1. The sequence goes on from NHDS01000026.1 coordinate 27,088, forward strand.
TCCCCTCCTGATTAAAATTGCTTCTCAGAATATATGCAAAAATTTTATCTGAGTGTAATATAGTTTCAATCATTTNATTTATTTATTAAATACAAGAGATAGNTTTATACGTCATATTTATTTAAATAATAAGAAAATTTTTTAAAAAATTCTTTATTACTATTTTCACTTACTTCTTTTTGAATTAAATCAGCATAGTTTTGGGCAAAAAAATTATCAGATAGACCAAAAAAAATATNACTAATTGTGCGTTTGACACTATCTGGTAATTTTAACATTTTATAGAAAACTTTTGATGAATACCCCATTGAATATGATGAAAANGAAGAAGTCGATGCAATTGAAAAAGTGTACTCAATATCTCTGTTTTCATAGAGAAAATGCTCAGATGAAAAAAAATTTTCAGCTTTTTTGAGCTTACCAAAAAAAATATTATTTATAAAATTATACTCTTTTCCCTTTTCNAAAGGATGAGGAATATAAAAATATTCATAATTTTGAAAATTAGAATATATGTAAGAATAAATTTTCGTTAATTTATTCACCATAGATTTTAAATCTTTTGGATTTTTGTTACTATCCCAAGAAAAAAACCTTGATCCAAAAATTACAATTTTTTTTTCTGTTTTTTCACTAAGTGGAGGTAATTCAAAATGAGAAAGATCTTGCGAAGATGGAANATTGTAAATTTTGAAAAANTTTTTTTTTTTTCCATAGTTTAATAACTTNAAACCTCTAANATCTGNGGTTGATTTATGGATATATTGCNTAGCAAAACAAGAACCAATAATAATTGACTTTATAGTATCTTTAATGAAAAAAGGAATATCAAAATTATAGTCAGTGGTTATNTCTTCTANCTGTTGAATCAATAATACATTATAAGANCGACGTAAAAAAAAACGAGAAAAAATATTNGANTTATCTGTCAATATNAACAAGTCATTNGGATTAATATTTTTNGTNTGCCAGTTTCTTAACTTAAAAATAAATTTTATTTTTGTCATAATTTTTGCACTACTCAATATATGAACCGGAACAATTAAAACNTTATTAAATTTTTTGTGTATAAATTTTTCTGTATAATTAATCTTATATAAGTGATCAGTTACTATTAATGTAAAATTGTATATTTTTGTTAGGTATGAAAGATTATCTATTAATCTTGCATAAAAAACTAAGTCATATCTGTGCATTGAATATAAATAGATATTTTTTTTTTGCATCTACAACTTTCTAGAATTTAAGGCCTCAGCAATTATCCAATCTTCTTTATCATCTATATCTAAAGAGTGTAATTTGCTCATTTTAAAACCAATAATTTTGTTACCAAAAAGACTATTTTTTTTTAAAATACAGTCAGGTGTTGTTATATAAATTGCGGCACCATTTCTTGCAAAAAATTTTTGTTTTTTTTGACGCTGATTATTGTATTCATTTGTATGTATATAATCTTCAATATAAATATTATTTACATACCTCATGACTGAGTGAGGACTAAAATTATGTGGTACTTCCGAGACACTTACAAGAGAGTCAGCATTATGAGATAAAAACATATCTATTGCTTCATCAATGTGCTTTTCAGATCTAAATGGTGATGTAGGTTGGAGTATTATGACAATATCAGGAATATAGTTCAGAAGTTTTCTNNAATTATTTAATACATCTTTAAAAACTATTAAAGATGGGGTCTCATCTTTTGCAATTAATTTTGACCTCATAAATGGTACCTCTAAACCAAGATCTCTTCCAATATTTGCTATTTCATTATCTTCAGTACTTAANATGGTCTTTGATATAAATTTACTTCTTAGGGCAGCTAGTGCTGAATAAGCTAAAAGAGGTTTTCCACCTAAGAGCTTAATATTTTTTCGTTTAATTCCTTTTGATCCTCCTCTTGCGGGGATAATTGCAAGTATTTCTTTTTTTTTAGTAGACAATTCTTTTTTGGATCTTAGTTTCACACTTAGATAGTATTTTTGCAATTTGAATACCAGCATTGCCNTCACCATAAATTGAATTTAACTCATACTTTCCATTTTTAATTTGATTTTCAATTGCCTCTTTAATTTTGATTTTATCATGAGGGCAATCNAAAACATTCTTACCTCGTTCTCTCATATCTTGTCTTGTGCCTAAATTAACAGAAGGTGTTCCTATAAAAGCACTTTCTCTTATTCCACTGGATGANTTACCAATAAGGCAAGCAGTTTTTTTCATTAAATGGATATATAAATTAATAGGAAGGTTTTTAAAGAAATGCATCTTATCGTCTAATCCTTGTTCTCTCCACTTTCGAATACCGCGGGAGATATCTTCTGAACCTGCATCTGCATTTGGCCATAAAATAATAGCAGGTAAACCACAATCTTTTACAGCAGAAAGTGTTTCCCAAATTTGTTTTTCACCATTTCCATATTCTGTTGTGACTGGATGTTGGGATACTAAGACAAAAGGTTTGTCTATATCAATTTTTTTACCAACACCTTCTTGAAGAGTATCATAATCTACTGACTCTAGGTTTTGTTTTAGAATATTTGAGACTAAATCTATTCTTGGGCATCCAACTAAATATATATCCTCCACTCTTTCACCTAGTTTTATTATTCTATCGAATGCATCCTTACTAGCAGGAAAATGAATATGAGCAAATTTAGTAACTGCATGTCGAATACTTTCATCAATAGTCCCAGTTACTTCACCACCCATTGTATGAGCTATTGGAATATTCATATATGCTGCTGCTAATGTAGTTGCCATTGTTTCAAATCTATCACCTATAGTTAAAACAATATCTGGTTCAAGTTGTTCAAAAATTGTTGGTAATTCAATTAAACCTAAGCCTGTTGACTTAGCCATAGTTGTAGGAGTTTCTCCTTCAATTAGCATAAAAAACTTTGCGTCGATTTTGAAACCATCTTTTTCTATTAAATCGATAACAGCTCCATATCTTCCCAATACAGCGGAAGCGCATGCAACAATCTGTAACTTAAGATCAGGGTGTTTATCAATGGCAATCATCGCAGACTTGATGCTTGAATAATTAGCCCTAGAACCAATAACAACACAAATCTTTCTCACTCTAACCATTCTTTCTTTAAAATTTGATCNGGTAAACAGTCGANTAATATCCTCTTACCAATTATNTCTTTATAAGAAGANGCTGGTATNCCNTTACCTGGTTTTTTAAAGGATATATGTTTCATTTCTAATATTGTATTTTTCTTNATTGANGTAGANGTCACTATACTNTTTTGAAANATAATCTTCNTGTCACTGTATAGTTTATTNTTATTTTTATTTACTGGGTTTTTTTTCATATTCCAAACTTCATTTATAGCATTNGACATTAGTTTAAAATCTTGTGGCTCCATTGAATTTTTNGCATCACTACCGTACATATGTTTTGAGAAAGTAAAATGTTTTTCTATAACNNTNGCTCCTAAAGCAGCAGCAGCAATAGGTGCAGCAAGTCCTAATGTATGNTCAGAAAATCCAACTTTTGTTTTATAACGCTCACTAATTTCNGTAATTATATTTAATCCTACTTGATCTAATGGGCAGGGATATAGTGANGAGCATTGCATTACTGTCAAATCACATTTATTTTTAATAATTTTTACAGCTAAGTCTAATTCATCCCAGTTGCTCATACCTGNTGATAATANTACAGGCTTTCCAAGAGAGGCTATCTTTTCTAAAAGTGGTAAATTAGTNACTTCACCTGANGGTATTTTGTAAGTCGAAATATTAATTNTCTCTAAAAGATCAACAGCCTCAATTGAAAANGGTGAAGATAAAAATAATACTCGNCTCTCATCGGCTATTTTCTTTANTTGTTTCCATTCAGTANCTGTAAATGAAGTTCTATTAAAATACTCNAACCTTGGTTCTTCATTAAAATANTTAGGNGTTTGTGCATNTTTTAGNGTTTCAGCAGNTGATATNTGAGTTTGAAATTTAACTGCATCAGCACCACATTCTGAAGCTAACTTAATTATTTTTTTTGCATTACCAAATGAGCCATCATGTATCGANCCTATCTCAGCAATAATCATTATTGAATTTTATCATAAATTTNNATCAATTAAAAAAATTAGATACTTTTCTNATTANTCTNGTAAAAAGAGGNTCTTTGTATGATNTGAGAAATTTTTGATAATACCTCTCAAAAATATAATTAGTTTCTACTTTTATCTTAACTGGAATATTACGATCATCACTTATATCAATTTTAAGAGGATCATTTTTTTGAATTTTATAATTAGTACTTTCTTGTTCATGATCAACAATATGTAGAGCCAATGACTTTAGAGGATATAGTGTATACATATTTAATAAAAAAGTTGAAGCATACCAATTTATAGCCCATGACTTTTGATTTTGACTATTTGATTTTAAGTCATTACTAAAGTTTGAACTTCCTTGTCGATCAAATTCTCTTATTAANCNATTTTTTTTTATTTTATTATAAAGTTTNATAGAGTCATCCTCATAAATCTTCCATGCTCTTTTCCAAGTACCCCATGCTAAACAATCACCTCCTTTAAGAAAGTAACTTGAAGTNTTATTATTATTTTTAAAATATTTTTCTAANTATGAGTAACCTGATACTTGGCAAACACTNTCTTCATCTTTGTACATATCTAANGCTCTATTGATAAACTCTAAAAAGTATTTACTTGTTTGTATATCATCNTCTANAACTATAATTTTTTCNTATTTTTNAAATATNTAATTTATTCCATCTAAAATACTTTTCTTTAAACCTAAATTGATTTTATTATTTAAAATTTTAATTGTCTTAAATCCATTAAGCGTGAGAAGGTATTTATTAATTTTATCTATCTGTATAGTGTCATTAACATTTTTTGGTCCATCAATGAAAATGAAAATATTTGTATCAGTCGCTCTAAGATTTTTTTTTAAATGTGATATTGTATTCTTTAATAGATTAAATCTATTATAAGCAAATATTATAACTGGTGCATTATTATCTACCATGTGCTAAGAATTAAGAACTTTTAATAAAAAAAAAATAGTGTTTGTAAATTTCATTAATAGATTCTTTAAAGTCTAATATCTGACTCATTTTGAGCGAATATACCTTTAAGATCATAAATAATTCCATTTTTTTTCAATAACTTACGAATTTTTTTTGAGCCCATTTTATGAAATTGGTTATGTGCAACAGCGATTAAAATGGACTCATAACTCTTATCTTTTAAATTATTTATTATATTTATCTTGTGTTCCTGCTTTACTCTTTCACTATCAACCCAGGGGTCATATATTTCTGTTACTAAACCGTAATCTTTTAAGTGTTTAATGATGTCTAACACACGTGTATTTCTGTAATCGGGGCAATTTTCTTTAAATGCCAAGCCCATAATTAAAACTCTAGCTTTATATATTTTTAATTTTTTTTTTATCATGAATTTTACTAGCTCAGAGACTACATAAGAGCTCATACCATCATTTAACCTACGTCCAGCTAATATCACCTTAGGCAAGTAACCCACTTCCTTTGATTTATGCGTTAAATAAAATGGGTCAACTCCTATACAATGGCCTCCGACCAAACCGGGTGAAAATTTCAAAAAATTCCATTTGCTTTGTGCTGCTTTAAGAACAGATTGTGTATCAATTCCTAACCTATTAAATATTATGGCAAGTTCATTGATTAGAGCAATATTTATATCTCTTTGTGTATTTTCAATTACTTTCGCAGCCTCTGCTACTTTAATACTTTTAGCTTTGAATGTTCCGGCTTTTATAATTTTATTATAAAGCAAATCTATAATATCAGCAGTTTCAGGCGTTGAACCTGAGGTAACTTTTGTGATATTTGCTAGTCTATGTTCTTTATCACCAGGATTTATACGTTCTGGACTATATCCACAAAAAAAACTTTGATTAAAAATTAAGTTAGATGTTTTTTCTAGTATTGGTACGCATATCTCTTCAGTTACACCAGGATATACGGTAGACTCATATATTACTAGGTCCTCTTTTTTTAGGAGTTTTCCAACAATTTCAGTTGCATTTATTAACAAGCTTAAATCTGGTTTTTTCTTTGAATTGATTGGCGTAGGGACAGTTATGATAAAACAATTTTGAGACTTCATATCCTCATGGTTATTAGAATATTTTAAATAAATAGCATCATTGAGTTCTCTTTTAGATGTTTCAAGAGTATCATCAATACCTTTTTTTAAATTTTTAATTCTCTGATTATTTATGTCATACCCAACGACAGGAAATTTTTTTCCAAATTCTACTGCTAGAGGTAATCCAACATAACCAAGACCAATAATTGCTATTTTAATGTTTTTGAGATTAAATTTTTTTTTCATAGATAAAATTAATTATTGATTTATGTACCAGTCTATTGTTTTAATTAGACCTTCCCTAAGATTATCTGTTGGTTTGTAGCCTAACAATTTTCTAGATTTACTAATATCTGCCAAGCTATGGCGCACATCACCAGAACGAAAATCTCTATATTTTGGATTTATATTACTTAAATAAGGATAACGAGGTAAAAGAATATTTCTAATTTCTGAAAATAGCTTATTTAATGTGTTTTTTTCTCCAAATGCAACATTATAAACATTATTTAGTGCAAAGGAATTATTAGATGTAGCAGCTAATATGTTTGCTTGTATTACATTTTTAATATGACAAAAGTCTCTTGATGTTTTTCCATCTCCATTAATATAAATTGTTTTTTTATCAATCATTGCTTTGATCCAAACAGGAATTACGGCGGAGTAATTACTTTTTGGATCTTGTCTTTGACCAAAAACATTAAAATATCTTAGCCCTATACAATTAATTTTGTATATTCTTGAAAAAATATATGCGTAATGTTCATTTGTTAATTTTGTCAAAGCATATGGAGAGATTGGACTACCTATTTTATTTTCAATTTTTGGTAGTTTTAAATTATCTCCATAAACTGAACTACTTGAAGCATAAATAAAACGTTTTACCTTTGATTGATTTGAAGCAAATAATATATTCAAAAAACCATTAATGTTTACGTTATTTGTGTTGATAGGGTCTTTAATAGAACGAGGTACTGATCCAAGTGCTGCATTATGTAGGACATAATCAGCTTTTTTACATACTATGTTACAAGTTTTTAAATTACAGATATCTCCATTTATAAATTTAAATTTATTCCATTGTTTTTTTTTGACATTATTTTCTACTTCTTTAAGGTTTTTTTTGTAACCTGTGTAAAAATTATCTATCCCTATAACTTTTTGATCGAGTTTAAGAAGGTATTCTAAAAGATTTGAACCTATAAAACCTGCAACACCAGTTATTAACCAGGTCTTCGGTGAATTTTTTAATTTACTTTCATTTAGGTTTAGAGTTGATGACATAATTTAGTAATTAAGTAGTATTTAAAGATTGTTACAAAAATCTTAGTAATAAAAATCACATATAAACTTTAATTGTCAATATTAATAAAATTAATTTAGATAAATTTTATTTTTGATTTTCGACATAAATAGATTGAGAAGGAAAAGCAAATGAAGACTTATTTTCCTCTACTATTTCCTTTACTTTTATAGCTAATTTTTCTTTAATAATTAAGTATTTTTCCCATTCATTTGTATTTGCAAATACTTGAACTAATATATCAATGCTACTTTCACTAAATTTTTCAATTCTAACAAATAATTGATGATCATTATTAATAATGAAGTCATTATCTTTTGATATATACTCATTAATATCAAGGCATATTTTTTTTAATTGTTCTGTGGAGGTGTCATACACTAAACCTATAATCCACTTTATTCTTCGATATTTTCTTTTTGAATAGTTTATTATTGACGTATCAGAAAAAACGTAATTTGGAATTGAAATTGTTACTGTATCAAACTGCCTAATCAATGTAGATCGAAATCCTATGTGTTCAACTGTTCCAGTTGCATAGCCTGGCACCTCAATTATATCACCTAAATGGAATCTTCTTTCAACAATTATTAAGATACCAGATATTAAATTTTTAAATAAATCTTGAGCACCAAGCGCAACTGCCACACCAAATAAACCTAAACCTGCAATGATTGGTCCAATTTTGATACCCCAAACGTCTAGGACTGCAACAATCCCAAGAAACATTAATAAATATTTAGAGGAATTAAATATCCATATAGTTAAACCTTTAGTTAAAACTCTTTCTAATTTTTCAAAAAAAATAAAAAAGGTATTTAATGATTGATGAATAATCCAAAAAATAAATATTGTAGTTAAAGTTAAATTAATTTTTTTAATAAAATTAGAAAGAGATGTGTCTACTTGTAAGTAAAGGCTAAAAAAAATAAAAACAAAAATAATAGGTAATAGTTTCAAAGGAGGTATTAATGACTCAAAAAGAGAGTCATCTATTTTATTGCCAGTTTTTAAGACTAAATTCTTAATTCTTCTAACTACAAAATTTGCAAAAAAATTTCTCATCAGAAGAGAGATTACTAAAATTAAAGTTACAGATCCTATTTGAAGTAATGAAATCCCTAAAATTCCATTGTAGATAACCTCTTTAAAAATTTGGTTTATATTAAATAAAAAATCCATGTCATTTAAACTTATTGTTTTAAATTATAATGTAAACTAGCACTTATAATTACTTTAATTTTGCTTTATGAATTTTATTAAACCATCGTTCAATTCAATAATTGCTGTTCCCCAAGATAAACCAACACCAAATCCGCAAATTAAAACTTTATCAGTTTTTTTTACGTTATTTTCTTTAATTAAATTTTTCAATGCTATTGGGATAGATGAGGATGTAGTATTGCCAAAACGAAGGTCGATTATAAACTTTTTAGGAGATATATTTAGCTTATTTCTTATTGTTTCCAAAATGTAACGATTAGCTTGGTGCAATACAAAGTAATCTATATCAAGAATATCTAAACCATTTAATTTCAGACATTTATAAATTGTTACAGGGACAGTTTTAATTGCAAATGAAAAGACATTAGTTCCATTCATTACCAATGATTTTTTATCTAGTTTCATATCGTAAGCTGAAATTCCAGAGTTTGGTAAATACAAATCGTGAATACCACTTCCATCGCATCCCAAGTCAAAATTATAGTAATTTTTACCAGATATTTCTGATGTATTTTCAATTATACTTGTAGATGCTCCGTCACCAAATATACATAAATTTGTGGTGTCAGATTTATCAATAATTTTACTATATGTGTCAGATGTTATGAGAAGTATTTTTTTATACGACTCACTTTTAATTAAAGAGTATGCTAAACTTAACGAATATATATAGCCTGAACAACCAGAAGAGATATCAATAAATCCTATATCATTTCGTTCAAATATTTCTTTTTGAATTATTGATGATGACATAGGCAACATATATGTTGGAGTTTGATTACAATAGATAACAAAATCAATTTCATTTATTTCATTTCTATTTGATTTAAACATTTTTTTTATACAGGAAATTGCAAGATTAGTTGAGTCTTCTCCTTCATTGACTTTGTATTTAGTATCTATTCCAGTTTTGTTTATTATTTTATTAAAATATTCTTTATTCTTGTTATCTATTATTTTACTTACTGAATAATCATTTTCAGGAATAAAGTATTCTATTTTTGTGATAGCAGGTTTAATCAAATATTATTTTGAAATTAATTTATAAAGTTTTGTAAAAGAACTATGTTTTAATAAATCATCAAAGTCAATTGAGATGTTATATTCTCTATCTAAATGTGCCAGTAATCCCATATTTAAAAGTGAGTCCCACATTGGGTTATTTAAAAAATTTTCATCATCTTTCAATTCAAAGTTTATAACAAGGTCTTCTTTAATTTTTCTAGAAAATTCTTTAATATCTATCATATTGGGTAATATACTTATTACAGGTTATAAATAAAGTAACTTTAATTATTTATGGAAATTTAAATTCTATACAGATATAACTAATAACTAAATGGTTAACATTGAGAGAATTGATTATAATAATTTAGATAGTAAAAGCTTAAATATTATTGAAAAAGAAAGAGTTATTAGTTCTTTTCAAAAAAAAGGGATTGTAGAATTTGATAATTTGCCATGGGAGAAAAATGAAATTCAAGATTTTACTAATTACTTTACAGAAAAATACTCCAGTGATGCAGTTCGAAGATCTAAAAAATATGAAAAGACAAATATTAATTCAGTTGACGCAGGTTCAACAAAGATACCACTTCACAGTGAAGCAAGTTTTTCATATGCATATCCTGAAATTATTTGGTTTTATTGTTATGAAAACGATGAAAAAGGATCGCCAACTACAATTTGTGATGGTGCTGAATTATGGAAAAATTTAGAAAAAAGTACAAAAGAATTTTTTCTTAAAAATCCTATTACTTATACTGTTGCTATAGACATTCCTTATAAAATAAAAAGAAAAGGACAAGAGAAGTTCTTTATTGAGTATCCAGGCGTATCTGACTCATTAATTGATTGGGAGCTTGGTAAGATTATGTTCAATTATAGTAAATTTGTAATAAATATTGATAGAAAATTTGATAAGATTTGGTTTGCAAATCATTTATTGGTTGGTAAAGACAATGAGGAGCAAATAAAAAAAATTACGACTAACAATAATAACTCTATCCCTGAGGATATTATGAAAGAAATTAACATAAAATCT
>NHDS01000027.1 GCA_002167215.1 Pelagibacteraceae bacterium TMED65
TAAGGGATCCGGAGCAAGCTCCGGGCCTTCGTTCGACTTGCATGTGTTAAGCATGCCGCCAGCGTTCGTTCTGAGCCAGGATCAAACTCTCAAGTTTGATAATCAAGCAAAGCCTGATTGTTTGAACCCAACACAAACATGTAATGTAACATAATTACTTGAATGTGTTGTAGTGAAATATCACCACCTACACATTCCTTTATATTAAATTTTCAAACAGCCAGAAATATCAAAAAATATTTGATAAATCAGTGAAAATTGTTATAAGCATTATAGTGGAAATGGTCAATCTTTTTTTTGTAAAGTTCAGGTGAAATCGGAAAGTATCAGTGATTAATTTAATTAAAAAAAAATTAGGCCTTTTATTTTTAATCCTTTTTATATTTTTATCAATTCAAAACCTCAATAAATTCAATGACTTTGGAATGTTAGAGGTTGCTGATAGCGATGCATCATTGGATTTAATAGATGATCCAGATGGTCTATCTGAAAGAAATTCAACAGGAATAATGGATGAAGATTTTGAAAAAATAAAAAAATTTGAACTTACTAAAAAGGAAAAACTGCCAGAAATTAATAAATCACCATACATTGAAAGTTTAAATCTAGCTAATTACAAAGATGAACAAAGTGCAACAGATTACTTTGTGGATGAACAAAGTCTCAATTTATCTCTTGTCCCTGTTAACGAAACAATGCTTTTTTCTGGAATTCCTCAACCAGAACTAAAACCAATACCCGAAAAACCCTATCACTTCAAAGCAACAACAATTTCTGTTAAAAATAAGAAGTCTTTAAGAAAAAATTTGTCGAAGTTTCTAGAAAAAGATGAGGTCTCTTTNGTTTTTGAAAGAATAAAAGATTACGTTGATTTTGGTGTTAAGGAAAATATTAAATTNCTNTTTGATGATTCTGATAAAATAATTGAAATAAATACNTATGCAAAAAATNTAGANCAAATGAATNTGAGANGAAACTTTAANGATGATTTTGTTTTTTATATTGTCAACGCCCCAACTGATACAAAAGTGGTNAGAAAAAGATTNAAAGTTGAAAATAGTTTAAGTAAAACTNTAAAATCTGCNCGAATNCCGAAAACAATTGTNAANGAATATCTTCACCAATTAAGTTATACTCTTGATTTTCAAAGAGATGTGAAAAATGGTGATACCATTGAATTNCTGTATGAAGCAAATTTCACTAAAAACAATGCAATAGTNGGTAATCCACTTCTTTTATANGGCCTAATGCATNTAAATNATCACAAGATAGAANTATTTCGATATAGGCTTGAGAATGGAAAGTCAGACTATTTTGATGCCAGTGGTAAAAGTATAAAAAANTATCTCATGAGAACTCCCGTTAAAGGAGCTAGACTCTCATCTAAGTTTGGNGTTAGAAAACATCCAATCTTGGGATTTAGCAAAATGCATAGAGGTGTTGATTTTGCTGCAAAAAGAGGNACACCAATAATGGCAGCAGGTGATGGAAGAATTACNTATGCTGGNAGAAATGGTTCATTTGGAAGATTTGTTGAAATTAAACANNTGAATAATTTTAAAACTAGATACGCNCACCTTTACAAATATGCAAAGGGAATNAAAAAAGGNAGATTAGTTAANCAAGGCGAAATTATNGGATATGTNGGNACTTCTGGTAGGAGTACNGGNCCCCATCTTCATTACGAAGTCAAACATAAAAACAGAACGGTAAATCCTATGAAATTGAAGATGNANTCGACTATTAANATTGAAGATAATGACATGCCAAACTTTTANGCAAATGTATCACTCNCTCGAGANAGATTTCTAGCAACNNAACTTCAAGATTCAGAAACTGCNGGANTCTNCNAATAAAANATTAAATTTCAAAGGGTTTTANAGCCTCTATNCCGTCGCTAGTGTAAGTNTTNTCATNCTGTCCCTTTGTNGTGGAACCTNAAGATNCATTNNTTTCGTCATTAANTGGTTTTTCATCTTTATTATTCNTAGCCTCTATAGCTCTTTGTGTCCTGCTNGGNCGATCCTNGAATTTGTTTCTGTTAAAAGAATTNTNNTTATTNGCAGATTCGNNNTTATTANCNTCATCTGCTGTTTCATTTAGNACNCTNTGATAATGTTCAGCGTATTGATAATACCCTTCTGCTACTATTCTATCTCCATTNGAAAATGCNTCTTGAGCTAAATTGTTATATTTTTCTAGTGCTNTTGATATTGCGACTCTAGTTCTGGGAANATTGAGTNNTCTGTTATCAAAAGGTCTTAAANGGCTAGAAGATCTTTTNTGNTTTAGTCNCGGTTTTCTTCTACGAGGTCTTTTTTTTTCTATCAATTTNCAATTTGTTGATTTAGTTATTATTNATGATGNNANCAAANTATCACTAATGCCATCAAGATTCAAACTTTATTTCAATTTATAAACTACAACTCTGTNTATATCTTGTAAATCTTTTTCTTCTAAAANTTTTTTATAACCAAATTCATTGAATATTTTATCGACTGATTCTTTTTGTCCTAACCCAATCTCNAAANAAATCATACCATCTTTTTTAAAGNANTTTTTNGCTTTTGTTGCAATTTTTTTGTACGAATNTAATCCATACTTTCCACCATCAAGAGCAATTAAAGGNTCAAATTTCTTCACCTCNTCCTTCAAANAATTAATTTCATATTTCTTTACATATGGNGGGTTTGAAATAATTAAATCATACTTGTTTTGTACATTTGAAAACCAATCACTTTGAAANAGCTTTAAATTTCTAATATTAAACCTTCTTCTATTTATATTTGCTATTTCTAAAGCATCATTTGAAATATCAATNCCNACACCCNTGATTTGCAATTCAATTAAATCNAGCANAATTGAAATTATAATACATCCACTTCCAACGCCGAGTTCTAAAATATCNGGTTTNGTTTTNTTTCTAANCAATATTTCTTTACTTACATCTACCAATAATTCNCTCTCTGGCCTTGGATCTAAAACATTTGAATTTACAAAAAAATTATTNGAATAAAACTCTTTCTTACCAAAAATTTTGGATACTGGTTTTCCAGTTGATCTCTCAAAAANTTTNTTTTTNATAATAGTTTTTTTCTCTNCTGGAATTTTTTCTTTAGAATTNGTTAAAATTTCAAGTTTAGATTTGTTCAAAGCATTTTGGACAATCAAAANNGCCTCTGATCTGGGATTGATTATNCCTTTTTGTTCTAAAAATTTTTTNCCCAATTCAATTATATTTTCTAATGANTTGTCCATAAATTTTATTCTGCCAATTTTTTCATNTTTGAATCTGTTACAAGACCAGAGATAATATCATCAAGAAATTCNCCATTAAGAATTTGTTCTAATTTATACAACGTCATTGAAATTCTATGGTCTGTTACCCTTCCTTGAGGAAAATTATAAGTTCTGATTCTTTCAGATCGATCCCCAGAACCAACCTGATTTTTTCTTTCAAGTGCTCTTTCATCCTCTTTTTTTTGAGTCTCAATTTCAAAAATTCTCGACCTTAAAACTTTTAACGCTTTAGCTTTATTTTTATGTTGTGATTTCTCGTCTTGACACTGAGCCACAACACCTGTTGGCATGTGTGTAACCCGGACAGCACTGTCGGTGGTATTTACAGATTGGCCACCTGGACCACTTGCCCTAAATATATCAACGCGAAGATCTTTTTCTAGAATTTCAACATCAATATCGTTTGCTTCCGGAAGAACCGCTACGGTTGCAGCCGAAGTATGGACTCTTCCTCCGGATTCAGTTTGAGGAACTCTTTGAACTCTATGTGTTCCTGATTCAAATTTTAAATTACCAAAAACATCTTTACCAGATATATTTAGAACAACTTCCTTAACTCCATTGTGATCTGTTTGACTTATATCCATTATTTCGGTTTTCCATTTTTTTAATTCTGAAAATTTAGAATACATTCTTAATAAATCTGAAGCAAATAAAGCTGCTTCTTCTCCACCAGTTCCTGCCCTAATTTCTATAATTGCGTTCCTTTCATCAGCTTCATCTTTAGGAATTAGCATTAATTTTAGTTCCTCCTCGATCAACAACAATTTCTTTTTCAACCTAACTCTTTCTTCTTCAGCTTCTTTTCTCATTTCTAAATCATCACCTAGCATTAGTTCTTCTGTATCTTGAAATTCGTTTCTAAGCTTTAGAAATTCTCTTGATTTTTCAACTAATGGTTTTAAGTCTGAATATTCTTTGGAAAGTTTTGCGTATTCTTCATAATTTTCACTTCCCAGACTACTAAGTTTTATTTCAATTTTTGAGAAATTCTCTAATATATTTTTGACTTTTTTTTCTTCCATATAATTAGAATTTTTTTAAAAAGTTTTTTAAATTTAATTTTATTTCGCTTTGATTTAATTTAAGTAGTACTAACAATCTTTTTTCAAAGTTCATTTTTTGTTCAAGAGTAAAATTTAATTTATTAAAAAAAGAATCTAGCATTCCTTTAAGTTCTATGTCATAAAGATCATCGTTAATATTATTTTGAATTGTCACATTTTGTATCCATGAAGTGTAAAGTTGTTCCAGATCATTCAAATCAAATAAAAAACAATTGCTTATTTTCCCTATATCTATCTCAATATTTCCGGGTACTCCACAATCAATGAAAAAAATAGTTTTTTGTTTTCTTTTTTTGAGTATTTTTTTTACAAAATCTTTATTTATAAATTTGGACTGACTTTTGTATCCAATCATTACCATGTCATAATCCTTTAATAATTCCAAAAGTCTGTCAGATTCATAAATATCATTCTGACTTTTAATTATAAATTTATCTAAAGGTTCTGCTAAAACATTATAATCTTGTATTCCAAAGTTTTTAAAATTATCTGCTATGTTGATTGGCAATTTCATATCACTAATAACAATTAATTTTATTTCATTTATATTTCCAAAAACTTTTATTAAAACTTGACTTGCAGCGTGAGCGATCTGTTTAGGTTTTGATGAAAAAATATTATTGTTTTTTAGCACTTTAAATATCTTGGTTTAAAAAATCTTCAATACTACTTAAATCAATCAACTTTTGCTTTCCTGTCAATAAATTCTTCCATATAACTTTTTTATTTTTCCATTCCTCTTCTCCAAAAATAATACAACCATAAGCCCCGATTTTGTTTGCTTTGGAAATTTTTTTTTTAAAATTTCCAGAATTTATAAAATTAATTTGCAATGATTCGCTTGTTTGAATTTTATTTTTCAATCTAAGTATTTCTAAATTTAAATCATCATTTGTAGAAAATAAACATATTTTCTTCTCATTAGGACTTTTGTTTGAGGATAATTTCAAAATTATCCTCTCAACGCCAGCAGCCCAACCAACTCCACTTAAATCATCACCTCCAAAACTTTTTACAAGCCCGTCATACCTTCCACCTGCTAAAACAGCATTTTGACTTTTATTTTCAGTCATTTTATATTCGAATGCAGTATGATTGTAGTAATCCAATCCTCTGACCAAAAATCTGTTCAATTTGTATTTAATTTTTAGTTTATCAAGTCCTGTAAGTAAAAATTTAAAGAACTGCTTTGATTCAGAATCCAGATAATCATTGATATTTGGAGATTTCATTATAACTTGCTGATCCTGAGGTTCTTTTGAATCTAAAATTCTTAATGGATTTGTTTCTAATCTATTTTTACTCTTATCAGAAAGTTGAGTGATATTTTTTTTTAGAAAAGCACCTAATGCTTTATTATAATCTATCCTACTTTGTTTGTTGCCTAGAGTATTTATTTCAAGTACTAGTTCATCTCTAATGCCAATTTCACTTAAAAATTTTTCAGCTAAAATTAAAACTTCTAAATCATTCAAATAATTTGTTTTTCCAATATATTCTATTCCTAGTTGATGAAACTGTCTTAATCTTCCAGATTGTGGCCTTTCTCTCCTAAACATTGGCCCATAATAAAAAAATTTACTTTTTTTATGTTCGAGTGAGTTAGTTACAAGTGCTCTCGCAATAGCAGCTGTTCCCTCAGGTCTTAGCACAAGACTTTCATTTCCTTGGTCAATAAAATTATACATCTCCTTGGAAACAATGTCGGAACTTAAACCAAGTGATTTAGTGAAAACTTCGGAGTACTCTAGAATTGGTGTAGAAATTTCACTGTAATTGAAGAAATTACATATTTTGCAAAATTTATTTTGGATCGAGTTGTGATTTCGTATATTAC
This sequence comes from Pelagibacteraceae bacterium TMED65, assembly GCA_002167215.1. Next base: position 6,205 of record NHDS01000027.1, read on the forward strand.
TACCAAAAAGATCTTTTGTTCCCTTAACTGTTCTTATCTTTTGCAAGGTTTTATACTTTTTTGTCAAGCAATTCTTTTTGCTTTTGTTCGCATAAATCTACTAAATGTTCAATCATGTCCCCATCTCTCAAAACGTGATGTTTTTCACCATTTAAATAAATCTGGTGTCCACTTTTACCGCCGGTAAGTCCAATATTTGTCTCCCTTGCTTCGCCTGGTCCATTAACAACACACCCAATAACTGATAATGTCATGGGTGTTGTAATGTGCTCCAACCTTTTTTCTAGCTCTTCAACATTTTTTATTACATCAAAATTTTGTCTTGCACATGATGGACATGAGATAACATTAACACCTCTGTGTCTTAAGTTCAGAGATTTAAGAATATTAAACCCTACTTTTATTTCCTCAACTGGGTCAGCCGATAAAGAAACCCTAATTGTATCGCCAATACCGGCCCATAGTAAAGAACCTAAACCAATAGATGATTTAATTGTTCCAGGCATCAAACCACCAGCCTCAGTGATACCAAGATGCAAAGGATAATCGCATGTATCAGATATTCCATAATAAGCTGAAACAGCTAAAAAGACGTCGGAGGCCTTACAACTAATTTTAAAGTTGAAAAAGTCGTTATCCTCGAGTATTTGAATATGTTTCATTGCAGATTCTACCATTGCTTCTGGACAAGGCTCTCCATATTTTTCCAACAAATCTCTTTCTAAGCTTCCAGCGTTTACCCCAATTCTCATAGAGCAAGAATTATCTTTTGCAGCCTTGATGACTTCTTTTACCTTTTCCTCACTCCCGATATTTCCTGGGTTTATTCGCAAACAAGCTGCACCGGATTCTGCCGCTTCTATGGCTCGTTTGTAATGAAAATGTATATCAGCAATAATTGGAGTGTTAACTTCTTTAACGATTTGTTTTAGCGAATGGGTTGATTCTTCATCAGGACATGAAACTCTGATCAAATCAGCACCTACATTTTCAAGATCTTTAATTTGTTTAACTGTTGCCCTAACATCTGTAGTTAGAGTGTTTGTCATTGATTGAACCGAGATAGGAGAGTCCCCTCCTACTTCAACCGACCCAACTTTAATAGTTTTTGTTTTTTTTCTTTGGATATCTCTCCAAGGTCTCACACTCATTTAAAGCCTCATTCTTTTTATCTTTTCAATCTTTTCTTTTAGGTAAAATCCCTTATTTACTTCTCCAGAATAACCGAAAGGAGCAAAAAATTCATCCTTAAAAAAAATTTGAAATCCTCCTAAATTTCCTGACTTTATAAAAAAGTCGCTATCTAGTGAATCAAAGGTAAAATCAATAGATTGCCCGACTTTGTATAATCCAGAGTTCAATAGGTCTTTATCCTTATTATAAATCTCAATCCATGTTTCTTCCAAAAAGATTATTTCAAAAAATGAATCATCAACTTTTACTTCTTTATTTCCAATACTCTTATTAATAAAAAACTCATTTCGTCCGTCAACAGATTGAACTGTATCATTTTCCAAAAAATATTCTTTTGTAGTTAAATCATTTGTTTCATTAATTGTTAGTTTTTTTTTATCTTGATTAGCGTTAAAAAAATAAAGAATAAGAAGTAAAAAACTGAATGAAGCAATAAAAACAACAAAAATTTTGCTAGCCTTTATGTTCGAACCTGTCTTATATAGATTTTTTACTTTTCCATCAACGAAATAATTTGATTGTAACTTTTCCAGTTCTTCAGAAATTTCTGCATTTGTCAACTTAGCATAGGCTCTTATAAAACCTGTTATTGGAATTTCTGTATCAATATTAGCAATTTCACCTGATTCTATTTTCTTCAAAATATCTGTATTTATATTTAATTTTTTTGAGATCCCTTCTAATTTTCTTCTTGAACTTTTTCTTGCCTCAGCTATTTTTCTACCAACAACTGTATATAGAATTTTTCTTGTTTTGTTTTCACTCTCTGTGAGGTTTTCATTTTCAGTCATTAAATATTTTTTCCTTCAGTTGCAAGTTGGTCGGATGCTTGCATTATTAATTCATTAAAAATTTCTTTGACAGGTTGAACCTTTTTTACCAAGCTTACACTTTGCCCAGCCATCAGCGATCCATTATCGATGTCTCCATCAATAACGGCTTTTTTTAAAGATCCTGCCCAAAAATGCTCGATCTTAAGTTGTGCATCTTTTAAAGATATTTTTTTTTCATCTAGAAGCTTTATAACTTTCTTTTGCTCCTCTACAAATTTTACTGAGGCATTGTTATGTATGGCTCTTACAGGAATAACAGGAAACCTATTGTCTAGCTTTACAGAAATTTGGCAATTCCTTGCTTCAGATTTAATAAATATTTTTTTGAAATTTTCATGAGCCATGGATTCTTCACTACAAACGAATCTTGTACCTATTTGACATCCAGCCGCTCCCAATTCTAAATATTTTAAAAAAATTTCACCTCTTCCGATTCCCCCAGCAACAAAAATTGGGATTTCAGAAAACTGCGGTAATATTTCTTGCACTAATACATTTATTGAAACAGGACCAATATGCCCACCAGCCTCATTGCCCTCTAAAATCAAACCTTCAATACCGTTATCAATCATTTTTCTTGCAATTGAGAGTGTTGTAGCAAAACACATGCTTTTAATACCCTTTTCTCTTAACTTTTGAACTTGCCTTCTTTTTGGAAAACCTCCTGCAAAAACAACTAAATCAACTTTATTTTTAATACATATATCAATTAATTCTTCAATTTGTGGGTGGAGTAGAATCAGATTCACACCAAAAGGTTGTTTAGTTTTTTTCCTTGTACTCAGTATCTCATTTTGAAGTTGATTATTATCCATCGAACCAGCTGCTATCACACCTAAACCACCTGCATTAGAAATAGCAGAAACAAGATTACTTTCTGATACCCAAGTCATTGCACCTCCCATAATGGGAAATTTTACACCCAAAAAGTTTGATCCTTTTTCAAATAGTTTTTTTAGTTTCTTATTCATCAATTTATTTTTTAAGACCGTAGGCATTATGTAGTGATGTGATGGCTATTTTTTTCTTTGGCAAATCAATTAAAACACTTATCTTTATTTCCGAGGTAGAAATGACTTGTATATTAATATTCTTTTTTGCCAATGTTTCAAACATTTTTTGGGCTACACCAACATTACTTTTCATCCCAACACCAACTATAGAAACTTTACAAATGGATTTGTCAGAATGAATATTTTTAAATTTAATCTTTGATTTTTTTAATTCTTTCACAGCTTTACTTTGGTCTTCGATAGAAACTGTAAAAGTTAAACTAGCATATTTTCCATCGTCTGTAATATTCTGGACTATCATATCAACATTCACATTAATATTAGCTAGTATTCCAAATATTTTTGCAGCAATTCCTGGTTTATCTGGAATTCCCTTCAAAGTAATTTTGGCATCACTTTCTGATGATGTTATTCCAGTAACTACTTCTTTTTCGATTTTATTTTCTTCTTTTACCACCATTGTTCCAGTTTTATTTTTAAATGAACTTCTGACATGAATTTTAATACCATATTTCATAGCTAATTCAACAGATCTTGGATGTAAAACCTTCGAACCAAGTGAGGCCAATTCTAAAATCTCTTCATATGTAATTGAATTAATCTTTTTTGCATCTTTTACTACTCTTGGATCAGAGGTGAAAATACCTTCAACATCAGTAAAAATTTCACATTTTTTTAAACCCAAAGCATATGCAATAGCAACAGCGCTAGTGTCGGAGCCACCTCTTCCCAATGTAGTTATTCTGTTATCATTTGATAAACCCTGAAAACCTGCAACTACTATAACATCAAATTCAGAAAACTGATTCTTAAAAAAACTTTGACTAATCTTAAAAATTCTTGCCTTGCTGTGCTCTCCATCAGTTATGACAGGGATTTGCCAACCTAAGACTGATCTAGAATTTATCTTTTTTTTTCCTAACATTGTACTTATTAAAGCAGAAGAATATTGTTCTCCAGTAGAAAGAATTACATCATATTCAGGGTCTGCAATATTTGAATTAATCTTTTTATAACTTTTGACTAACTGATTTGTAACTCCACTCATAGCTGAAACCACAACGACAATTTTATCATTAGTTAATTTGATTTTCTTTTCTACAATAGAAACAACATTTTTTATTCTTGACATGTTGGCAACTGAAGTACCTCCAAATTTAATAACTTGTATAGACATAAAGAATTAATTGTATAAAAGAATTTAAATACTACCATATGTAAATAATTAAAAATGAAAAGTAAAAACTTAAAAAAAAAGAACGATATTAATTATGATGTTTTTGACGAACTATCAGAAGAATGGTGGGACGAACATGGCTCATTTAAAGCTCTTCATTCATTTAATTTAATACGTTTGAACTTCATTCAAAATAAAATTAAAAAAAACACTTTTAAAAATTTTAAAGTTTTAGATATTGGTTGTGGCGGTGGCATACTATGTGAACCATTAGCAAGGCTTGGTGCTAATGTCACAGGAATTGATACAAATAAAAAAGCAATTCAAATAGCAAAAGATCACGCTCTTAAATCAAAACTAAAAATAAATTACCTAAATACAGATATTATGAAAGTTAATGAAAGAGATTTTGACTTTATTACTTGCATGGAAGTTTTGGAGCATGTTGAAGAACCAGAGTCGATAATCTTACAATCAAAAAAGTTACTTAAAAGAAATGGCTTATTTTTGGGTTCAACAATTAATAGAACAATAAGTTCTATGATATTTGCTGTCTTTGCTGCTGAAAAAATTTTTAGGTTGGTTCCAGAAGGGACACATCAATGGAAGAGCCTCATTAAACCAAATTATTTAAAAAAGCTATTTTTGATAAATGATTTTCAGTACTTTGATAAAAAAGGAGTTTTATATAATCCTATAACAAATACATGGAGTTATTCATATTTCTCCAAAATTAATTATTTATTCAGTGCAACTAGTCTTTAAAACTCAAAATTAATAAACCACAAAATTTAAGTTTAAATCAAAGTATAGAAAAATAAATTTTAAAATTTGTAATTAGTCATAGAAGGTATTTTCCTTCTGGCATCCTCAATGTCACGAATATTGATCAATGCATTAATACTTGAAACTTTTTCACCTGCTTGTGCAATTATCTCTCCCCAAGGGTTAACTATAATTGAATGCCCATATGTCCTTCTTCCATTTTCGTGAGTACCACATTGTGCAGGAGCAAAAACGTAGCATCCATTCTCTATAGCCCTTGCTCTAATTAAAGCATGCCAATGTGATTTTCCAGTTGTAAATGTAAAAGCGGCAGGAATTGTGAGAAAAATTGCACCTTTTTTAGCTAATCTCTTATACAAACCTGGAAATCTTAAGTCATAACATATACTTAGACCAAGTTTTCCCCAGGGAAGATTTGCTAAAGCTAGATTTTTGCCGGCATCATAGTTCTTCGACTCTAAATACTTTTCATTTTTGTCCAAATAAACATCAAATAAATTTATTTTATCATAGTGACTAATAACCTCCCCTAAGTTATTCACTAAAATAGATCTGTTTAAAAATTTATTATTTTTTTTTTTATGAGGTAAAGAACCTATTAACACAAAAGAATTCATTTTCTTTGCTTTTTTGGAGATGAAATTTAAGAAAACTTGATACCAATTATCATTAAAATCATTAATCTTCTTTTTTGAATCACTAAATATTGCAACACATTCAGGCAAACATATCAAATCACTATCTTGCATTTGAGGTCTAGAAAATGCTTGTTCTAACATTTTAATATTTTTCTCAGGTCTCTCGGAACTATTTGTTTGTAAACAGGTGACTGTGAAATTAGTTTTCATTTAGAAACTTCATTATTTCGTCTTTTTTGTACAAAACTTCAAGATCGTCATAGCCACCTACATGAAATTCTCCAAAAAAAATTTGAGGAACAGTTTTTTTTCCATTTGATTTTTTAAGCATTTCTTGTTTAATTTCATCAGAATTATCGATACATTTCTCTTGAAAACTTAAATCAAGGTTTTTTAGTAAATTCTTTGCTGATAAACAATAAGGGCAAATGTTTGAAGAATATATTAAAATTTTTTTCATGGAATACTTTAAAATATGAATAATAACATAATTGATGTTTTGTCGCTAATTGATTCTAAAAATAGATCAAGTAAAAATTGGGCTAATCATAATTTTCTTTATCAAAAATTATCTAAGGATCTTCCAATAAAATTATTTGAACTTAAACGTAGTTTCAAAAATATTTTATTATTATCATCCGATGGGGGTGAAGCACTTAATGAGATAACCAAAATAAATTATGAAAAAATCATTTTTTTTTCTCCTTATATAGAACTTCTTAAAAGAAGTCATAAATCATTAAAAAATACACAAAGAATCAGAGGTAATTTTGAAAACCTTCCATTTAATTATGAAAAGTTTGATCTAATAATAAGTAATCTTAATTTGCACTGTATTAATAAAAAAAAAGAACACTTTAAAAATATTTACAATCTTTTGAAAAAAGATGGTCTTTTATTATGTAATTTTTTTGGAGAAAATTCATTGATAGAGTTAAAAAATTCACTTTTTCATACTGATGAAAAAACCTTTAAAGGAGTATATGCTAGACAATTGCCAAATTTAAAGATGGTTGATATAACAGATTTGTTAAGCCGTGAAGGGTTTAAAGAATTAGTTTCAGAAAAAATAAGTTATAAAATCTATTATAATCATGTTATGGATTTACTTAAAGATCTCAAAGGTACTGGTGAAAACTGTTTTATTTCATCTAGAAAAAAAAGTTTAATGACCAATAAATATATAGAAGTATTGAATGATCAGTATAAAAAGAATTTTGGCAATATCAATGGTTTGACAGCTACATGTGATGTTATTTCAGTAAGTTGTTGGAAAGGATCTTGATAATAAGTAATTTATAATTTTATCGTTAGATTTCAGCATTTTAAATTCATTCAGAGATAATGGACTAATCCATTTAAATTCCTGAAGTTCTTTACTAAAAATTTCACCAAACCAGTTTAGACACAAAAAAAAAATTAATCTTATTTTCTTCTTTCTCTGGATCACATGGTAGGATTTTAGAAAAAAAATTGATCTTAGATCAATCATGACACCTAATTCTTCATAAATCTCTCTTTTAAGTGCTTCAATTACAAACTCATTTGGATTTATTTTTCCTCCAGGAAATTCAAAAAAACCCGAAAAAATTTTATTTTGTGGTCTTGACGATATTAAAATTTTTTCATTTTTTTTTAAAATACATGCCACTACATTTAAATAAATCTTTTAACTCCTGTAATCTGTATTTATAGAAATATAGTTCTTAGTAAAATCACATGTTTTAACTATCCAACTAGAATTTCCAAGTCCTACATCTATTGAAATCTCTAATTCTTTTTCTTTAAGATACCTGTTAATAAATTTAATATTTTCTGTAATTAAGTCTTTCCCCTTATCAAGAATCAAGTATCTACCGAACTTAATCGAAATTTTTTTGGGATTTATTTCAGAGCCCGATTTACCAATAGCCATTACGATTCTTCCCCAGTTAGCATCAGATCCTGCCATAGCAGTTTTAAACAAAGGTGAATTAGCTATAGAACAACCAATTTTCCTTGCGTCTTTTATACTTTTAGCACCTGTAATATTAATTTTTATAAATTTTGTAGCACCTTCTCCATCCTTAACAATGTATTCGGACAACTTTTCCATTGTTTTTTCAAGCCCAAGAATGAATTTATTTTTGTTTTTCTCAAGAATTTTATTTTCGTATTTACTTTTTACATAAAAAAATAAAACCATATCACTTGTTGAGGTGTCACCATCAACAGTTATAGAATTAAAAGTTTTATCGACAACCTCAAAAAATTGTTTTTTTAAAAATCTTTTACTAAAATTATAATTAGTAAAAATAAAAGCCAACATTGTAGCCATATTTGGTGCTATCATCCCAGATCCTTTCGCAATCCCATTAATAAATAAATCTTCATTTTTATCAATAATCTCAGAATGAAATTTTGGATATGTATCCGTTGTCATAATTGCCTTCGAAGCAGAATACCAACTTTTATGAGTGTTATTTAAATTTGAAAGTAGGAAAGGAATTTTTTTTATTATTTTTTTCTCATCGAGTGGTTCTCCTATTACTCCGGTTGAGGCAATGTATATTTCTTTTTCTGGTATCTCTAATTTTTTTGAAATTTCCTTTACTATTTTTGCCAATGCATATCTTCCAGAATTGCCATTAAAAACGTTTGCGTTACCTGAGTTGATTAGAATTGCAGAAACACGTCCAAACTTAATTATAGATTTATTCCAAATTACAGGCTCACCAGGTGTTTTTGATTTGGTAAAAGCTCCAAAAATTTGTCCTGGTTTCTCTAATTTAATTAAAACTAGATCTTCTTTATTGTTTTTTTTTAATCCACAATGTGTTATTGAAACACTTATACCTTCCATAAACTCTATCTTATTAAAAGATTTAGGAATTAAAGGTGATGTTTTTGAGGGCATAATGGTACATTTTACAAATTGATATATTTTTATATCTAAAATTTATATAAATAAAAACATGTTAAATTATTTATCAAAGAAAATATTTGGTTCATCTAATGATCGAATCATAAAACAAATTATTCCAATTGTTGAAAATGTTAATGCACTTGAGAAAAAGTATGAGAAGTTTTCTGATCAAGACATAATAAAAAAAACAAAAGAACTAAATGAAATGGTTTCCAAGGGAAGAGAATTAGAGGAAATTATTCCAGATGCTTTCGCAAATGTCAGAGAGGCAGCAAAAAGATCTTTAGGGCAAAGACACTATGATGTCCAAATTATTGGAGGAATTGTTCTCCACCGTGGAATGATTGCAGAGATGAAAACAGGAGAGGGAAAAACTCTAGTATCTACGTTAGCAGCGTATCTAAATTCTTTAAATAACAAATCTGTTCATATTGTTACTGTGAATGACTATTTAGCAAAAAGGGACAGTGAATGGATGGGAAATGTATATGAAAGATTGGGACTTGAAACTGGATTTTTACTAAACGGAATGAGTGAAGATGATAGAAAAAAAGCATATTCTGCAAATATTACCTATGGAACGAACAATGAATTTGGTTTTGATTATTTAAGAGATAACATGAAGTTTGCAAAAGAACAAATCGTTCAGAGTGATTTCAATTACGCTATAATTGACGAAGTAGATTCCATATTGATAGACGAAGCTAGAACTCCCTTAATAATCTCAGGTGCTGCAGAAGAATCTTCTGCTCTATACAATGTTGTTGATAAAATAATATCAAGACTGAATCCAGAAGATTATGAAAAAGATGAAAAATCTAAAAGTGTAGTATTAAATGATGATGCAGTTGAAAAACTTGAAAACTTGTATAAGGAACAAAAACTTTTAAATGAAGGCAGTTTGTATGATATAAATAATGTTACATTATTACATCACACAAACCAATCGCTTAAAGCTAGATATATCTTTGAAAAAGATAAAGATTACCTTGTACAGGATGGAAAAGTTTTAATTGTTGACGAATTTACAGGAAGAGCAATGGAAGGAAGAAGGTTTTCTGAAGGAATTCATCAGGCAATAGAAGCAAAGGAAAATTTACAAGTACAAGTAGAGAATCAAACATTAGCATCTATTACTTATCAAAATTATTTCCGACTATATAAAAAACTATCTGGAATGACTGGAACTGCTAAGACTGAAGCAGATGAATTTTTTGATATTTATAAACTTGATGTTGTAGAGGTTCCTACTAATAAATCTATGGTAAGAGTAGATCATGAAGATGAGATATACAGGACCCTTGATGAAAAACATGATGCTATAGTAGATTTAATTCAAGATTGCGTGAAACAAAAACAACCGTGTTTGGTAGGAACAGTTTCAATTGAGAAATCAGAAACTTTATCAAAAATTCTTCAAAAAAAGAAAATTAACCACCAAGTTCTTAATGCCAAAAATCACCTTAAGGAAGCAGAAATTATAGCAAATGCTGGAAAACCTGGAACAGTAACTATCGCAACAAATATGGCAGGAAGAGGGACCGATATTCAATTAGGCGGTGCCCAAAACCCTGAAGATAAAAATGATGACAAAAAAATTGCAAAGAATGTTGGAGGGCTTTATATCATCGGAACTGAACGTCATGAATCAAGGAGAATTGACAATCAATTAAGAGGAAGATCAGGAAGACAAGGTGACCCTGGATCCTCAAAATTTTTTCTATCACTTGAAGACGATCTAATGAGGATCTTTGGTTCTGAGAAGCTCGACTCTGTTCTTCAAACTTTAGGTTTATCAAACGGAGAAAGTATTCAGCATCCTTGGATTACAAAGGCATTAGAAAGAGCTCAAAAAAAAGTTGAAGCTAGAAATTTTGAAATAAGAAAGAGCCTTTTAAGATTCGATGATGTTATGAATGAACAAAGAAAAATCATTTATGAGCAACGTCGAGAAATAATTAATGAAAAGGATATTGATAATTTGGTTTTTGATATGAGAGACACTTATGTAGAGGATCTTATTAATAACGAAATTAAGGATTTAAATGAGTTAAACGACGAAAAAAAAGAAAAAATAATAGAAACTTGTAAACAAAATTTGAATGTTAAACTTGATCTAGAAAATTTGATTTCAGGAACGCCTCAAATTGAAGATATTAAGGAAGAAATAATAAAACTATCTGATAAAAATATTAATTTAAAAAAGACCAAATATTCTGACGAGGTTTTTGCTTTCGCTCAAAAAACAATTTTACTACAGATAATTGACAAAAGTTGGAAGGAACACCTACTATCTTTAGACCACCTTCGTCAAGGAATATCACTCCGAGCTTATGGCCAAAAAGACCCCCTTAATGAATACAAGCAAGAGGCTTTTATAATGTTTGAAGAAATGATGGAGAGGATAAGATTTAACATTACCAAAATAATCAGTTTTATTGAGATTAAAACTGAAGCACCTCCACCCGAAAAATCTGCACCTGACGTTTCACAAAGTAATGAAAAACAATGCCTAGAAGATTCTGGAAACAAAAAAATACCTAGAAACGCCGTTTGTCCTCGCACAGGAAAAAAATACAAACGTTGCTGTGGAAAAATATAGATTCTTAATTATCTAAAAATTTCTTACCAATACTCAAATATTTATCTTCTCTTTGACTGACAACCTTTTCTGGAGAAATTCCATCAAATTCTTTACTAACTTTTAAAATGCAATCTTTAATTTGTCCACAGACTCCAATTACATCTCTATGAGCCCCACCACGAGGTTCCGTTATGATTTCATCAATAACTTCAAGTTCTAACAAGTCTTGCGCAGTTAATTTTAATGATCTAGCTGCTTTTTCTGATTCATTTGCTGACCTCCACAAAATTGAGGCACAACCTTCTGGAGAAATAACTGAATAAACCGCATGCTCAAGCATTATAACTCTGTTACCGGTCGCCAAAGCCACTGCTCCACCTGATCCACCCTCCCCAATTATAAAAGAGAATATTGGTGCCTCAACATTTAGTGAGCATTTTATTGAACTCGCAATTGCTTCTGATTGACCTCTATCTTCAGCTTCAACACCGGGAAATGCTCCTGGTGTATCAATAAAAGTTACAACAGGAATTTTAAACTTACTGGCAAGTTTAAATAATCTTTGCGCTTTTCTATAACCCTCTGGTTTGGCCATACCAAAATTATTTTTTACTCTAGAATCAATATCAATTCCTTTATCATTTCCGATTACTAAAAAATTTCTATTTTCAATCCTTGCTAACCCCCCCTTTATTGAGGAATCTTCGGAAAACAGTCTGTCTCCACAGATTACCTCAAACTTATCAAAAATGTTTTTAATTATTTCATCAAACTTTGGTCTGTCTTGGTGTCTACATACTTTAACTTTTTGAATAGGTGACAAATTGTTGTAGATCTCGTCAAGAGTCTTATCAAACTTCTCCTGAAGCACAGTAAGTTCGTTTGCAATATTTTCACTGGTATCTTTAAGATGCCTTAATTCCTCAATCTTTGTCCTAATTTCAAGCAAAGGTTTTTCAAAGTCTAGAAAATTTTGCATCCTAAGAAATTTTTAGGCACCCTGAATGAGTTTAGCTTTCTGAACTAAAACTTCTGCCTGGCGTATTGAAGCAATGTCTATTAACCTTCCATCTAGTGAAACGGCACCCTTCCCCTCTTTTTTTGCTATTTCCATAGCCTCTAGAATCCTTTTTGCTTGGTTTACTTCCTTATCTGAAGGACTCATGACTTCATTGGCTAATTCAATTTGGCTAGGGTGGATTGCCCACTTTCCCTCACAACCAAGTGTTGCAGATCTATTAGCTTGTGCTCTATAACCATCTGGGTCATTAAAATCCCCAAATGGTCCGTCAATTGGTCTGAGTCCGTTTGCTCTTGCTGCAATTACCATTTTTGAAACAGCATGGTGCCACATATCACCCCAATGTCTTTCCCTTTCTTTATCTCCGTCAATATCAGTCAATACATGATAATTCGGGTTTGGCCCACCAATCACTGTTGTTTTTGCTTTAGTAGATGCAGCATAATCAGCCACACCGAAATGAAGAGATTCAAGTCTTCTTTTGTAAGAAGCTATCTCATTCACATTTTGCATGCCTAGCGCCGTTTCAATAATTAATTCAAAGCCAATCCTTTTTTCGAGATTCATAGCATCTTCAACTTGAGTGCATAACATGTCTATTGCATAAACGTCGGAAATTGTTCCAACCTTTGGTATCATAATTAAATCCAATTTGCCTGGAGCTTTTTCAATTAGATCTACAACATCACGATACATAAAATGAGTATCCAAACCATTTATACGCACTGACAAAGTTTTTCCATTCCAATCTAAATCGTTTAGGGCTTCTATAATATTCTTTCTTGCTTGTTCTTTTTCGTCTGGAGCTACAGCATCTTCTAAATCTAGAAATATTACATCAACTTTGCTTTTTGCAGCTTTTTCAAAAAGAGAGGGGTTACTCCCAGGTACAGCTAATTCACTTCTGTTAAGTCTTGGTTTGGCTTGTTCGACGATATAAAAACTCATAATTTCCTCATTAAATTTATAATAACATTGACAACTTATTATCTAAATAAAAAGATAAAAACAACCTAAATTTTAATTAATTTATCAATATTTTTTTGAAGACTATGCTTTTCCTCAAGGATTTTTCTAAGTTTTTTGGTTTTTATATGGGTATAAATTTGAGTTGTTGATATATCTTTGTGACCCAAAGATTCCTGAATAACTCTTAAATCAACACCTCTTTCAAGCAGATGACTGGCAAATGAATGTCTTATTTTATGGGGTGATAAGTCATTTTTTGATATCCCAACTTTCACGCCGGCTTGTTGCAAAATTTGAAAAAATCTATTTCTCGTTAGATGCCCCGTCTTTGATTTAGATGAAAATAAAAAATTCTTACCAATAGTAAATTCATTGTTTTGCAAACTATTGAGATATTGTTTTAGAAGATTTTGAACTTTTGAGATAATGGGAACTTGTCTTTGCTGTCCACCTTTATTCAAAACTATTATGTAAGAAAGATCATCGGCAATATCTCCTAATTTCAAACCAACTAACTCACTAATTCTAATCCCTGTCGCATAAAGTATCTCTAGCATCAAAGAAAATCTTTTACCCTTAAATGTTTTATCTTCATAAGATACATCAATGATTTTTAAAATTTGTTCTTCCGATAAAACTTTTGGAATTCTTCTAGTGAACCTTGGATACTCAATTGAATCAAATAAATTGTTTTCTAGATATTTTCTATCACAAAGAAAATTAAAAAAAGATTTTAGAGATGATAGCTTTCTACAATGTGAAGTTGGGGAGTAATTTAGTGACAAAAAATTAACATATGAAACAATTTTTTTTTCATTTAGAGACTCCAAATTAGAAATACCAAGAATTGCGAAGAACTGTTTAATATCATTTTTATAAGAAAAAAAAGTATTTCTAGAGAGATTTTTTTTTGTAACTAAATTCTCTAAAAATTTTTCAAGTTTTAGATTTAACTCTAAATTCACAATAATATTCTCTTGGATAGATTTTTAAATTCATTTAAAAAACCAAGATTCTTTAATATTGTTAGAACAGAAAAACTTTCCATTATATTCAATTCTAAAAGGTCCTTATTACCAATAATTTTAAACAGAATAGTCAGTGAATTAAAATAATCGCCTTTTAATGATAAAGCGTTAGCAAGAAAAAAATTCTTTGCATCAACAGATTTTATCTGTGACACATCTGCTATATTAAAAATTTTTTCTAAAAGGTTTTGATCCAATTCAATATTAGAAATTAAAACCATCAATAATTTTCTAAGAATTACAGAATCTTGAATTTTCAAATCTTCAAACTTTTCTAACTGCTTTTCTAATAAATAATAATCGATACTATTGTTTTTCAGATACTCTGAAATATCAATAGCTAAATTCCTATAATCACTTTCTGGACTTTTGTAATCCACATTTAAAATATCTCTGGCTTCAAGATATTTATTTTTTGATTGAAACATTTGCGATATTAATACTGTATCTTCATGATTTCTTGCAAATTTTTTATAATCGATCAAATCTTCCAACAAATATGACATTTTAGGAAGAAGATTATCTATTTTTGAAATTTTAATTAGAGCAATTATTTTTCTAAATTTTGATTCAGGCTTATTATCCCTTATGATAGATTGATAGAGCAAAGGTCTTGCTCTAATGCGTGACAAAGATTTATAAATTTTTTCGGCATTCTGGATCTCTTTTGGTTCAAATCTTGAGAGCCGGTAAGCCTCAGATAACATTTCAACACTAATTCGTCCTTGTTTAACTAGTATTTCCGAACAAAATATCTTCAAATCTGTATCTACAGAAGGATTAGATAATATAAATAATAATCCACTTGTGGTAAGTTTCTCAATTTGTTCAAAATTTGGAGAAATATCAGCAAATTGAAGTGATGACATTATGATTGGGTTTAATTCTTTAATTTGGTCAAGGTTTTTTTTTAAATCTTCAGACTCAGTAATGTCCTTTTCGCTCATGAGAGAAAATGCCAAATCAATAAAAAAAATATCTCCTGGTTGGTTTTGTTCTTTTAGTAGTTGTAATCCAAGCTTAGCTTGATCAAATTTGCTATTTATTATGTTGCAAATTATCATAATTTTTCCAAAAAAAAGTGGATCTTGATTCACCTTTTCTAAAATTTTGCAAGCTTCAGAATGACGGTTTCTTAGCAAATTCCCTTCGATCATTTTTTTTATAATGAATGTGTTATTTTCAAGTTCAGAAGTCTGAGAATAAATTAATTCAATTTCACTTAATCGACCAGTTTGAAATAGTTTGTTTACTATAGTTTTAAAAAGGAGTTTGTCTTCATCTAATCCAATCAAATCTCTATCAAATTTTTTTCTTGAAACTAAAATATCATAAATAAGATTTTGTATTGTCTCATCGGTACTATTGACTGGAAGGATTTCTATAAAACTCTTAACTTCCTTAAATTTCTTATTAACAAACAAATCTTTCCATTTATTATCGCTCTCTGCACCAATGCTGAATTCAGATAAGTACTCACCTTTGAATGACTGGTTGCTTTCAAATTCTTCAAACATTTTAGGGTTTGAGCAAGCAGACTTATCCGAAAAAACAAAAAAGATTATTAAAAAACTAATTATCTTCAATATAAATCTCTCTCTCTGTTAGTCTAGGGTTAATTACAAAGTCAGATGAACCCAAGTAAATGATAAATATTAGTAGGACTATAGTAAGTGAAATTAAAATTTTGATTATTAACTTGTCCATTTGTTTATTAACAATTTCTAATGAATTATTATAATATTAACAATATATTTAAAAATAAATCTATAATTTATATTAAAACAAATTAATGGAAAACTTACAAAAAAGTATAATTCTTATCGGAATGACTGGAGTTGGAAAAACAACAATAGGTAAAATACTTGCAAAAGAAATTAATAAAGCTTTTTTTGATATTGACCTTGAAATAGAAAAAATTACAAATCTTAAAATCAAAGATTTCTTTAAATTATATGGTGAGGAGGAGTTTAGAAGAATTGAAAAGAGCACATTATTTAGATTTATTAATAAGGATGAAGCATATGTTATTTCACCAGGAGCTGGAATAATGAATGATAGTGGAAGTAAAACAATGATTTTAGATAAGTGTATTACTATATTTTTAGACGCAAATATCAGATCATTAATAACAAGATTAAAAAAAAACCTTCTGAGTAGACCAAAATTACAGCAGGGAAGGCTTGAAGAAAACTTGAAACAAATGTATAAAAATAGAATTATTGATTACAGAAGATGTCACTTTACAATTGATGTAAACGAAATATCAACAAGCGAAATAGTATCTCAAATAATCAAAAAATTAAAAAAATATGACCAAAACAATTAATTATAAAGTTTCTTTGGGAAAAAACTCTTATCCAATATTCATTGGCAAGAATACTATAAAATCAATTAAAAAGTTCATTCCAAATATTGATCAATATTCAAAAATAATTCTTATTTCAGATTTAACTGTTCTAAAAAACAATCATTTGTTGTTTAACAAACATCTTCCAGAAATGCTTAACTTCTCAAAAATAATATTGCCTTCAGGCGAAAAAATAAAAAGCTTTAAATTTCTTGAAATATTAGTTGAGAAAATACTTAAAATAGGAATTGATCGAAATTCATTAATAATTTGTATTGGGGGAGGCGTTTTAGGTGATTTAGTTGCACTAGTTTCATCATTGGTATTAAGGGGGTTGGATTTAGTGCAGGTCCCATCAACTTTGTTAGCTCAGGTAGATAGTTCTGTAGGAGGCAAGACAGCTATAAATTCAAAATATGGAAAAAATTTAATAGGTACATTCAAACAACCAAAATCAGTAATTGTTTCAACTGATATTTTAAAAACATTAAAAAAAAGAGAACTAATTTCGGGATATGCTGAAATTCTAAAATATTCATTAATAAAAGATAAAATATTCTTTGAGTGGCTAGAAAGAAACGCTGAAAAAATTTTATCTTTAAAATCAGAAAGTTGTATTCATGCTATCAAGGTAAGTTGCTCAATTAAAGCAGATATTGTTTCACAAGATGAAAAAGAGAAAGGAATAAGAGAAATATTAAATTTTGGTCACACATTTGGGCATGCAATTGAGTCTATAGGAGGTTATACAAATAAAATTAAACATGGTGAAGCCATATTTATAGGAATGTATTTAGCTATAAAATTTTCAATATTTTTAAAATTTTGTAATGAGGATATATTAATTAGTTTTACGAAACATTTAAAAAAATTAAAGATATCTTTCAAATTAAACGATTATAATCTCAAAATTTCCCCAAAAGAATTCATTAAACACATTAAATTTGATAAAAAAGCAAAAAACAATAAAATTAAATTTATTCTTTTAAAGAAAATTGGAACTCCCGTGAGAATATTTTTAGATAATGAAAATTTATTATCAAAATTTTTAAAAAATGAATTAAGGTAAATTATGGAAATACCTTTATATGTTTTAATTGGTTCAATAATTGGTCTAGTATTCTTATCTGCCTTTTTCTCTGGATCTGAGACATCACTTACCGCTGCATCCAAACCAAGAATTCATATGCTTGCAAGAAGTGGGAAAAAAAATGCTGGCATTTTTGAAAAAATTTTCAAAGATAAAGAACAATTAATTTGTACAATTTTGTTTGCTAATAACTTAGTAAATGTTTTAGCATCAGCTCTTGCAACTAAAATTCTAATAGAAATAACTCAGACCGAAGGGATCTTATATGCAACTATAATCATGACATTAATGATTCTAATTTTTGGAGAGTTGATTCCTAAAACATTGGCATTGTCAAATGCTGATAAATTTGCTTTAAAAATTTCTCCATTAATACGTGTAATTATAATAATCTTATTCCCTCTAACAAAAACATTAAATTTTATTGTTGGGTTTATTTTAAAAATGTTAGGTGTTGATTATAAAGATTCAAGCAAAGAGGAAATACAAGAACAAAACGAAGAAGAGTTAAGAGGAGCTATTGATTTACATGGTAAGGACTCTACTGGTAAAGAAGAAAAACAAATGTTAAATTCAATTCTTGACTTAGATGAAATAACTGTGGGTTCAATAATGGTCCCGAGAACAGACATTTTTAGTTTGCCAACTAATGTAAGTTATTCTGAATTAATTACTAAACTTAAAAATTCACCACACTCAAGAATTCCAGTTTGGGCTAAAAACCCTGAAAATATTGTAGGAGTTTTACATGTAAGAAAATTAATAGGGGAAAACAATTTAGATCAAAAAAAATTTAAT
The DNA here is from genome assembly GCA_002167215.1 of Pelagibacteraceae bacterium TMED65. Next base: position 24,591 of record NHDS01000027.1, read on the forward strand.
ATCTTAAATTTTTGTCAAAAACCATGGTTTATTCCAGAGTCAACTAAGTTAGATAATCAATTAATGGCATTTAAAAAAAGAAAAGAGCATTTCTCTATTGTTGTTGATGAGTATGGTGAATTTTTAGGAATGATTACACTGGAAGACATAATCGAAGAAATTGTAGGAGATATAGATGACGAACTAGATGATCTAAAACTATCAAAAAATATCAATGGAATTAAAAAAACTTCAAAAAATAATTATTTAGTTAATGGAACAGTTAATTTGAGAGATCTTAATAAACAAATTGGTACTGAACTTCCAATAAATAATGCATCAACAGTGGCAGGATTGATTTTATATGAAAGTAGGATAATTCCAAAAAAAGGGCAGGTATTTTCCTTCTTCAATTTAAAGTTTAAAATTTTATCAAAAAAGAATAATCAAATATTGTTATTAAAAATTTCAAAAAATAATTAATTTTTTTAAAAATTAGTATTATAATAATCTGGGGAGATTATTGTGATTATTCAGGAGGTACTTGAGAAAGTTCTTATCAACCAAAGATTAGTTATTATTGGTGATAAATCGTCTGCTTATGAAGCTGCAGTAAGCATGTTACAAAATAAATGTGGTGCACTTCTAGTTTGTGATTCCAATAACAAACATGATTTAGTTGGAATCATCACAGAAAGAGATATCACATTCAAGGTTATTCCAAAGAATCTTGATCCAAAAGGAACAAAGGTTTCAAAAATAATGACTAAAAACGTCGAAACAATATCTCCAAAAAAAACCACAATTGATGCAATACATGTCATGAGATCCAAAGGATTTAGGCATCTTCCAGTAATTGAAAAAAAAAAAGATAATTGGAATTCTATCTATGAGAGATTTATATGATTATGCTAATAACGAATTGCAGGATTCACTTAAAAAGCATCAAGAGTTCATGTTTGGAACAGGTTACGGAAGTTAATAAAGTATTTTTATCCTAAGTGCATGAAGTTCACCTTTTAATTCTTCATTTAAAGCAGCATAAATCTTTCGCTGACTGTCAAGCCTGCTCAAACCATGGAAAGTCTCTGACTTAATAACTATTGAAAAATGAGAATTACCACTTTTTGGACTTTGAGGATGGTTTTTATGTAAATGCGATTCATTCTCTATCTTTAATATTGAAGGTTTAAAACAATGATATAGTTTTTTGTAAATTGTCGATTCATCCATATATTTAATAATAAGATAATTATGAAAAAGAAATCAACAACTCATAGCAATTTTTTTAAAAGTGATTGCTCAACAAAAATCTGTGACGAAGTTAATTGTACGGAAGTAGGTGAATATGAAGCTCCTAAATCTCCAAATAGCAATGAAAAATATACTTTTTGCCTACATCACATTAAATCTTATAATAAAAGATGGAACTATTTTGCAGGAAAATCTCAGAAAGAGATTTATGATTTTCAAAAAAACGATTTTCTCGAAGGCAAGCCCACTAGACCATTTTCAAAAGGTTCGATGTCAAAAATTAAATTCCAATTTCGTCATTTTTTTGATAAACACAACATGGAATTTAGAAAAAAAAGAAAAGTATTTGAAAATAACGTAAATTACAGTTTAAATGAAAAAATCGAAATATCACTTAACATTTTAGAATTAAAACCTAACGTTAGCAAAGATAAACTTAAACAAAGATATAATTCTTTAGTAAAAAAGTATCACCCTGATGTAAAAAACAATATAGAAGATAAAGAGATGAAAATTAAAGAAATAAATAAAGCTTATAAAGTCCTTCAGAAATATGTGAAAAATTAATGCTAGTTGAAAATAATAAATTAAATATAAAGCCTCATAAAACAATAGATTCCTCAAAAATATTCGGGACTTCTAAAAAAATATTAGTTCCGTTCTTCGAAGAAAAATCAGATTTGGTTCCAGCAATAGATGAAAGTTATATCTTCGATGATATGACCACTACATCAATTTTGATGGGATTTAAATATAATAAAAAAGTATTAATACAGGGTCTTCATGGAACAGGTAAATCCTCACACATAGAGCAAATTGCTGCCAGACTAAATTGGCCGTGTGTAAGAATAAATTTAGACGGGCATATAAGTAGATTCGATTTGTTAGGGAAAGACGGAATTGTTTTAAAAAATGAAAAACAAGTTACGACATTTAAAGAAGGCTTGCTCCCGTGGGCAATACAAAACCCGGTTGCACTTGTTTTAGATGAATATGATGCAGGAAGACCAGACGTAATGTTTGTAATTCAAAGAGTACTTGAAGCAGAAGGAAAACTCACGCTTCTTGATCAAAGGACCATTATTACTCCTAATCCATTTTTTAGAATCTTTGGCACCTGCAACACTCTAGGACTTGGCGATACGTCAGGTTTGTATTATGGGACACAAAATTTAAATCAGGGTCAACTTGATAGGTGGAATATTTTTAGTGCCCTCAATTTCCTAAAACCTGATATCGAAGAAAAAATTATTAAAAGTAAAATTAAAAAAGGTAGCAAAAAGCTTTTAGATTCGATTGCTAAAATGGTTCAACTAGCCAACTTAGTCCGTGAAGCATTTAAAAACTCAGAATTATCCGTTATCATGTCACCAAGAACTTGTATAATATGGGCAGAAAATTTTGAAATCTTTGGGGATATTGACCTAGCCTTTAAGCTTTCCTTTTTAAATAAATGCGATCAAAATGATAAGAAAGTGATTAATAAATTTTATCAAAGGTGTTTTGGAAGAGAAATTATAGTTATTACCAATTAAGATTGATAAATGAATAGTGAAAAAGAAACAACAGCAAAAACTTTATCAAAACAAAAAATCAAAAAATTTTCTGGTCAAAAAGTTTCAGTAAGTCAAAATTGCATGCAAAGCAACATTTTAGAAGATTTTAGTTTTTCTGAATCTGAGAGAGGTTGGTATGACATTGCTTCTTTAAATTTGAGGCATATTAATGCGACTTTATTTAATGAATATTGTCCTGTAAATATTGAAAAAAAAGAAATTTTCAAAATTTTTGCTACAACAAGATCACTGGTCAAAGGTTTTAAAGAATTTCAGGGATGTAAAATTAATATAAAAAAGGTTCTTCCTATATTCAAAAAAAAAAATTTTCTCTGAAAAATCTAAGTTGAATCAAACAATTTTTGATGTGTGTATGCAATCATTTGAAGATAAAAAACTTAATTTCAAATCAAAAAAAGAAAAATTTCCAACTATTGAGAAAAGTAAATTTAAGACAATAATTAATCATTTTGAATTCGAAGAGGAATTTTATAAGAGTGTAAACAAGTTAATTGATTCATTTGAATTAGGTTTGGATAAAAATGAATTTGAAAAATCTGAAACAGAACCCAAAGTCGATAATCCAACAGAAAAAGAGAATAAAACAGAAAAAATGAAAAAAATAGAATTAGTAAAAAAATCAAGTGGAAAGGATAAGGAAAAAAAATCAGAAAACTCTGGAAACCAAAGCACTGAAAAACTAATTGAAAAAAGTTTAAATAATTACAGTATATTTACAAAACAGTACGATATTTTTACTAAAGCAGAACAAATAATTAAATATAAAGAACTTAAAGAGCTTAGAGAAAAATTTGATGAAGAATGTAAGGATAATACAAAGCTAATAAATAAACTGGCTAAAAAACTTGAAAAACTCCTATATTCTTTAGATTTTAGTACATGGAAGTTTGATCAAGAAGAGGGGTATTTCGATAGTTCTCGATTTTCTCAATTTATTGCAAGTCCTTATAATACAAATATCTTCAAGCTAGAAAGAGAAAACACAGAGAAAAACACAGTAGTTTCTTTATTATTGGATAACTCTGGTTCAATGAGAGGAAAGCCAATTGTAACATCTGCAATGACTGCCGAAATTATTACTAAAACATTAGAAAAATGTAGGGTAAATGTAGAAATATTAGGATTTACAACAAAAGAATGGAAAGGTGGACAGTCAAAAAAACTTTGGGAAAAAAGGAAAAGAATACCAGATCCTGGAAGATTAAATGATTTATTACATATTGTTTATAAAGATGCAGACACCTCATGGAATCAAACAAAACTTAATTTAGGATTAGTTCTTAAAGATGGTTTGCTCAAAGAGAATATTGACGGAGAGGCATTAATTTGGGCTAGTAGTAGGCTAAAAAAAAGATCAGAAAAAAAAAAAATATTAATTGTAATATCTGACGGAGCGCCCGTGGATGACTCGACACTCTCTTGTAATAATTCTAATATATTAGACAATCATCTAAGAGAAGTCGTATCAAATATTGAGAAAACAAAGGAAATTGATCTGATAGCCATAGGTATAGGTCATGATGTATCAAAATATTACAGTAAGGCTTTTACAATTGATGATGTAGATAAATTGGGGGAAATTATTATTGATAATTTAACGGATATTTTAGGGAAGAAAAAATAGCTATTTTTTTTCAGATTTCAAAACAATAAGTTTTTTTAATTTTCTTGTTTCCTCAGTAAGATCTGAATTTTTTGTATTGACTATGTAATTATCGATTCCTCCATTTTTTTCAACAGTTTTTATTCCACGTGATGATACTTTTAATTTAATTTTCTTACCTAGAGTTTCAGAAAAAAAAGACACGCTATGGAGATTAGGATAAAATCGTCTTTTAGTTTTGTTAACAGCATGACTGACATTATTTCCCGCCATTGGTTTTTTTTTTGTTATGCTACACTTATTTACCATTTTACTAATAAAATATTAAATGTTGTTAAAAATTAATTTAACTGCATTATTAACATCTAATTTTCCATTTTCCACATCTTTAATTATTTTTTTTGTAAAATTTTTTAATTTTACGTCATTTACAATATAATCTTCTATTTGTGTATTTAAGTTTCTCCAAATGGCATTTACTTTTTGTGTTTTCCTAGTCTCATAAAAAGATTTATTCTTTTTACATTTGTTAAAAAATTTTTCTATAAAACTCCAAATTTCATCCAAGCCAGATTCTTCAACTGAGGAACAAGATAAAACTCCTGGTAATAAATCTTTTCTACTTTTTGAGATTAAACTCTGTGCATTTTTATACTCTTGCATTGTTAGGTAGGCTGACTTTTTTAGATTTCCATCGGCTTTATTAACAATTATCAAATCAGCCATTTCAATTATTCCTTTTTTAATACCTTGTAGTTCATCTCCTCCAGAAGGCAATAAGAGAACTATAAAAATATCAACCATATCGTAAACAGACGTTTCTGCCTGTCCTACACCCATAGTTTCAACAAAAATAATATTAAAACCAGCCTGCTCTAAACATAAAATTGAATCACTTGTTTTTTTTGCAACTCCACCAAGGTGTCCTTGACTTGGAGAAGGACGTATGAAAGCTCTATCATTTACAGAGAGTTTCATCATTCTGGTTTTATCACCCAAAATAGAGCCACCAGTACGTTTTGAAGATGGATCAACAGCTAATACAGAAACTTTATAACCTAAATTAATTAATTTCATTCCAAAAGATTCAATAAAAGTAGATTTTCCAACACCTGGCACACCAGTTATACCAATCCTAAGACTTTTATGATTTTCCTTAATTAGAGATAATAAATAATTAGCTTCTAGTTGATGACTTTTCAAAGAAGATTCAACAAGAGTAATTGCTTTAGCTAAATATTTTTTTTCACCTAAACTTAATTTTTCATAAATTTCATTTACTTTATCTTTTTGATTTTCTGATAATTTTTCTGAGTTGATATTTTTTATATAAAAATCATTTGCATCTACGAGCTTATCTGTTGCTTCATAGATTTTATTTAAAATATCTTTTTCAGGTAATCTGCCTCCATTAATATATCGTGATAAAGAGACAGGAGAAATTCCAATTTCTAAGGAAAATTCTTTATTGGAAATATTATTAAATTTTAAGTAATCCTTAAGCCTCATTATTTAACCGTTTTGGTTAATTTACTATAAAATATTTACAATTTCAATAGCTGCTTCTTGTATATTAGTTCCAGGTCCAAAAACTTTTGAAACTCCTAACTCATACAAAAAAGGATAATCGTCCGGAGGGATAACTCCACCACAAATTACTTTAATATCATTGGCTTCATTTTTTTTTAGCTCACTCATTAGTAAAGGAACCAATGTTTTGTGACCTGCTGCTAATGTTGACACTCCTATAATATGAACATCATTTTCAACTGCTTGCAAAGCCACTTCCTCTGGAGTTTGAAATAGAGGGCCAATATCGACATCAAAACCAAGATCAGAAAATGCAGTGGCTATCAATTTTGCTCCTCTATCGTGACCATCTTGACCCATTTTAACAACCAACATTCTTGGTCTTCTTCCATTTTTTTTCACAAACTTATCTAACTCAATATCTATTAGATCAATCTTTCCATTATTTTTTATTGTTTTTCCATAAACACCAGTAATTGTTTTTGTTGAAAGATTATGCCTTCCAAAAACACTTTCCATTGCTGAAGTCATCTCACCAACAGTGCATCGATTTCTTGAAGCTTCAATACAAATTTCAAGTAAGTTTCCCTTTCCAGATGCTACATTTTTTATCTTCTCTAAATAACTTTTAACGATTTTATTATCTCTGTTTTCTTTTAAACTATTTAGTCGTGAAATTTGTTTTTTCCTTACCTCTTCATTATCAATTGATAATATATTAATATCTTGTTTCTCAGTTGGTTGGTATTTATTTACACCAACAATTGTTTCTTCTTTTGAGTCTACCCTAGCCTGTTTTTTTGCAGAACTTTCTTCAATCCTCATTTTAGGTATTCCCATTTCAATTGCCTTAACCATACCTCCAACATTATCTATTTCGTCAATTAATTTTTTTGATGCTTGAACAATATTGGAAGTAAGGCTCTCAACATAATATGAACCAGCAAGTGGATCTATAACATTACAAATACCAGTCTCTTCAGATAAAATAAGTTGAGTATTTCTCGCTATTCTTGCTGAAAAATTTGTTGGAAGAGCAAGTGCTTCATCAAAACTATTGGTATGAAGAGACTGTGTCCCTCCCATAACTGCTGCCATTGCTTCAATTGTAGTTCTGACAATATTATTATATGCATCTTGCTCAACCAATGAAACACCAGATGTTTGACAATGGGTTCTTAATGCAAGACTTTTGTTGTTTTTGGGTTTAAACTCTTTAACAATTTCTGACCACATAAACCTGGCTGCTCTCATTTTTGCTATCTCCATAAAAAAGTTCATTCCAATTGACCAAAAAAATGACAGCCTGGGCGCGAACTCATCAATGTTTAAACCACGATCTAATGCTGACTTTATATATTCTTTTCCATCTGCTAATGTATATGCCAATTCTTGCACTTGATTAGCTCCAGCCTCTTGCATATGATAACCACTTATAGATATAGAGTTAAATTTGGGCATTTGTTTTGATGTAAATTCTATTATATCTGCTACAATTCTCATGCTTGGTTGAGGTGGGAAAATGAAAGTATTACGCACCATAAATTCCTTCAGTATATCGTTTTGAATTGTGCCAGTTAGTTTTTCTCTAGGACAACCTTGTTCTTCCCCAGAAGCAATAAAACTAGCTAAAACAGGTATTACTGCCCCATTCATAGTCATTGATACACTCATTTGGTCTAGTGGAATTCCATCAAATAACATATTCATATCTTCAATTGAATCAATAGCCACACCAGCATTTCCGACATCTGCTAATACTCTTGGATGATCCGAATCATACCCTCTATGTGTAGCCAAATCAAATGCAACTGAAAGACCCATTACCCCATTTTTTAATCCATCTTTATAAAATTTATTTGATTCTTCTGCTGTTGAAAAACCAGCGTACTGCCTAATAGTCCAAGGCCTATTAGTGTACATAGTTGCCCTTGGTCCTCTTGTAAATGGAGGTAAACCAGGCAAGCCTATTTTATGATTAAGTTTTTTTAAATCATCTTCTGTGTATAACGGCTTCACTTTAATACCCTCTGGTGTTTCCCAGTAATGTTCATTAAGTTTTTTATCTTTTAATTCTTTATTTGCTAGATTCTGCCAATCAATAAACTCATTAGTTTTATCCAATTTTTTTTCCTTAAAATATTAAATCCCTCATGTAGAAAGAGGGATTTATTGTTTTTTTTTTTTATTAAATCATTTAATTTATCTTTATCAATACCGGAATCATTATTTACTTCTCTATGAATACCTGAGGTAATAAGAAGAGAATCTAAGTTTTGGGAGTTTGCTCCTCTTATGTCATTTTCTAAAGAATCACCAATAACTAAAATTTTACAACCTTTATTGTTAAACTTTAAATAAGTATATTCATAGATTTCGTCGAATGGTTTACCATAATATTCAACTCTGCCACCTATCTTTTCATAATATTCTGCAAGTAACCCTGCACAAATCATAAATTTTTCTCCACGAACAACTGTTTTGTCAGGGTTAGAACATATCATCACTGGATTTGATTTAATAAGCTCATTAAGTAATGGCTTATAATTCTCTAGAGAATCATGATCACCCCACGGACCAGTATTAATAATAATATCGACATTTTTCTTATTTTTAACAACATTTAAACTCAAACCATCAACCAAATGAAAATCTCTTGGCGGACCAATTAAATAACAATTCAAATTTTTTCTATTTTTCAGTTTTTGCCATGTCAACTCTCCTGATGAGATTACATCCTCGTAAAGACTCTCATTTAATCCAAATTCTTCCAGTTGTTTTTTGATCACAAAGGATCTCCTTGGTGCATTAGTTAAAAAAAAAACTTTTTTCTTATTTTTTTTTAATTTTTTTAGAGTTTCTTTAACATCTGCGAAGAGAGAAATACCATTATGAATGACTCCCCATAAATCTATGAAAAAACAGTCATAATGAGATTGTATTTCAGATAATTTTTTTAGTTCTATAGATTCAATCATAACTAATATTTTTACCTACCAGCTGTTCAACATTATCAATACCTTTTTTTTCAAGTAAATCACTTAACTCTTTCAATATTTTGAAAACTATATTTGGGCCTTCATAAATTAATGATGTATAAAGTTGAATAAGGTTTGCTCCCAGTGAAATTTTTTGAAAGGCATCTTTACCAGATGAAATACCGCCGACTCCTATTATTATAATTTTTCCTTTAGTAATTCCATAAACCTTTCCTATTAATTCATTAGTTTTTTCTTTTAGTGGCGGTCCAGACAAACCACCCTTTTCGTTGACTTTCCATGAATTTTTTAAAGGTTTTTTTAATAACATATCCCTACTAACTGTTGTATTTGTCAAAACAAGTCCATCAATCAAATTTTCATTCAAAATAAGTTTACAAATATTTTCAAGATTATTATCAGATATATCAGGAGATAATTTTAAAAACGTTGGTTTTCTTTTTTTAACTTTTGATAATTCTTTAATTAATTTTTCTATATTCCCCTTGTTTTGATAATCTCTTAAACCTGGCGTATTGGGAGATGAAATATTAATGGTGATATAATCAGAATGTCCAACTAGCTTATTATACAAAAAAATATAATCAGAAAACTGACTTTCTGAATTTTTATTTTTTCCAATATTTACTCCCAGAATATTATTTTTACTTTTTGATGTTTTTAGGTTTTCCAAAAATTCCTCAATACCATTATTGTTAAATCCTAGTCTCTGAATAACTGCTTCAAATTCAGGTATCTTAAAAACTCTAGGATGTGGGTTTCCTTTTTGTGGCATTGGAGTAACAGTTCCAAGTTCTAAAAAACCAAATCCTAAATTTAATAGTCCATTAATAGCCTCTGCGTTCTTATCAAAACCCGCCGCCAACCCCAAAGGATTATTAAATGTTTTATCAAATACTTTTGTTCTCAGATTTTCAAAATTAATCTGTCTTTTAAAGAATTCTTTTTGTAGAAATTTGATAAATAATTTATGAAGAAATTCTGGTGGTATAAATTCTGTGAAACTTGATATAGTTTTAAAACTCATATTGCATTTCCTATAAAATCTCTGTTATCCAGTCAAAACGAAGTATCCCATAAAAATGAGGGAAAAAATCCTCATCTCTACTTTTTTCCCATTTTAACTTATGTTTTAAATCAGATGTATTGAATTTCACTACCTTTAAGTCTTTTTCTTCTAAATAGTACTTCGTAATTGTGCCAAAAATTTGTTTTTTCGTAGATAAGTGAATAAAACCTGATTCTTTGTCTAGAGTATTGCCTGAAAAGAGTTCTTTATTTTTAAATTCTTCAAATTCTTCTTTTTTAAAAACTCTATAAACTACATTACAGTGAACTTTCATCAATTCAATCTTTGTTCAAGTAAATTAATGGTTTTTTTTATTCCATACAGTTTGATAAAAGAACCTAATCTCGGTCCTTGATCTTGTCCTAGCACTACCTGATAAAAAGCAGAAAACCAATCTCTTAGATTCTCAAACTTAAGATCCATTCCAATTTTATATATTTTTGTTTGAATGTCTTCAGATTCACAATCTTCGTCAATGTTTCGTAATTCTTCAATTATTTTTTTAAAACCAACGGTTTCTAATTCATTTGGTTTTCTATATTTTTTATTTGGCAATACAAATTTATTATAATATTCCACGCCATAGTTTAATAATTCCTGAATCATTGGAAAGTCATCTCTTTTTATATTATTGTAATAATTTTCTATAAATCCCCAAAGTATTTCCGACGACTCGGCATTGCAAACATTAGCTAAGTTTAAAATCATATTAAATGAAAAATTTTCTAAGAATTTAAATTCATTGTCTTTTTTCAAAAACCAAATTGGGTTTTGCAGTTTTTCTTCATTGTTTTGTATTTCATAATCTTTCCTTAACCTCAAATAATCATCAGTCATTTTAGGAATAATATCAAAGTAAAGTTTTTTAGCTCTAGTTGGATTTTGAAACATAAATAACTCTAGACTTTCCTGTGGAGAGAATTTTAACCAGTCGTCAACTGTTATTCCGTTTCCTACTGACTTTGATATTTTTTCTCCCTTTTCATCTAAAAACAATTCATAAGTGAAATTGTTAGGTGGTTTACTACCTATTATACGATTAATTTTACTGGACAAAACGAATGATTCTATAAGATCCTTACCGTTCATTTCATAATCTACATTTAAAACTTTCCATCTCATAGCCCAGTCAACTTTCCATTGTAATTTACACTCTCCGTTAAAGATAGATGAAGATTCGTTTTTACATGTTAGGGGGTTGAAAAATTCAATTTTTTTATTCTTTTTGTCTAAATTTTCAATCTTTACCTGTAAAACCTTACCAGTTGTTTTACATATTGGTAAGAAGGGTGAATATGTTTTTTTTCTTTCATTACCTAAAGTAGGTAACATAACGTTGAGTATCTTTTCATAGTTGTCAAAAATAGATTCCAATCCAGAATTGAAGTCTCCGGCTTTGTAATGTTTAGTTGAAGATTTAAATTCAAAATTAAAGCTAAACTTCTCAAGAAAATCAATTAATTTTTGATTGTTGTGTTCAGCAAAACTTGAATATATTTCAAACGGGTCTGGTATTGATGATAGTGGTTTTTCTAGGTGCTCATTGATTAGTTGCTGATTAGGGATATTTAATGGAACTTTTCTTAATCCATCCATGTCATCA
>NHDS01000028.1 GCA_002167215.1 Pelagibacteraceae bacterium TMED65
CAAAATTATTGTTTTCTAAAATTATAAGTTTTTCATTAAGCTCAAATAGGAGATCATAAAATTCAATCTCTTCTTTATGCTTCAGTAAATTTTTATTTATATCATTATTATCAAAATCTTCATTAAGTGAATCCAAACGATTAAAAGCTTTTAAAAATTCTTTTCCTTCTATAGAATTAATAAACGTTTTAAGTTCCTTTGCCCTAATAAAAATTAAGTATGGATTTAGTTTTGAAACTAGGCCTGAAGCTTTAATTATATCATTGGAAAAACCAAAGTCTTCAAATAAAACCATAATTCTTTTTTCAAAAAAAACTTGTAAAATATTGTATTCGATATCAACTTTGATCTTTTGTTCTTCATAAACTTTTTTGGAGTGAAGAAATAATTCGTAAAAATCAACACTAATTTTTTTTTCTATGCATATCTTAATTATTGACAAAGCAGCCCTTCTAATCCCAAACGGATCTCCAGTTCCTTTTAGGGATTTCTTTGCTATAAAATAACCTACTATTGAATCAAACTTTTGACAGATAGATAAAATAAAAGTTAGATAATTTTTATAATCCTTAGGAAATTCGTATTCATATTGATCTGAAAAGGCAAGATAGATTTCTTTAGGTAAATTTTCTTTATAAGCATAAAAGCCTCCAACTTTGCCCTGTAAATTTGGGAATTCATTCACAAGTTCAGAAGTAAGATCTACATTAGAGAGCGTAAGTATATCAGTATTAAAATTCAATTCCTTTTCAATTTTCTTATAAACGAATTGTATCGCCGAATTTATTCTCAAAGCTCTATCATATAAAGTTCCGGTATTTTTATAGAAAATTATATTTTTTAGTAAATTTAATCTTTTTTTTAATGTAATTTTTTGATCTTCTTTTAAAAAAAAAGAAGCATCGCTAAACCTTGCTCGAAGAACATTAACATTTCCTTTAATTAATAATTTTTTTTTTGTGCTTTCGAGATTTGAAATGAAAGCAAAGATATTAGTCAACTTATTGTCAACTTTTTTAAAAGAAAAATAATCTTGTTTATTAGATATTATCTCTTCTATTAAAAATTCTGGAAGTTCAAAAAAGTTTTCATCAAATGTTGCAAAAAAAATATTTGGATTTTCAACCATATCGGACGTCCTTCTGAGGAGGGCGCTATCTAAATTAAAAATAAGTTTATTTTTTTTACAAAATTCTTTTATTTTTGACGTGATCAAATTTTCTCTTTCTGATCTTTTGAGAATTACGTGATTATTTTTTAATTTTTTTTTGTAAGATTCAAAATCAAAGCACTTGAGTTCTTTTTCTCCAAAAAAATAATTCCCAAATGTTAAATTATTTGATTTGAGTTTAGCAAATTGGAAATTTAAGATTTTCTTATCATAAATACAAAATATATTTTTTATTGGTCTAATCCACCTATCTTCGTGATCACCCCATCTCATTGATTTTACCCATCGTATTGAACGTAAAATGTGAGGAACTTTATCTTCTAGCAAAAATTTTACTTCTTTAACTTCAGAATTTTCTTTGTAGATATAATATAATTTTCCATTGATCTCCTTCTTAGAAAGTTTATCAATATTTTTTATATTTTTTGATTTTAAAAACCCTTTAATTGCATTTTCATTCGCCTCAACTCTTGGACCCCTAACTTCTTTTTGTTTTTGGCCAGAATATTTTGATAAATTGTTAATAAATAAAACCACTCTTCTTGATGTTGAAAATGTTTCAATATAATTAAATTTAATATCAAATTCTGAAAATAACTCGATAAATAATCTTCTAAGCTCAGATTCAATTAATACTTGTGAAGATGAGGGTATTTCTTCACAATAAGTTTCTAATAAAAATTCACTCATTTTCTATTACCAATTTACAACAATCCTGAACTAAAGATCTTATTCTAAGTATATAGGCTTGCCTCTCCGATACGGAAACCAAACCACGTGAATCAAGTAAGTTAAATGTATGACTTGCTTTTATACATTGTTCATAAGCTGGTATTGGAAGTCGATTATTAATAAGACTCTTTGCGTTTGTTTCAAAAAAATCAAAAGAATTATATAAATAAGATTCAGATGCTAGTTCAAAATTAAAAAAAGACATTTGCTTTTCATTTTCTAGAAAAACTTCTCCATAAGTTGTGCCACTTTTATCCATAATTACGTCATAGATGCTTTTTACATCTTGAACAAAAATTGCAATTCTTTCTAGTCCGTAAGTAAGCTCAACACTTACAGGTTTACAATCTATTCCTCCAATTTGTTGAAAATAAGTGAATTGACTGATTTCCATACCATTACATTGAACCTCCCAACCAAGGCCTGTTGCCCCCAAAGTAGGGCTTTCCCAATCGTCCTCAATAAATTTAATATCATTATTTTTAATATTGATATTTATTGATTTTAAACTTTCCAAATATAATTCTTGGGAGTTATTGGGATTAGGTTTTAGAAGTACCTGCAGTTGATAGTAGTGTTGTAATCTGTTGGGGTTTTGTCCATACCTTCCATCAGATGGTCTCCTGCAAGGTTGAACAAAAACTGTACTCCAAGGCTTTGTACCAATTGCTCTCAGTGTAGTTGCTGGGTGGAATGTGGCTGCGCCCATTTCCATATCAAAAGGTTGCATTTGCAAGCAACCTCTTTCTTTCCAAAAATTTTGTAGATTGTCTATAATTTCTTGAAAACTTAACATTGTAAATATTATTATAAAAAGTAATTTAAAATTCAATTTTAGAATACTATATTCTAAACACACTCATCATATTAAATAATTTCTAAAATGAAATATTAAAAAATGAATATCATAAAACTAAATCCAAATAACAAAAAAAGTCCACTCGAAAATTTTTTTGATTGGCTTGAACCTGAAATTCTTATGATTAATCAGAAAATTATGGAAAATCTTGCAGGTAGCGCATCACTCATATCTGATCTCTCAAGTCATATAATAAATTCAGGGGGCAAACGAATACGTCCACTACTAACTGTAGCATGTTCAAAGCTTTGTAAATATACTGGTTATAGGCATATAGACCTTGCATCCGCAATTGAATTCATTCACACAGCTACGCTTCTACATGACGATGTTGTCGATAATAGTAAAAAAAGAAGAGGCAAAAATACAGCAAACTTTATCTGGGATAATAAATCAAGTATTTTAGTGGGTGATTACCTACTGAGCAAAGCATTTAGGATGCTAATTGATGATGGATCTTCAAAGTGCTTAGATGTAATTTCTAAAGCATCTGTTAAAATGTCTCAAGGAGAGGTAAAACAATTAGTTTCAGTCAAAAACCTTCACACAAATGAATCCGAGTATTTAGATATAATAGACCATAAGACGGCTGAATTATTTTCTGCCGCATGTCATATAGGAGGAGAAATTAGCGAAGTTAAAAGGGAAAAAAAAATTAGTTTGGCTGAATTTGGAAAGTTTTTAGGAATTGCTTACCAGATTATTGATGATACTCTTGACTATTTTTCAAATTTTAAGGTGACTGGAAAGACTACAGGAAATGATCTAAAGGAAGGTAAAATGTCATTACCGTTAATCATTTGTTATAAAAGGTGTAGTAAAGTTGAAAAAAAAATGATTGAACAAATTGTTATTAATAACAATTCAAATCAATCAGATTTTAAAAAAATAATTTTTTTAATGGAAAAAAATAAAGTCAGAGAAGATTGTATTAAGAAAGCGATTCATTTTTCTATTATGGCCAAGGACAGTCTTGGAATTTTTGCAGACTCCCCTGAAAAAAGTAAACTTCTAAATTTAGTAGATTTCCTCACTTACAGAACAAACTGATTATTGGAATAGATTTTGCAAATACATACCATGCAAAAATTAAGTCAACCTTCATCAACGAATTACTTTAAAGCAAAATCTTTAGAATTTTTATCAAAAAACTATCTTTTTGTTTTAACAATATTGATAGTTCTGATTTTTTTCATTTAATTTTTTTTTTTTTCTATTAACTTATTCTTTATGGATGAGATTAATAAACTTTCTAAAAGAGTTTTAAGATATGCTAACTTAGGAACATCAGCAGGTAGTATTGCATTCAAATTATTTGAAACAAAATTTCTTAATAAAGAACACGAAAAGAATGCTGAAGACCTTAGAGTTATTCTTGGCGGGCTAAAAGGTCCAATTATGAAAATAGCTCAACTTTTGTCGACAGTTCCCGATTTATTACCAGAGGAATACACTAAAGAACTAACCAAATTACAATCAAATGCGCCTCCTATGGGATGGAACTTTGTTAGAAGACGAATGAAAAATGAATTAGGGTTTAACTGGTTGGACTCTTTTGATTCTTTCGAGAAAGAACCATTCGCAGCTGCTTCGCTTGGACAAGTACATAGAGCACAACACAAAGGAAATGAAATTGTTTGCAAACTTCAATATCCTGATATGAGTTCAATAGTTGACGCCGATATAAACCAACTCAAACTTATTTTTTCAGTTTACAAAAAAATTGATAAAAGTATTGATACGACTGAGATACAAAAAGAAATAAGTACAAGAATTAAAGAAGAACTAAATTATTTTCAAGAACAAAAACATATCAAATTGTTTCAATTAATTTTTAAAAATTCTCGTGAAGTAATTATTCCTCAAATTTTTGAAGAAATTTCAACCAAAAGACTTATAAGCATGAACTATCTAAAAGGTCACAAACTTTTAAAATTTAAAGATCATCCACATTCCTTAAGAAAAAAAATTGCTATAAACATGTTTAAAGCTTGGTATTATCCATTTTATCATTACGGTGTAATTCATGGCGACCCTCATCTAGGAAACTATTCTTCAACAGCAAATGGAAATATTAATCTACTTGATTTCGGTTGTATAAGAATATTTAAGCCATCATTTGTTAAAGGTGTGATTGATCTCTACAACGCTATAAAAAATAAAAATCAAGACCTGGCCGTACATGCATATCAAAGTTGGGGATTTGAAAATATTACTAAGGAACTTATAGAAATTCTCAACATATGGGCAAAGTTTCTTTATTCACCATTACTTGAAGATAAAGTTAGAAAAATGCAAGAAACAAACTCATCAACATACGGTGCAGAGGCTGCTTCAAAAGTTCACAAAGAATTAAAAAAAATAGGAGGCGTCAAACCACCTAGAGAATTTGTTTTTATGGACAGAGCTGCAATCGGACTTGGATCAGTATTTTTACATCTTGACGCAAAGGTTAATTGGTATCGTATTTTTCACGAACTAATTAAGGACTTTGAAGTGAACAATTTAAAAAAAAGACAAGACCTAGCGCTAAAAAAAGTCAGATTGGAAAATAATCTTTAAATGATTTTAGTGCCCTTTCTGAAAAAGATAACATTTTATCAAGCTCAGACATTGTTTTGGTCATTTCATCTGAATTATCATTCATCCATGTCATAAAAGTTCGAGCATAAATTATTAAGAGGGTATTTTTTTTTAAACCATCTAAAAAGGAGCCATCATAAGAATTTGTTAGCTCCAGATAAAAATCCAGAGAACTATGAATAGTGCATGATACTGTTTTATAGGCCGACAAATCGTTTTTAAAAGCATCAATAATGTTGTAAAGTGCTTTTTTGTATGGTGTCATCAACTCTAACCTTAACATAATCAACTCAAATAAATTATCCTTTGTTGAAGAGTTCTCTAAATCTTTTAAATCAAAATTTTTTTCCACACCTGAATCGATCATTAACGAAAATTCTCTTAAAAGGATAGTTTTAGTCTTTAAGACCTTATTAACATCTAGAACTGAAATTTTTTCTTCCTCAGCAAGTTTATCAAAAGAAAAAGATTTCCAGCCAATCTTTTCGATTATTTTAAAAGCCTTGTTGATTAAATTAAATTTTTTGTCAAATAAATTCATACAATTGTATTGTAAAACATACATTAATATATATTCTATTAGCGTTGTATATAAAAAACTTAGAAGGTCAACCTCGTTTTTATTTGATTAACAAATTATTAGTTAGTCACATAAAATAATACTTAAGATGGAAATAGCAGAAATTGAATCATATGTGAGTAAAATTCCAGATTATCCCAAACCTGGAATTCTATTTTACGATATTTCTTCGCTGATAATTGAAAAAAAAGCATTTTACAACTCAATAGAATTATTGATAGATCTTGTAAAGAAATACCAATTTGAATTAATTGCAGGTATAGATGCAAGAGGTTTCATCTTTGCTTCGGCAATAGCTCATAGCATGAAAAAAGGGTTTGTGATGATTAGAAAAAAAAATAAATTGCCCGGAAAAAAAATAAGCTATGAATATAATCTTGAATACGGGAGCGATAAATTAGAGTTAAATGTAGATTTGAGTAATAAAAAACTTATTTTAGTAGACGATTTACTTGCTACGGGTGGCACTGCCAATGCTGCAACAAAACTAATTAAAAAATCTGGTGGAGAAGTTTGTTGTTTCGTTTCTCTAATTGAATTAGATTTTCTTGAGGGACGTAAAAAAATTGAAATACCAACTGAATCCTTGATACATTATTAATCAAAACTTAAATTAAAATTATGACACGAGTTCACAAACTTTTTCTTAAATGGCTTTTACAATTTAGTTTAATGTTTTTTTTCCTTTTTTTTATTTTTGATCAAGGATTAATAGTTAAAATAGTAAGTTCCGACAGAAGCTATATAACTAGTCTTATAATTATATCCTTCTTTGCTGTAAGTATTCATTGTTTCTACCACACCTTTAAAATATCCGATGAATTAAATAAAGCACATGTAATTAAAAAAAGTCTGCTAGATGAAAATGTTAAACTTAGAATTATTGATGATGCACTTATTTTAACTTCTAAGGGAGAGATTTCTCACGGTATTGTTAGAGATTATTTTAAAGATTTAATTGGTCTTAAAAAAAATGGTGCTACATCGCATGTTCAAATTCTCGACTCATATGTAAAAAAAACAGTAGGATTTTATGAGTTTGGTTGGTTTTGTTCTGATATTATGCTCAAACTTGGATTAATCGGGACGGTGATTGGTTTTATAATAATGTTAAGCTCCTTATCCGACATAACAACATTTGATGTTACTTTACTACAAGGAGTACTGACAACAATGGGAAGTGGTATGGGTGTTGCGCTATACACAACACTATCTGCCTTAGTAGCAGGTGTGATGGTTGCTGTTCAATATTTTAATCTGGAGAGCGGATGTGAAGAATTATTTTCAGTATTAAACCAAATTTCTGAAGTAAGTATAGATAATAGTCTGTAATGTCATACTCTGGAAGAAGATTAAGGGCTGATCCCTTCACCGATTTGTTATTCAATATACTGTTGTCATTTACACTCTTAATGTTTTTAGCAATTATTTTTATGAATCCAATCCCCAAAACTGGAGTTATAAACCCAAAAGCAGAGTATATAATAACAGTTAGTTGGAAAGATAATAATCCAGATGACGTTGATACTTATGTACAAAGTCCCACTGGCGACCTGGTTTGGTTTAGAGGAAAAGAGGCTGGATTTGTTCATCTTGATAGAGATGATAGAGGCCTCCTTAATGACACTATTGAAATTAATGGAGAGAAAGTTCAAAACCCACTTAACCAGGAAGTTGTAACAATAAGAGCAGTTGTTCCTGGAGAATATATTGTTAATATACATTATTATGCAACAAAAACAGAGCAACCGGTTGATGTAAACGTCAAAGTAGAAAAAGTTAATCCTAAATTAGAAGTGATTTATTATGGTACTATAAAATTAGAAAAAAAAGGTGTAGAAAAAACTGCAACAAGATTTAATATTACACAAGATGGAGTTGTAAGTATTTCAGGAAACTTGTTTAAGAAATTAGTTCCAGAAAATTAAAGAAAGGAAATTATGAACTCAGAAATTTTTTTTATAATAATTTGTTATGTAATATTAGCATTTCTGCTAGTTTTATTTAATTTAAGAACAAATTTTCATTGGCTAATAAAGTCATCGATGATTATCATAACAACATTCTTTTATATTTTAACTTACGATTCTTTTAAAAATCTTATAGGTTGGCCATCAAGTGACTCTCTTCCAGATAGATTTAGACTTGTTGCGGCACAGATATACGAACCAAACGCTTTAATAAGCTCTGAAGGGTCAATTTTTCTTTGGATCACTGATATGGATGATTTAGCAGGTTTAAGCACCCCAAGATCATATAGCATAAAATATAATAAGGATGTTCATGAAAGAATATCAAAAGCTTTAGTCAGCCTAAAGAATGGAATACCACAGATGGGAGAGAACGTTGATGAAAATAAAAAAAATATAATCTCCTCTGTTCTCAAAAAAGAAAAAGCATCAACTGTTAGTTCAAAATTGAATTTTTTTGACATGCCTAATCAACTCTTACCAGAAAAGTAATGAGATATTTATTTGTTATTTTTTTTTTAATTGGATGTTCAGAAAATAATAACTCATACTTTCCTTTGGCAAAAAAGAAATATTGGTCATACAAAATTGAAATCAAACCAGAGATTGACCAAAAAACAGTCTATAAAAAAGTAAACCTATCACTTGGGAAAAAAAAACTTCAAATTAATGGAGAAAAATATTCAATTTATCCATTACTTAGAGAAGATGGTTCAATATATTTTTATTCCTTTAATAAAGATGGAATATACAGAAAAGGATCATCTTTCCTAAAAGATAAAAATATAAATAAACAGAAAAGTGAAAGAATTGTTTTGCCTAAACCTGAAAAAATTGGGAGGAAATGGGCAACAGAAAGTAAAACTTTTTTGATTTTAAAAAGATACCCTTATTATGATTATAGAGCTACAACAAACTTTCAAATTGAATATGAAATAATTTCAAAAAACCAAACCGTAATAACTCCAGCTGGAAAGTTTAAGAACTGTCTTTTTGTAAGAGGAACTGGAAAAACCAAATTCATAGGGGATAGTGAGATTGGTACTATAGAAATTAACATTTCATCAGAAGAATGGTATGCAAAAGGAATAGGATTAATTAAAAGTTTAAGAATTGAAAAAACGGACTCCGATCTTTTTGGCACAACAGAAATGTTACAGGTTTTAGAAGATTATAAATAGTTTTATATTATGTCTATTAACAACACTATTCTAATTTTATTTTTACTTGTTGCTATACTTTATATCGGAAAATTCATATTGTTACCTTTTTCAATTTCGTTGTTTATTTTTTTGATAATAAAATCCTTATCAAATAAATTTTCTTCCACTGTAAAAGATTATTTAAAAATTCAGGTAAATAAAATTTTTGCTTTAATGGTTATTCTAGTAATTTTATTTGCTTTTTTGTATTTTTTTTGGGTAATACTAGAATACAATATTAACTCGGTAAGACAAAATTCAACAATCTATCAAAATAACTTTTACAAGGTTTTAAATCTAGTTTCTAACACCTCAATACAAAAGTTCTTCTCAACAAATGAAATAATAAATTCATTGAATTTTATGAAACTGTTTTCACAAATACTCAATAATTTATCAAGTTTTGCAGGAAACTTTTCATTTATCCTATTGTTACTTATTTTTTTTATAATAGAAGAAAAGTTTTTTTTNAAAAAGTTAGATTTAATTGTTAGTCGTCAAAATATGAAGATTATTNNCAAAATTAACTATGATATTTTTTATTATTTTCAGATNAAATCATTGACTAGTTTTTTAACTGGTTTTTTTACATTCATAGTTTTGTTTTTTTTAAAAAGTGATTTAGCTCCAGCATTCGGTGTTTTAACTTTTATTCTTAATTTTATTCCCATAATTGGATCACTTCTGGGCATATTAATTCCTTTTATTTTTTCAGGAATTCAGTTTTTAAGTGTTTTTGAACCCATAACAACTCTTATAGCCCTAACNATTATTCAAATCTATATTGGGANTTTCTTAGAACCAAAATTAATGGGAAATAAGTTAAATATAAGTCCTGTAGCAATGATTTTGTTTCTTTCTATTATGGGAAAAATTTGGGGTATTGCTGGAATGTTTTTAAGTGTTCCACTTCTNGTTGTTATATTGATAATTTTAAGAAGAATCAANTCGACAAAAANNATTGCTATTTTTTTATCAGAAAAAGGGGATGNTTAATTATACTTTCTTGTNCTTTCTAATGATAAGAGTATNCCGAAACCTAAGAAATAAGTGAGCATTGATGATCCTCCATATGAAACTAAAGGNAANGGAAGTCCCACAATAGGAAGNATACCTATTACCATTGACATATTNATGAAAGCTGCAAAAAAGAAATTAGTAATTATTCCNTAGCCAACAATTCTGCAAAAATTATCGTGAATAAATTTACTTGTTATTATGTAACTCATATAAGTAATNATACATATTAAACCCACAACCGATANAGTACCAAAAAAACCGAACTCTTCACCTAACATAGAAAAAATAAAATCAGTATGTTTTTCTGGTAAAAAGTCTAAATGCGACTGAGTACCTTTTGTCCATCCTTTCCCAAAAGTTCCACCTGANCCAACTGCTATTTGAGATTGTATAATATGNTAACCTGAGCCTAATGGATCGTTTTCTGGATTAAAAAGAGTTAATATCCTTTGTTTTTGGTATTCTTTTAACCCGCCCCAAAGATAAGGTGTGATGATTAGAGATAAGAAACCAAGAATTCCAAAAAATTTCAAACTTATTCCAGAAATNAAGAATACAGCNATACTAACNAACAAAATAAGCATTGCTGTACCTAAATCAGGTTGTANTAAGATTAAAAANAAAGGTGTTACAACTAAAGTTACAGGAACAATCAGAAATAAATAGTCTCTAGTTTCTTGAATTTTTTTTTCATCAAAAAATTTCGCTAATGAAACTATTAAAAATATTTTCATTATTTCGGATGGTTGAATATTTAGACCATAAAAATCAATCCATCTTCTTGCACCTTTTCCNAAATAACCATANAAAGAAACAATTATTAATAGGATAAGTCCNAATNCGTATAAAAGNTAAGCATTTTTTTTCCAGAATTCTATTTCAANTAATCCAAAAAAAATCATTATAAAAAAACCCAANATAATCTTATACACATGTGAAATTANAATCTTNGATTCGCTTCCATNGGTTGCNCTATANATCATTANAAAACCAACAAAACTTAAAAAGCTNATCATAAAAACAAAGAACCAATTAAGATTTTTGAATTTNATAAGTATTTCTGACATTACNANTATTTACTTAAAGCNAGTTGCATTATTCTTTTTGCTATAGGTGCTGCTACTTTCGAACCACTTCCCATGTGTTCTGCAACAACAGCCAACGCGAATTTTGGTTTGTGAAAAGGTGCATAGCAGGTAAAAATNGAGTGATCTCTTAATTTATAAACTAACTGTTCGTTTTTTATAACTCCGTCTTCTCTNTCTCTTTCCTCTAATGATATTTTTCTNACCTGGGAGGTTCCAGTCTTTCCCGCCATTTTATTTGTCCCNTTTAGTTTAGAGGAAAATGCTGTTCCNTTAATCTCATTTACCACTGCGTACATTGACTTTTGAATAAAACTTAGATTNTTTTTATTAATNTTGAGATCTTCGAATTGTCTTTTTTTAAATAAAATGCTAGGGATTATTTTTTTCCCTGTAGCTATCCTTGCTGTCATTAATGATAATTGAAGAGGAGTTGACAANATAAATCCTTGGCCAATNACAGTATTAAAAGTTTCNCCTTTTTGCCATTTTTCACCTCTATTTTTNACTTTCCATGATNTGTCTGGCATCAAACCACTTAATTCATTAGGAATGTCTATTCCAGTCGAAGTTCCAATNGAAAAAACTTTTGAAAAATTAGCTAATCTGTCAATCTCCATTTCTTTAGCCAAATTATAAAAATAGCAATCACAAGATTTTTTTATAGCATCAGATAAATTGACTTCTCCATGTCCTTCTTTTTTCCAACAGTGAAATTTTCTTTTTCCTAATTTTACGTGTCCTGAACAAAAAAACTTTCTATTTCTATCAAAGTTTTCATTTTCGATTGCGTGTAGAGCAGTAACTAATTTATAAGTTGAACCTGGAGAATATAAACCAGCAATAGAACGATTAAGTAAAGGGTTATATTGATCTGATAACAATGCATTCCACTTTTCTTGGCTCACGCCATCGCTAAACTCATTATTATTAAAAGACGGTGATGAAACCAAGCAATTAATTCCACCATCGAGACAATTAATCATAACTACAGCTCCGCTAACACCTTTCATTTCTTGATAAGCCTTATTTTGAAGTTCTCCAATTAAAAATGTTTTTATATTAGATCCAGGAATTGCGTTCTTTTTTTTTAACTCTTTTTTAATTTCACCTTTTGAATTAGTTTCAAATTTGATCCATCCGTCTGAACCTAAAAGTTTTGAATCAAGTTTTTTTTCTATTCCGGATATCCCAAATTTAAGATTTGATAGTTTTTTTTTTGCGATATCTTTTTTATAACCAACATAACCAAGTACATGAGAAAAAATTTGATCATTCTTGTAATTTCTAACTTTTTCTTTTGTTATTATTAAAAATGGAAATTTACTTTTCATAAATTCAAGAAATTCTAACTCATTCCATGTCAAACTTTTTTTTATAATGATAAAATCAGACAAGTCTTGTTCCAAAAGATTTAATTTTATTTCATTCAAGTCTTTTTTTGAGAAATCTATGTGTCCTTGTAGCTTAATAATATATTTATTTATTAAATTTCTTTTGTCTTTAAATATACTTAATTGATAATCAGTTTTATTTGAGGCGATTGGGTTATTGTAAAGATCATATATTGTACCTCTTTCAGGATATAAAATTTTTACTTTTAATCTGTTTATATCGGATAACTTTCCATATTTTGAATTTTGAAGAATTTGAAGATAAAATAACTTTCCAAAGATAACAATTGATAAAAAGGATTTTGACAATCCTAATATAAGAGATCTTCGTCTTAGTTTTTTTTCTAAATTAACATCTCTACTCATTATAACTTCTAAATTTATAGCTTAGTTTATTTACAATTTTAAAAAACAATGGGAACAAAGCAATAGTAATAATAAAACTTATTGTTAAATTTTTTAAACTAGTTGTTGATGTTGTTAAAAAAAGTTTTATTAGAAGATTAGCTGATATATAAAAAGTAAAACTCAAAATAAATTTCATCCAAAGTTCTTTGAAGTCGTCTGATATTAAGTCGCTGAATAATTTTCTTCGAGAGTATTGTATAAACAGGAAAAATAAACAAGTAACACCAACTATATCTCCATTCAATAAATCATAAATTACTGTAAGAATTAATATTGAGAATGGCGAGAATTTTTTGTGATCATTGTAAATCCAACAATAAATAATCGTAAAAAACATAAATGGCTTGATTAATTGCACTTGAAAAAAATAGTTTGGCGAAAATTCAAAGAAAATAAAAATCAATATAAACAGATATGGAAGGGATTTGAAAATTAAGTTATTAAACATTAAAACTAATCTCTAAATTCTTTTTTAAAATCATAAACTAAAACATTAACATAAATTGAATCTGTATTTTTTGCAAATGGGATCAAATATACATCATTAAGAGTTTTAAAAATTCGTCCAATTTTTATTCCTTCTTTAAAATAACCTGCTGCATCTGTCGATACAACATATTCACCATGATTTAAATCAAACTTTTTTTCTATGTGTTTCAATATTAGCTTATCTTTTCTTCCCTGAACAAAAAATGATTTCTTAGAATCAATTGAGATTACTGGAATTATCGAGTTTTGGTTAAATATAGTAAGAACCTTCGAGGAGCTTTTACCCAGCTCTATTACTCTTCCAATTAATCCTTTTTCATTAAAAACTACATCGTTAATTTTAAGACCATCTTGTTTACCTACATCTATATAAATAATAGAGCCATCATCTTTGTAAGCATCTAGCAAAACTCTGGCAGTAATCTTTTTTACATAATTTACGTCTTGAATATTCATTAAATTTTTTAATCTATTATTTTCAATAATTAAAAAATTATTTTTATCTAATTGTTTTTTTAAAAGTTTATTTTCTTCGATTAATTTTTTATTAAGTTTGTTAGAATCTTTGATTTCACTAAGGTAGATTAATGATTCATTAATCAATTGAAAAGGTTTGGCTACAATTATAAAAAAAGGTTTGCCAATTGATATTACACTATATCTAGCATTTTTGATGAATGAATTATTTAGAATTGATAGTACAAAAAGAGTTATCGCAATCGCAATACATAAAACAAGGCTTAAAACATAACTGTTTAAAATACTTGAATTAAATCCTCTTCCAAAAGACGACTTATTTACCATAAATTAGTAGCTACTACTTAAAACTGAACGAAGATCTTTTAAATTCTCTGCACACTTTCCTGTTCCTTGAACTACGCAACTTAGAGGGTCATCAGCAATGCTTACGGGCAGACCAGTTGAATCTCTTATCACTTGATCAAGTTCACCCAACAACGAGCCACCCCCTGTGAGAACAATACCCTTATCAACAATATCTGCAGCTAATTCAGGATCTGAATTTTCCAAAGTATTTGTAACAGCTTCTATTATTGCTTGTACTGGTTCTTGAAGAGCGTCTGCGATTTGTCTCTGATTAATAACAACTTCTTTGGGAACTCCCTTTAACAAATCTCTTCCTTTTATATGAAGAACTTTTCCATCACCTGATGATGGTGGTGCTGCAACACCAATGGCTTTTTTAATTCTTTCAGCACTACTTTCTCCAACCAAAAGATTATGAGACCTTCTTATATAATTTATTATCGCGGTGTCCATAGCATCACCTCCGACTCTGACAGAGTGTGCGTGAACGATACCTCCAAGTGCTAAAAGTGCAACTTCAGTTGTACCACCACCAATATCCACGACCATTGAACCAGATGGTTCTGTAACTGCCAAACCTGCACCTAATGCTGCTGCCATTGGTTCATCGACTAAATAAACCTTTCTGGCACCGGCGGCGGCGGCCGATCCTTCAATGGCTCTTCGTTCTACCGAGGTAGCTCCAGATGGAACGCAAACCACTATTACTGGACTGAAAAAACTATTATGGTTATGAGCCTTTCTGATAAAGTGTTTTATCATTTCCTCTGCCACATCAAAATCAGCAATTACACCATCTCTCATTGGCCTTATAGCTTGGATATTACCAGGCGTCCTTCCCAACATTGTTTTAGCTTCATGACCAACCGCAAGAACTCTTGGTTTTGCTTCTTTTTTATCATTAGAAAGGGCTACGACTGAAGGTTCATTTAGGACGATGCCTTTTCCTTTAACATATATCAAAGTATTGGCAGTACCGAGGTCTATGGCGATATCTTGTGATAGAAAAGAGAAGAATTTTTTCATTTTAATATTTTCTACATGTATAAGTCAAAAAAAGCAATAGATTAAATTACATGTTTATCTAATTTTGTGTTGGAAGTTTGCAACATGGATTTTGAATCCATAACTTTTTTTCTTTTCATAATCAATTTATTCATTGCATTTATATAAGCCTTAGCAGATGCAACCATTGTATCTATATCATTCCCTTGACCTTGAACAGTTATNAGNTTTTCNTCTANTCTCACATTTACTTCCGCCTGAGCATCAGTTCCTNTNGTTATTGCATTGACTTGGTAGATTATTAAGTTAGCCTTATTAGGTATTAATGATTTTAANGCATTAAAAATTGCATCAATAGGNCCATTACCTGATTTTTTAATTGTTTTTTGATCNCCAAATATATTCAACTTCAANGTAGCTTNTGATTNTTTATTTGTTCCACAATTTAATTTAAGATCTATGAGCTCCAAAAACATCTTCTTTTGAAAGTTTTGCACATCTTCGACTAAGGCATAAAGATCTTCTTCGAAAACTTGTTTTTTTTTATCTGCAAGATCTTTAAATTTGCCAAACAGTTTATTTACTTTTTTTTCATCAAACTCATAACCAAGTTCAGACAATTTGACTTTGAAAGCATGTCTTCCAGAGTGTTTTCCCAAAACAAGTTCAGACGATGAAAGTCCGATGGATTCAGGAGTAATTATTTCATAAGTATTCGAGTTCTTAAGCATCCCATCCTGATGAATTCCTGACTCATGTGCGAAAGCATTTTTTCCTACTATTGCCTTATTAGGTTGNACAGGAAATCCTGTAATTGTAGAAACTAAATGAGAAATTAAAGTTATTTTTTTTGTATCGACATCTGAATAAAAAGGAAGTTTATCACTTCTTGTTTTCAAGCACATCACAATCTCTTCAAGTGCTGCATTTCCAGCTCTTTCACCTATACCGTTGATAGTACATTCTATTTGTCTAGCACCATTAACAATAGCTGAAAGCGAATTTGAGACTGCTAAACCTAAATCGTTATGGCAGTGAACTGATATTACAGCATTATCAATATTTGAAACATTCTCCTTGATATTCCTAATTAACATTCCAAATTCTTCTGGTATAGCATAACCCACTGTGTCTGGAATATTAATAGTTTTTGCACCAGATTTTATAGCTACTTCTATACTTTTATACAAGAAGGACAAATCTGTTCTAGATGCGTCTTNAGGGGACCACTCAATATCATCTGTATATTTCAAAGCTCTATCAATGCTTTTCTTTATCGATTCTAGAACCTCTTTTTTTGACATTTTTAGCTTATATTTCATGTGAAGATCNCTNGTAGATATGAATGTGTGAATTCTTTTTCTTTTTGCGGGTTTTAATGCCTCGCCTGCCGCATCAATATCTTTAGATTGTGCTCTAGCAAGTCCACAAACCGTTGAGTATTTCGATATTTCTGATATCTTCTTAACTGCCTGAAAATCTCCTTTAGATGCAAAAGGGAACCCAGCTTCAATAATATCAACTTTCATCGCATTTAATTTTAACGCTATCTCAATTTTATCTTCTACAGACATAGAAGCACCTGCGGATTGCTCTCCATCTCTCAAGGTAGTATCAAAGATTAAAATTTTTTCTTTATTCATAGTTATTATAATATTAATTTTTATTTTTATTTACCAGTTTATTTGAACTAATCCATGGCATCATCTTCCTCAACTTTTCTCCTACTATTTCAATTTCTTTGTTATTTTGTATTCTTTTTTCAGCCTTAAAATTCAATTGACCAGATTTGCATTCTAAAATCCAGTCCCTTACAAATTTACCTGTCTGAATTTCATTCAAAACCTTTTTCATTTCATTTTTNACNTCTTTATTTATTATTCTTGGTCCTCTTGTTAAATCTCCNTACTCAGCTGTATTTGATATTGAATATCTCATATTTGCAATACCACCCTCATAAATCAAATCTACGATAAGTTTGACCTCATGAAGGCATTCAAAGTATGCCATTTCTGGTGAATACCCAGCCTCAACTAATGTTTCAAAACCTGCTTGGATAAGAGCTGTTAAACCACCNCACAATACCGNNTGTTCTCCAAATAANTCAGTTTCGCATTCCTCCTTAAATGTAGTTTGAATTATGCCAGAGCGNCCNCCACCAATAGCTGAGGCATATGAAANTCCAAGCTCTAATGCATTTTTTGAAGCNTCTTGATGAATTGCAATAAGACAAGGAACTCCTGCTCCAGAGANATATTGGCCTCTTACAGTATGACCAGGCCCTTTAGGTGCTATCATAAAAACATCCAGATCAGGTCTCGGATTAATCAGCTGAAAATGTATTGCAAGACCGTGAGCAAATAATAAACATGCACCTTTTTTTAAGTTTTTTTTAAGAAATTCGTTATATAAATCTGCTTGTAGTTCGTCTGGAACTAGCACCATACAAATGTCTGCCCACTTTGAAGCTTCATCTACACTTAGAACTTTAAAACCATCTTTTTCAGCTTTTTTAATAGAAGCTGAACCCTCTCTTAATGCAATTACTAATTCTTTTACTCCACTGTCTTTTAGNTTTAAAGCATGTGCATGACCCTGACTACCATACCCTATTATGCAAACTTTTTGCNTTCTTATGAGATTCAANTCAGCATCTCTGTCGTAGTAAACTTTCATNGATATTGTCCTTACTTTTTAATATATTCAGTTCCNAGTGCCATAGAGACTAGACCTGATCNTGTTAATTCAATAATATTATATGAACTTAGTTTTTTTATCATAGATGANATTTCAGAAGGTGTTCCTGAAAATTGAATAATTANTTCAAATTTATTTTCAAATAAAANNTCTGCCCCATTTTTTTCTATAAATTCATATATTTTAGAAACTGACTTCTTTTTTACATCCAATTTGATTAAAATCAACTCTTTTCCNATAAAGCTTTTAAGTTCAGATATATCTATAAGGTTATGCACTGGGATTANCTTNTTTAATTGAGCCTTTATTTGATCAACAATTATTTTAGTTCCTGATGTAACGATTGTAACTCTTGATAAAAATTTGTCTGAGTCAACTTCAGACACAGACAAACTNTCAATATTATANCCTCTTCCTGAGAAAAGACCCACAACTCTTGCCAAGACACCGGGCTCATTGTCAACCATTATTGATAGAATATGTTTAGTATTTGATTCCGTCATTTTTTAAATACTATACTAAAACCATTCCCTCTTCTGATATTTCTCCTTCTACTTTATCATTTGGTCCCAATAGCATTTGATCGTGAGTTGAACCAGATGGAATCATTGGAAAACAATTTTCTTTTGGATCAACAACAACGTCACAAATTACTGAACCTTTNATTTTTACCATCTCTTTTACCAAATCATCAACCTCACTTGGTTTCTCGACTCTTAATCCAGTTGCTCCAAAAGATTCTGCTAGTTTTACAAAATCTGGAAGAGATTCCATGTAGGACTCAGATAATCTATTTCCATGAAGTAATTCTTGCCACTGTCTAACCATTCCCATGTAATTATTATTCAAAATAAAAACTTTTACTGGAAGCCTATACTGTTTAATTGTTGACATTTCTTGAATATTCATCAAAATTGACGCTTCACCTGCAACGTCAATAACCAAGTCCTTCGGATGTGCTATTTGGACACCCATTGCAGCTGGCAAACCATATCCCATTGTCCCTAAACCTCCAGATGTCATCCAATGCTTAGGTTTATTAAAAGTTAAAAATTGTGCAGCCCACATTTGGTGCTGCCCGACTTCTGTTGTTATAAATGGGTTTAAATGTTTGGTTAGGTAATCTAATCTTTGAAGTGCAAACTGAGGTTTAATTATCTTGGATGAGTTTTTAAATTTCAAACAATCCCTGGATTGCCATTTTTCAATTTGTTTCCACCAATCTTTTGTATTATTTTTTGAAAAAATTATTTTTTCATCATTAATATATTTTAATGTCATTTCTAAAATTTTCGATAAATCACCTTGAATTAATAAGTCTGCATTCACGCTTTTATTAAATGAGGATGCATCAATATCCATATGAACTTTTATCGATTTTGGAGAAAACCCTGATACTTTTCCAGTTATCCTATCGTCAAATCTGGCACCAACACAAATCATTAGATCTGATTTATTCATAGCTAAATTTGCTTCATATGTTCCGTGCATCCCAAGCATACCAATAAATTGGTTATCTGATGTTGGAGAGGCACCTAGTCCCATTAAAGTTTGAGTACATGGGAATCCTGTAATTTTCAAAAGATTTTTCAATAACTTTGATGCTTTTATTCCAGAGTTGATTACACCTCCTCCAACATAAAAGATTGGTTTTCTTGTGGCGGATAGAAGATCTACAAATTTTTTAATCTGTTCCATTGGCGGTTTTACTTTTGGTTTGTAAAAAGAATAGCTTTTGGTTAATTTTTTACCTAAGTAATTGGTCTTAAATGTTTGTATGTCTTTTGGAATATCAACTAAAACAGGTCCTGGTCTACCATTTTTTGCAATATAAAATGCTGAGTGAATACAACTACTTAGTTTTGAAATGTCTTTTACAAGATAATTGTGTTTAGTGCATGGTCGAGTGATTCCGACAATATCAGCTTCTTGAAATGCGTCATTTCCTATCATATGCGTTGGCACCTGCCCTGATATACAAACTACAGGAACTGAGTCCATCATAGCATCAGCAAGTCCTGTAACTGTGTTTGTGGCTCCTGGGCCAGACGTCACAAGAACAACACCAACTTTTCCGGTTGACCTTGCATAGCCTTCAGCTGCATGGACAGCTCCTTGTTCGTGACGAACTAAAATATGCCTAATTTTATGTTGTTTGAATAATTCGTCATAAATTGGTAATACAGCTCCGCCTGGGTAACCAAATATAACTTCAACATTTTCTTCTATTAATGCCTCGATAACAATTTTAGCTCCAGTTAATTTTTTCATAATAATTAAATTAAACCAAAAATATTATTTACACATCAAAAAAATTTAAAATCTCTAAATATTTTTTAATATAAATTTTTTAGCATCAGAGAAATTAAGTTTGACTGAATTGGTTGACTTATTCTTAAACCAAGTAATTTGTCTTTTTGCGTATCTTCTTGTGTCCAAACAGAACGACTGAAGTGTGTCATCAAAATTTTCTTCTCCGTTAATATATTTTTCCAATGAATAAAGGCCAATAGATTTATGTAATGGATGACTTATACTTTTTTTTTCTTTAAGAAAATGAGATACTTCATTTACAACATTTGATTTTAACATTTGTAAACACCTATTATTTATATTGTTATAGAGTACTTTCCTATCTTCAAAAATCACTACATAAAGAACCTTTTTAAAAATTTTATTTGAAATTCTTTTATGCCAATACGTCATATTTTTTCCAGTCCCCACTTTTACGGTTATTGCGCGTAAAATTCTTTGAGTATCATTTTTAGAAATTTTCTCAGAATAAGAGTAATCAATTTTTTGTAACTTTTTAAAAAAAATATTTTTTCCAAGTTTTAAAAATAATTTATCTACTTTATTTTTTACTTTTTGAGAAATTTCAGGAATTGGAGAAATTTTTCCAAACAAACTTTCCAAATACAAACCAGTTCCACCAACAAAAATAGGTATATTATTTCTTGACCTTAACAGTAATTTTTGGACTGAATCTGACCAAAAACCAACATTACATTTTTTTGGATATTTTACGAAACCAAACAGATTACATGAATGTTTGACTAGATTTTTTTTTGGGGGAACGTTTGTTAAACCATTTAACTTATCGTAAACTTGCATGCTATCTGCATTAACAATAAAGCTTGGAATTTTGTTTTGTATCTCAAACGCTAAATTTGTTTTACCTGATGCTGTTGGTCCGCCAATTAGAATTGCTAGGGGATACAAGTCAATTACTTAAGATTAATTATTAAAAATCTAGAAAAATCTCCCTCAAAGACTTGAAGAAGAGCAGACTCAGATTTTTTTTTCGTTAAATCATCAAATATTTTTTTAGCTTGTTCTGGTCTTTCTATATCTTTTTGTGCGATTTGAGAGATAACATTACCAACTGAAAGTCCAGCTTTGGCTGCAAACGAATCTCTTTTTACTGCTGTAATTACAACACCACTAACATTTTTAGAAATATTAAAACGAGATCTGGTTTCTTTATTAAGACCCAAAAGTCTCAATCCAACATTATCAATCTCAATTTCTTCACTTACAACTTCTTGTTTTTNATCATCTTCATTATTATCTGCTGTATTAAATTTTTCTAACTCGCCGAGTTTAACTGTAAATGATTTAGATTTTTTATCTCTCCAAACCTTAACCTTTGCTTTACTTTCAACTGCAGACTCAGCAACGGTTCTCTGAAGTGATTTTACATCTTTTATTTTTTTACCATTAAACTCTAGAATAACATCACCAGATTTAAGCCCACCTTTTTCTGCAGGTTCACCTGGGTTGACCATAGAAATGAGAACACCATCTTCATTTTTCAGACCTAAACTTTTTGCAATCTCTGGTGTTAACTCTTGTATCCTTACTCCTAACCATCCTCTTTGTGTTTTTCCAAATTTTCTCAATTGTTCAATAATGGGTTTTGCCAGATTAGCAGGTATAGAAAATCCAATTCCAACGCTTCCCCCAGTAGGAGAAAAAATTGCGGTATTAATCCCTAATACCTCTCCATCTAAATTAAACAAAGGTCCACCTGAGTTTCCTCTATTTATTGACGCATCTGTTTGAATAAAACTGTCGTATGGACCAGCATTAATGTCTCTATTAAATGCAGATATAATTCCTGAGGTCACGGTTCCTCCAAGACCAAAAGGATTTCCAATTGCAAACACAGAGTGACCAACTCTTGCTTTATCAGAGTCGGCNAATTTAAGATAGGGAAGTGGACTTTTTGNTTCAACCTTNAGTAAAGCTATATCTGTAAGCTTATCTGTNCCAATTAACTTGGCCTCNAATTCTGAATCATCCTGAAACTTAACTTTGATTTCATTAGCTTGTTCTANAACATGATTATTAGTAACTATATATCCTGTTGAATCNATTACGAAGCCNGATCCTAANGCCTGAGGTCTCTCACTCTCTTGTTGATTGGGTTGTTGTTGCTGAGGACCAAATGGAAACCCTGGAGGGAAGTTTTTAAANAAATCCCTGAACTGTGGAGGAATGTTTTCTAAAGGNTTNTGATTGTTTGAAGTCTGTTTTGGTTTTTGAACGGTAAATACATTTACAACACTAGGGGATTTATTTTCAACCAAATCCGCAAAATTATCGGACAGAGGATGTCCAGTGGCAGTGTCATAAACAAAAAAATTTACCAAAAAAAAATAGGCTGTTAAAAGCTTTCTCATAAAGTTGTTTACCTATTTCTTCCTTTTGAATTGTTAAAAAATTCTAAAAATTCGCTGTCTGGAGACAAGATCATTGTCGTTCCATCTTCACCTAAAACGTTTCCATAAGCCTGCATTGATCTATAAAATGAATAAAAATCTGAGTCTTTTTCAAACGCATCAGCGTATATATCAATCGCCTTAGATTCACCTTCCCCTCTTAAAATTTCAGATTTTCTTGTTGCCTCTGCTAATATGACAGTTCTTTCTTTATCTGCTTCCGCTCTAATCTTTTGACCTATTTCAGAACCTTTTGCTCTAAATTCCTTGGCCTCTCTCACTCTTTCACTTATCATTCTTTCATAAATCGCTTGACTATTCGCTTCAGGTAAGTCGGCTCTTCTGATCCTAACATCAACAATCTCAATACCGAAACGAGAGGCTTCGTTATTCACCTCAACNTTAATATTTTCCATGATGTTNCTCCTTTCTTGAGAAAGGAGTTCNTCTAATGTAACCCTACCNACAACTCTTCTAAGAGAGGAAATTACATTTGAGTTTANTCTATTTCTTACATTTATTTCATTACCCACTGTTTTATAAAACTCAAGTGGGTCGATGATCTTAAATCTAGTGAAAGAATCAATAAGCATTCTTTTTTTATCAACTGCAATAACTTCTTCAACAGGTAAATCATATTCTAAGATTCTTCGNTCATATCTCACTACATTCTGAATCAGTGGGAGTTTAAAATGNAAACCTGAGATTTGAACNACTCTCTTTGGTTCTCCAAATTGAAGNACTAACCCCTGCTGTCTTTCGTTCATGGTAAATACAGAGTTAAGNCCCACAAANCCTAAAACAACAANTATGATGATGTATATTGTTAACTTATTCATTANTTTGATNCTGNTTTNAGGTTTTATTATTTNATTTTTTTTTTAGNTCNGGTAGTGGAAGGTACGGAACTACNCCACCTCCAGCTTTATTATCNANAATTACTTTGTCTATNTTACCTAGTGTTTTCTCCAGAGTCTCTAGATAAATTCTCTCTCTGGTAACATCCTTAGAAGTTTTGTAGGAATCGTAAACTGATATAAATCTTTGAGCTTCACCTTCAGCTTTTGCTACAACTCCTTGCTTGTAAGCTTCTGCTTCTTGTATCTTTTTTTCTGCTTCACCTCTTGCTCTTGGAATTATATCATTCCTATATGCTTCTGCTTCATTTCTTAATCTCTGCTCGTCTGTCTTAGCCCTTTGAACATCCCTAAACGATTCAATAACCAATTCAGGTGGGTCGGCTTTTTGAAGCTGAACTTGGGTTACTAAAACGCCAGACTTATAGTAATCTAATACACTTTGTACATCGTTTTTTACATCCTCTTCAACGATAGATTTTCCCTCAGAGAGAATCGGGTCAATTGGAGTTTGACCTATTTTTTCTCTCATAACGCTTTCACCTATGCTTTTTATTGTTATTTCAGGATTTCTAACATTAAATAAAAAATCTTTTGCATCATTAATNATCCAGAAAATTGTNAAATTTAGGTCGACAATGTTTTCATCTCCAGTAAGCATGAGAGCTTCTTCNGGNGTTTGNCTGGTTTGAGGTGTTTGAGAGAATTGTGATTGAGAAGTTCTAAAACCAACTTCAATTCTATTAACTTTGGTTACTTTAGGTTTTAAAACAGATTCAATGGGATAGGGAAGATGATAATGAAGCCCTGGTTCTGTGGTTCTTACATACTCGCCGAAGCGGGTTACAACACCTTGCTCGTCAGTACCAACTCTATAGAAACCACTCAAAGTCCATATTGCAAGAAGTATAATAATTAGCAAGCTTAAGCTTGCAGGATTGTTTTTNGGAAACATGNCTCTAAGTTTATCTTGAAACCCCTTTAAATAATCATCTCCATAATTGTTATCACNTGAANCTTCTGAAGATCCTTTTCCATTTCCCTTAGGTTTTTTNCCCCATGGACTATTATTATCGTTAGATGACCAAGACATATTTTTTTTTGTTGNTATTTATATATAAGANAATTTTTCAGCATGCAAAGATTAATTTTCTAATTTAATTTTTATTTTTTTTAGATTAAANTTACAAGTAATGATTAAAAATTTCATAGTAGTAGGGTCAGGAAAAGGTGGTGTTGGNAAATCAACAGTTTCTCTAAACCTTGCCATAACCTTAGCATCAAAAAAATATAAAGTTGGTTTGCTAGATGCAGACATCTACGGTCCTTCAATTCCCAGAATGATGGGAATTTCTGAAAAACCCAGTTCAGATCAAAATAAAAAGATACTCCCTTACGATAAATTTTCAATAAAGTCGATGTCAATCGGAAACATGGTCCCGGAGGAAAAAGCTATAATTTGGAGAGGCGCTATGGCGTCAAGTGCAATTAGACAACTCGTAAGTGATGTTCAGTGGGGTGATTTGGACTATTTGGTAATTGATTTGCCACCTGGGACCGGAGATATTCAATTATCACTTTGTCAGAATATTAAAATAACCGGTGCATTAATTGTTTCGACACCACAAGAGATTTCTTTAATCGATGTAAGAAAGGCAATTGGTATGTTTCAAAAAGTAAATGTGCCTATTCTTGGCATTATTCAAAATATGAGTTATTTAGAAATTAATGGATCAAAAAACTACCTATTTGGTAAAAATGGTGCACTAAAAGAATCAGAAAAACAAAAATTTGAATTTTTAGGTGATATCCCAATAAACCCTGAAATTTGCGACTCAGGAGACATCGGCAAACCAATAACAACTAATAAAGATTCAAATATATTTAAGATTTTTAGTGAGATTTCTGATCGTTTTATTTCTTCTCTTACAAAAAACAAAAAATCTGAAGTTAAAATTACAAACTAAAAATTTCTTTTATACTTTCATGCTCTCTTTTGGAAAGACCATGTTTCTTTTGTTTTTTTCCATGTAGCAAGAATTTAATATAAGCAATTCCTTCCTCTGATATTGTAAGTGCTTTTAATCTATTGTTAATGAAAGCATCATATGTCAGTGGAACCCATTTTTTGAAAATGTTCATCA
Organism: Pelagibacteraceae bacterium TMED65; assembly: GCA_002167215.1. Next base: position 25,746 of record NHDS01000028.1, read on the forward strand.
TAACCTCAGCATATACTCTTATTTCATACTGTGCATGAGGATCAAATCTGAGAGCAAGAAAGTGCATCAAATTATGAAGATCTATTTTCCAATACCACTGTGTGTAAGCGTTAAGTGGTAATGTCATTCTCGATAATTCTCTGGCCAATCCATTTCTTTTCTCATTAATTAAATTTCCTTCTTCGTCCGAGTTTAATAAAGTAGAGTAATTTTCAAAAGATCTCCTTGAGTTTTCCTTTATAATTTTCGAATACAGTTCAATTTCCTCAGATTCTAAATTTCCCGATCTTCCCTGATTATTTGATTTTGACTGAGGCTTAAGATCTCTTTTTTTTGGAATATAAAATTCTCTATCAAGTATTGAATATCTCGCAGAATATTCATTTACATTGGCTGTTCTGTGTCTAATCCATTGTCTTGCAACGAAAATTGGAAGTTTAATATGAAATTTTATTTCATTCATTTCAAACGGCGTTGAGTGTCTATGACTTATCAAGTAGTTTATGAGACTTTTATCCTGATTGAGTTTTTTTGTTCCTTTTCCATATGATACTCTTGCTGCTTGAACAATTGAAGAATCGTCACCCATGTAATCTATAACTCTTATAAATCCATGATCTAATACCTTAAAACTTTGATATAGAATTTTTTCAACTTTTTTTACAGTCACTCTTCTTGTAGAGAAGTTATTTTTTCTTACTTTTTCAATGTCAATTTGTTGATCTGTTTTTTTTTTCATATAAAACTTTTATATCAGGATAACTTATTTTTATACTAAAACAATTTATAGGTTTTATTTTTTTAATCATTCATTATTATAAAAATGCTGATTTCAGCTATGGCAATAAACGTTTGATTTTGAGCCGAGGCGGACCCGGGGGCGGTACCCGGCGCCTCCACCATATGGGGGCGAAATAGGATCGACGCGCGTGTGAATAATCAAAAACTTTGCCCGGAATGGTACCAACGTTATCGGACCAAACTTATAAATGCCAACGATAATGAAATGGCACTCGCTGCTTAATTAATTAAGAAAGCGCGGTAGTGAGCACCGGGCAACAGAAGTCTCATCGGCAAGGGCGGGCAATTGTTCGCCCTTGTTTGTTTTAGGTACACTCACAAAGGGTTTTAGAGGGTTCACTCAACAGAATAAAAGAGAGGTAATGTCGTAATTAGTTGCAGACAAAGTTGCTAGTTCAATCTTTATTCTCATTATCTATAATCATCAATGACAAGTTATACATTAGAAGTTTTTCTAGTTTTGTTAAAAATATTTCATTTATATCTATGATAAAAGATTGTTATTTGATTTTAATAATTTGAAGGCGCCCTAAACTCTTTCAATCAAAGGAAGGAATAAGTCAAGAACGCCCATATATAAGATTGTAACTTGTTGGCATTGGTTGAAATTTTTCTTATTTATACCAACTATCATTAATATTTATAAGAAACATACTTAAATGATCAAAGGTTACTTTTTGCACTTGTTTGTTTGAAGGATCCTCACAAAGGTCTTCAAAGCTTTTCAAAACAGAAATACGAATGAAGAGGAAGTTGCGACTGCAACTAAATCCAATGTTAATTATTATGGTATCGGTTCAAGCAAAATTACTTTAGTTATAGTGCTTGAACCAATATTTAATATTTTATTCTTTTTTTTCTTTTGTTTCTTCTTCTTTTTCTTCAGAAATTTCTTCAGTTTTTTCTTCTACAACTTCTTTTTTTTCTCCATGCCCATCCGCTTTTATGGATTCAGAGGAAAATAAAAATGCTAACAAGAAAAATAAAAGGTAAAAATATTTCATGAATATCTCCAATAAAGGTTAGATATTTATTTTAATAAATCTTTAATCTTTTTGAAATTTTTCTTCTTTATACTTGATATCACCCACTGTTATAATACTCAAACTAAAATAACTAAATAAGACATTCTCGTCTTCTTATTGTAAAATTAACACATTAAAAACAGATTAGTACATAAAAGTGTTCATATATTGCGTACACTTTCAAAGCAACTCATTAATAAAGGATTTTAGAACTCAAACCAGGACACAGAAGGTTGATTGGAAAGGACATGCAATTGTCCAAACTTGATTGTTTTAGGTAAACAATAAAAATTTCATAGTAAGTATTATTTAATAGATAAAAGTTTAGATTACTTCATAGGTGAAACAATCAAATCATATTTGAAATAGTACATATTGTTTTTTTGATTCTTCATCAGTTATTTTTGCTTCAAATTCATTTAAAGAAGAATCAAATAATGTGAAATTTTTCCAAATATTTAAAAGAAATTGAATATTTCGCCCTTTGCGTTCTTTAGGAGGATCAAACACTAATCCTATGATGGGTTGATTACTTTCTGGATTTTTAATATGGGCTCTGAAAATTTCACAATTATACATCTCAAGATTTACAGCTGGGACTGACATTCCAGATACTAAATTAACTGGAGAACGTTCATGATGAATTTTCTTCCATTTATAGCCAGTTTCATATCTTTCATTCAAATTAAAGTTTTTTGCTTTTTTAACTATAAACGAATTTTCAATACCAGCTAGTGATAAAATTTTGCCATTTTTACAATCAAATCCAGAATAAATTAGGATTTGAAGAAAAATTGGCATTATTGTTGAAGCGATATGTCCCTCAACAAATCTTTCTGCTGCATGCTTTGGACCTGAAATTACTAGATCTCCATCATCTTTTAAAACGTCATATATTTTATCCAGAAATACTCCCTGATTTCTTTGATGTTCAATCACGTGTGAACAGTGAATCATATCATATTTTGATTTAAATTCGAATGAATTGAAATCTTCAACAAACTCTGCATCTTTTTCATATTTATCAATAGAATCGACTATTAAACCAAAATCTCTCATTATTTTAGTATGACTACCTAGCGCACCACCAATATCTAGAACTTTGAATTTTTTTTTAAAACTTTTCATGGATAAGAGGTATTCTATTAAAACAAATCCACCCCAGTCCAATTTTATAAAATTTTTAGTCATTTTATTAAGTGAGCAAATTTGATGCCATTCAATTACAAAAAAGTCTAAAACGCTGATGTTTTAACTAATTTCGTTGTTTTCATAAACTGAAAATCAAATAAATTTTTTAAAAATATTAAAAAGAAAAATTATTTAACGGACAATCAAAACAAAGGATTTAATCAACAATTATACCCTGTAGTTTTAACTCTTATTGTTTAGATGCTCAAACCACCAATAAATTATTCAAATAAGAAAAAACATTCTTGTTTAAATCTCCTATTACATAATTTTTAATATTTTAGCTTAAGATTAAACATGAAAGATCTTCCAGGAAGTTGAACTTGAGCTTTTTTTGATTCTAAGTGATCTCTGCCAACAGTATCTAATAGATTGGAAGCAACTAGCATCAAATGACCTGAAACATTAGAATATGAAAAATCTCTCGTTAGATCAAAGTCTAACCTAGAATGACCACCTGTTCTTGTTTGAAAAGGGCCAATAAAATCTTTATCAAAATAATGATAATAGTCTAAGTTAGCGTCCCAGTTATCATTGATCAATTGTAAACCAGCATTTAATTTTGATTGAGGTATTCTAGATAGCGCTTTGTCATTTGATGTCCTGTATCCTTTTAAGAAATCAACCATCACACTTGTAATAAAATCAAAATCATCAATTTTAGCTAAACCATATTGACCACTTAACTCTGCACCGGTAAAAATAGCGTTGTATTGCTCATGAATTACATTATTAAAATCTTCCCCCTCCACTGCAACCGTAGCTCCATCTCTATCTGCAGCTATGAAATCATCAATAAAGTTGTAATAAGTTTCGATTTTGATTTTATTTAAATCTTTTCCGTAATTGTAGCCTATTGAAAAATTATATGAGGTTTCTACACCTAGGTTTATTTCACCATTCTCAAAATTTTCTAAAGCATGATGTGGACCATTGGCATATAATTCAACAGGGTTTGGTGCTCTTTGAGTAAAGTCAAATCCAGCAAAAATCGTATTATTGGGTATGAATTCATTTTTAATTGTTGAAGAAAAGGCACCCGCGAAAAACCCATTTTCGTGATTAGTATTTTTTAGATTTACTGATTCAACTCTTCCTCCAAGATCTAGATCAAAAGAATCAAAGTTAAAGTTTTCTAAAACAAAAAAACCAAAGCTATTAGTTTTAGTTCTTTCTAAATGACCCTCTTCATCTCCCAATGCCCCTTGGTCTTTATTCTGAAAATGAAAACCAATTAATCCATTTGAATTTTGACTTATTAGTGGTTTGTGATTTACAGAAGTTTTTAACTCATAAGAATCATTAAAAAAAGTAATATTATGATTTTTTCCTGCTGTAGTTCTTTCCGCATGGTTATATTCAGATGCCGTCCCTTCAAGATTAAATTTATCAATAAAATTATTATTTAGTGAAATTGAGGATTTAAAGGAAACAGTGTTCCTAGTTGGATTTAACGAAGTATTGTTTTCTTCACCCTTACCTCCAGGAAGAAAGTACACAGCTTCTAATTTGTCAACCGAAACGCCGAAGTAATTGTCCCCATCATTGTAAGTAAAGCCAACTCCTCCAGATGTCATGAATTTAGAAGAATTTGGTTGTTTAGAATCTGTATTTGCAAGGTCATAAGATCCTGAGCTTAAAAAACTACCCGAACCCCTTACTGTATAATTACCAACAGATTCCGCTAATTTTAACGCTGATTTTAATTCTCCTCCCGAAGTTTGATAACCAAAGTCTGCTTGAATAATTTCAGGGGGAATTAGATTATCAATATTTATTAGGGGGTTAATAATATTTACAACACCGGCGAAACCATTATTACCATATAAAAGGGTTCCTGGTCCTTTAATAATTTCAATTTTGTCAATTAACATTGGGTCATAACCTACAATATGGTCTTCACCAAACTCTGAAACATCACTTAAAGATCCACTGTTTTGTAAAATTTTAACTCGAGAATTAGACATACCTCTGATTATAGGACGACTTGCGTTTCCTAATCCTTGAGATGAAATACCGGGTAGATCCTTTAACATACTTCCAATAGAATAATTTTTTTTAACTTCCATTTTATGCCCGTCAAATAAAATATTTCCTCTATCTGCCTCAAAATTTTCAGTTGGTTGAATTTTTGAGGTTATAAAAATATCTGGTGCTGTAAATATAGTATCTGCCGAACTTTAAAAGCAAAACACTACTGTTGTGAAAAAATAAATTATTTGCTTTTTTAAGGGGAATTTCATTGTAATATGTACTTGATAAATTATTATATATATAAAGTGTTATATTATAACACATGATATTTTCAAACTGTTTTATGGTCAAATCGATACAAAAAAAAGCATTTGAATTTTGCTTCAAAAACAAGCATAGATATACTGAACCAAGAAAAAAGGTTCTTGAAATCGTTTCCTCAAGCAAAAAACCTTTGAAAGCTTATGAAATTTTAGAAAAACTTGGACTTGAACTTAACAATCCAAAGCCTCCTACCGCTTATCGTGCTATTGAATTTTGGCAAAAATATAACTTTATTCATCGAATTGAAAGTTTAAATGCTTACTCTGCTTGCATATCCGATCATTTACATTCAGGTACACAATTCATGATTTGTGATGATTGTGGAAAGGTTATGGAATCAACTTCCTGTGAATTACCCTCCAAAATCCAAAAAGAATTAAAAAAAAAACAATTTAGAACTACCAAATGGAATCTTGAAATCAGTGGTCAGTGTAATGATTGTTCTTCTTAAACTTTAATTTAAAACTACTTTTGCTTCCTTAAGACGAAAAAAAATGTTGTAGAGGTCATCATCCGGTACTAACTCCAACTTACCACTTAAATTAATTGCCTCGTATGAATAATTAACTGGTTTTTTTGCGTGAACTTCTATTATTAAGTTTGAAGAAGCGTGTACATGATATGGACAGCTAATTGGGAAGGGTAACAATAGAAAAGTTTTTTGTTTGTCACTTAGGTCTAATGGAAACATATAACCTTGAACCAATATTTTCTTATTTTCCAACAATTTAATTTCAGAAGAAAATTCAGGACGCACACCGGTCCACTCATAACCTTCTTTATCTTCAAAAGTGTATTCATTCATTCCTGTTTCCCCAAAAACATCCCAAGGTGTTCCACCATCAGGTAAATTTATAAACTCATCAATGTTAGATATTAAATCGGATGTATCGTTAAACTGCTCCTCGTCTTGAACAAAATCTTTCTGAACAGATAAGTTTTCTTGAGACTCCAGGCTCATCAGGCTCTTTGGAATGATTTTAATAGATATTAGAAAAAGAGAAAAAAAAAGATATTTAATTATAGATTTGATTATTTTATTCATATCAACTCTTTGATTTATGTATTCCTAGTTAATTGATTTGCAACACTTATTTTTGAAAAAGTGTAAACTGGGAACAGTGCAGCTACAAATCCTGTAAATACAACAATTATAGAAATATAAAATATCTTTGTTGAAAGCATAAAAGAAACTTGAACAACAGATAGTGTATTAAAAGTAAATACCATTAAATAAAAAATTATAAGACTTATAACAATCCCAATTATAACACCAATAAGGGCAATGAAAATTCCTTCAAAACAAATTAATTTAAAAATTCTTTTTTTTGAATAACCAATTGCTCTTAAAATAGATAAATCCCCCATTCTATTTTCTAAATTAGCTGCCAACCCTGAAAAAACACTCAACGCTGCAAAACAAATTAGAATTACTGATAATATATTTAAACTTTTTGAACCAATTCCTAGCATCGAAGATAATCTGGTAATCTCTTTTGCCGGATTTGCTGCCTGCATTAATGTTTCTTTATTTATTTTTAAGGGTAAATTTATGTTTGCTATAGGAGTTTTCGTTGTAATAAGTAATGCCGTAATTTCTGATGAGTGATTATTTTCAATTGTATCTTCATTACCTTGATGACTATGTTCATTGTGAACCTTTGATTCATGACTTTCGTGATCATGAATGTCGTGAGTGTTTGATTCAGATTCATCATGATCATTGTGATGATGATTATGACTGTCATTTTTTTTTAAATTATCGTTATTTTTTAATTTGAGATTTTCAAAATTATTTAAATCAACTTTCTTATGGTGATGCATCTCTAGTACTGAATTTAAATCTGTTAATATTAAATTGTCTAGAACCGTACCAGTAGATTTCAAAATACCTACAACTTTATATTTATGCTCGTCATGTTCTTTACCACCATCAAACAGTCCATGTGAACCTATAAATTCATCATTTAATCTCAGATTTATTGAAGAACCAATTACAACTTCATATTCTTCATCCCAAGTTCTTCCTTTTTGGATTTTTGCCTCGTAGTGATTTAAATAATTTTTTGTTGTTCCTACAATTCTTTTTCCTTTCCAACTATCTCCCAGTGCAAGTGGTATTGCTTGTTCCACTTGAGGGTGTGTTATAAATTTTTCAACTTCCTCTAATGGAATATTCCCTGTTGGCACATCAATATGATAAATAGAAGATAAAACAATTTGTAATGGGCTTCCTTTCGCTCCAATAACTATATCAATTCCTTTCCCATCATTATTAATTCTATTTTGGACATTATCAGTAAATTGAGTTATTAAAATCGCTATTGAAAGACCAAAGGCAGTTAGTAATGTTGAAAGTAAACAATTTATCCATCTTGATTTTAATGAATGATATATGTAATCAAAATCATTCATTATTTAATTTCCAAAATTTTTGAAAAATTTTTTTTAATCCGTTGGTCATGTGACGAAACAATCAAAGTTGATTCTGTTTTTTTTACTTGCTCAAAGATTAACTTAATTACTAATTCAGTGTTTTTATCATCAAGTCCTGAGGTTGGCTCGTCTGCAAAAATAACTTTCGGATTATTAACCACACCTCTGGCAACAGCTACACGTTGAGATTCACCAAAACTCAAATTTTTTACTATCATTTTATTGTAACCATTCAGGCCAAGATTATCGAGTAACTTATTAATATCCAATGAGTTTTTTTTATTTTTGGCAATAGCTATATTTTGCTCTACATTAAGATGTCCAATTAAATGAAGTTTTTGAAAAATAAAGCCGAAATTTTCTGATCTAAGTTGATCAAGTTGCAATTCAGATAATAAAGAATACTTTGTGTTTTTAAAATTTATATATCCAGATGAAGGTTTTAATAAACCAGATAGCAAATTTATTATAGTTGTTTTTCCGGAACCAGATGGTCCTAGTATAAGTAAATGTTGTTCTTCGTTAACTTTGAAACTCAAGTTATTTAAAATGATAAAATCTTCAACTTTATATTTAATATTTTTTATATCAAACAGCATTTAAAGTAAATTATATATTCATCCCTATAAACCATCAACAATTGAATGCACAAATCTATATCGTATTGTCTTGAAAAAATTTTACCATCAACTATTTAATAATTGGTGGATATTTTTCAGTGAAGAAAATCAAAGAAAGGGTGTTCTTAATACTCTTTCTTTGAACTAAATATAAAAATTTATCTACTTCTTTTTACCACCTGCTATCAANGAATCCATNTATGCCAGAAGCACTCCGCTCAAAACAAANGTAAAATGNACCGCAATAAANAGTAATACTTGACTTTGTGTATAATTTTCTAAACCAAAAAATATTTTCAGTAGATGTATACCCGAAATCGCTACAATAGACGAGATTAATTTAAGTTTTAAACCACCAAAATCAACTGTTCCCATCCATTCAGGTTTATCCTCATGGTTTTTTATATTAATCTTTGATACAAAATTTTCATAACCTGAAAATATTACAATTATCAATAGGTTTCCTGCAAAGGAGAGGTCTATCAATGTCAAAATAAATAAAATTAATTCAGTCTCATTTGTACTAAAGTGAGCGATATAGTGAAAAATTTCTTTTAAAAAAACNATTAATAGAAAGAACAAAGAAATAATAAGACCAAAATAGAATGGAGCCAACAACCACCTAGAGGCAAACATTAAATTTTCCATAAATTTTTCAAACGATTTAAACACTNTGACACCAAAAAAGTTTTGTTAATATTTAANCAAAATAAAANNAATNTCNCATTTTAATAGGGATAATATAATTGACAAACATTATATTTAAAAAATGATTTTTATAAAAAAGATTTATTTTACCACTATTAGTTTTTTTTTTACTTACCTAATATTGATTTTTCCATTTAATATTTTAAATCATTTATTCACTGGAATAAGCGTCCTAAATATTTCTTCGTTTGTCATCTGTGGCTTTTTTTATATTTTTTTAATTTTGTTTTTTAAAACAAAATCTTCATGTTTTTTTAGATTTTTAGTCTACCAAGCAATGGGTATTGGATTCATAAGTTTTAATGTTTCATTACCTACATATCTGATACATTTATTTACATCTATAAATTCATTGTACCTTGGAATATTTTGTATTACTTTGATTTTTCTTTTAACATCAATAAGCCTATATAATGGAAGAACTATCAAAGAAAAAAAAGTAAAAATTACTTCTTCAAAGGTTAAAAAGAATTATAAATTCATATTTATCAGTGATGTTCATCTAGGTTCAAATTCAATAATCTATTTGAAAAAAATAATCAAAAGAATTGAAGATATAAAATACGATGTTCTTATAATTGGAGGGGACTTGGTAGATTTGAGTAGTTTTAAAATAGAGTATTTGGAAACTTTTAAAACTGTNAAAAAAAAAATNCTTTATGTCACAGGAAACCACGAATTTTATCTTAAAAACTCTGAAAAGATTTTTAGATCACTCACGCNAAATAAAATTAANATAATTGATAGNAAAAAANTTCAAATTGNTGATTTAAATATAATTGGGATTGGTGATAATACTTCAAGTAAAGATCAATTAAATCTAATTAAAAAATTAAAAGTAAAAAATAAATTCAATCTTTTAGTTATTCATAAACCAATTTTTTGGGATAAAATTGGAGATGAAATCGATTTGATGTTGTCTGGGCATACACATAATGGACAAATTTTTCCATTTAATTTTTTAGTTAAACTTAAATACAAGTATATATACGGTATGTACCATCAAAAAAATTCAAGTCTTTATGTTTCCTCAGGTGTTGGATGCTGGGGACCTAAAATGAGACTTGGGACTCAAAATGAAATTGTTAGTGTTTTTATTAAAAAAAAGAAATGAAATTCAAGTCATTTAGTTTCTAAAACATTTGCCTTGTAACTCAGAAGCAAAAAATATTTCATTACTAAAATTGTAATAATTTTTTATAAAACTTAAATGACCANNGAATTTTTCNAAAATNATTAAAGAATCTAANTCTAANTTTTTCTTTTCAGAAGAAAAATAAAGTTGGTAANGAAAATTAACATTTTTGTTATCTTCCATAAATGTGATTTGTGTTCTTCCAAAATCATCTTTGAATTCTGACATCCAAAGATTTTTTTCAAGATCATTTATCCAAGAATTTTGAGGATCATAATAAATAGTGAGATTTTTATTTAAATATTTTTTTTTTTTTGCTGGTTTGTTATTTTCAATTTCATCAGTTATTGAACAATTTAAAATATTTTTTTTTGCATGCACTTCTAAACAACAGAATAAAATAAAAAATATTAAAAGTAAAAAGTTCATACCTTTTTTTAATTGGAAAACAGTATAATAATATTAATGTTAAAATGATTTACAAGGATTCTATTTTTATTGATAGTGATTTGTATTTTAGATGCTTTCTTTTTCAAGGTTTGGGGTACTATTATGTTACAATTAACTTTGGTTTTTTATCGGTTTAATCAAACAGCATTATATGCTTTTATTTATTTTCTTTTTTTTATCAATCATAGTGAAAGAATTTGACTAACCATTGTAAATGGTTATTGGTCAAAGTATATTTACTATGGCTTTCTAGAGTTGTTTTTTGTATAATCAGACTTAAATAGCAATGTATTTAGAGTTATTTTGTATTTTACAGTCACAATGATTAGAAATTTTAAAAAAATTATTTAGTAAGGGAATTAGTCACGTTAGTTGAAATTTTAGTTGTTCTTGGAATGTGGGCTTTGGTCTACATACTATATAATAAATGGAAATAAAAATTAGTCTAAATGCTTTTCATAGATAAATTTACCATCTTTATAAATATCTATTCTCTCTTTCTTTCCTCTCTCATCATAGTAAACCCAATCGGTTGATGGTTTATTATTTTTATAAGTTACCTCAGACTTGATCTTTCCACTTTTATGAAACATTTGGAAGAGTCCATCTTCTTTTTTTCCATCGATATACCTTAAACTCCAAAATAATGATCCATCATCATAGTATTCAAACCAGTAACCCACTTGTTTACCTTCGTTAAATTTTCCTTCCATTGAGAGTTCTCCATTTTCATGATAACTCTTAAATTCTCCGTGTTGCTTTCCTTCTTTAAAATGATCTATTACTGAGATCTTTCCTGATGGAAAAAAATTTTTTAAGACACCTGTGAAAGGTTTGTCATCTGATTTTTTAAAATATGTATTACCTCTTTTTACCAATTCGCTCCATGAACTAAGTTCATCAGCATGAACATTAAAATTGAATATACAAAGAAGTAATAGTAATTTTAAAAACATTTAATAATCCTATGAAAAATAAATTTATTAAAAGAGTATGACTCGCAGAAAAAAGGGGAGTCGCCCCCCCTTTCGCATTAAAGTTTATCCAACCCAGACTTTTTAAATCTTTATCAAAGGCTTCTCTGATAATTTTTTAAGGTGTTGGAGTTGAACAGAATCTATAACACTAGACATCAGATCACCTCCTTCAAAATAAATTAATATTATATTAAATATATTAATCAGAATATAAAAAGCAATGAGCTAGTTTTATTTTTTAAATTTGTTTTTAAACACCACTACCGAAGATTTCAAAGAAGCTTAGTAAGTATTTCAATATTTCTCGCAACTCAAAATTTGATTATATTGAACTATTTTGTTCTCTATCAATTAAAAATTTCATACCAAATCAAATCAATTTCTTTTTATCAATGTCACTACCAGTAATTTTTTTTTTGCAATAATCAATTAGTATAATTGTGTGTTCAGTCTTTGATTCGATAAATATTACGGCCCTAAAAGAACTATCTAAAGATTGTTTAATTTGTATTATTATTAAGAAATTGGTTTATCATTTTCCAACCATTCTTCTAAGGGTTTTTCAAACAAATTAAAATCAGATCCACTGTGAGATGTGATTGTTAAATATTGATTATGAACTTTGATTTTTAAAAAGTTTTCAACTCCTTCCATATATTTTTTTACAAGCTCTCGTTTTTGTTTGGAACTCCTGCCCTCTCTTACATCTAGATTCATTAAACATACATATTCATTTTTCTTTGCCCGACCTAGTGATAACGAATTTAAAGGAAATTCTCTAAGACTAACAGCAATGTGACCAGTATCAGTTTTCATAACCGAGGAAAATGTATTTTTTACAAATTCAATGAAATCCTCTTTTTCTTTATCCTTTAGAGGTTTATTAACTTCAAATTGTAAATGTGGCATAATAAATAAGGTATTTAAATAATTAAATGTTTTTATAACATGAGTTTAAGCGTAAATTAAAGCCATTAGAGTTAGTAATTAAGATTTTTCATTAGTTGTTTATTGAAAAGAATAATTGTTGTTCATTAACCCTAAAATTATCTATAAGTGATTTGGTATTTTCAGAAACAAGCCAATTAACAAAAATATTTGCTAGATTAGATTTTGTATTTGGACATTTTTCAGAACTTATTGGAATTACTCCATAATAATTTAAGAGAAGTGGCTCATTAGACACCAAAATTGAATGATTTTTTTTATTTTTAAAACTTTCCCAAGTTGCTCTATCAGAAATAGTGTATGCATTTTTATTAACTGCAACATTTAATGCCCCCCCCATTCCCTGACCAACGGAAATATACCATTTTTCATTTTTAGGATTAGGTTTCAAACCAATTTCTCTCCATAACTCTATTTCTTTTCTATTTGTTCCACTCTCATCACCTCTTGATATAAAAATTGATTCAGATCTCTTTATTTTGGTGAGTGCTTTTTTGATGGACTTATTAATTTTAATATCAGCTGGGTCATTTTTTGGACCAACTAAAACAAAATCATTAAACATAAATTCTTTTCGGTATGAACCAAAACCATCTTTTACAAATTTTTCCTCTGAGGGTTTATGATGAACTATAAGAACGTCAGCGTCACATTTTCTTGCATTTTTGATAGCCTGTCCCGTGCCCACTGCCACAACTCGTACATCAAAACCATTTTCTTTTGCAAATTCAGGTAAAAGATGATTATAAAATCCAGAGTCTCGTGTAGAGGTTGTAGATTGTAGAATAATAAAATCTTTTGATAAAGCGAAGTTTTGTATGAAGATAAATAATAGTATTAATGTCGTCTTTGTCATGACATTTTTTAACATAAAAAAATTAAATGATTAAACTTTTTTTGAAAATGAAATTTTAATAGAAAAAAAATAAAAGAAGTTAATTAATGATATTTTTCTGAATTATGTTCATAACTTGAAAAACTTTTTTTGCATACTGGACATAATTGTTTTGCTAATAATTGGGCATCAGCAAATGCTCTATCAGATTCTTTTAAAACCCTAGACATAATATATTTGGCTAGCAATGATTTTTTTGATGTTTTTTTTTTAGAAACCAACAATTTTTTAGTTAATTCATCATATTTTGAATGAATTTTTTTTCTTTTTTCAATTACATCATTGATTATTTCAATGACTATATGGTGATAACTTTCTTCGGTTATTATATTCTGTTTTTGTGAATATGAATGTCCGTTTTTTTTCATTTGTCTTTTTGTTATGNTTAATAATATATGAAATGGAAGAAATCAGAGTATGATTAATTATATGTGGAGAATTGATCTCTTCCATCCATATTCTTGGTCAAAAATTTGCTACAGCTTTGATGTATGCAGTAAGTGGTGCACCTCTTCGAGCTCCATTCGGATGCCTTGAAGCAATATACTCTAAATCAGTTGCATTGTTTACTCCGGCTGAAATCCTGTAGTTATTCATAAAATCATAACCTGCATAGAAATTTAATAGGAATGCATCATCAATTTTTCCGTTTCTTGCGTCTGCTGAACCATTAAATTCTTCTGTTTCACTTTCATCTGCAGTACCATGTGACTCAGAGTGATAAGTCATATTTACCCCAAAATCAAAGTCATTGTACTCATAATCAGCACCGAAAGACAAACGATGGTCTGGAATATATGGCACATTAGAGCCATCTCTACCGCCAGCAAAAGCTGTTTCTGAATCAGTTGAGCTTGCTGCACCATCTAAGTTAGCGTTTGTAAATGTATAATTAGCAAAGAATGAGATATCTCCTCTAAAAGGNAAAAAGTTCTCTGGAGCGTATGTTGTAGAGAGTTCAAATCCTTTTGAAACAACGTTACCTGCATTATCGGGCTGGCTGTCAGCGTTACTATTATCAATAACGATTAAATCTTTAAAGTCTGTATGGAAACCTGTCCAAGACATAAAGAATGTTGGAGAAGCATATCTTACACCAATCTCTTTAGCTATACTTGTTTCTTTTTCTACTGGATTACCATTATCTCTAGCAGAACCTGGTCCAGGCATATTAAATCCTTTATAAACTCCACCAAACCATTGCCAGTTATCATCATGATTGTAAACTAAACCACCACCTGGTGCAAAAGCAAACATTTCTTCACTCATATTATCTGTTGATCCTTCAGCAGCAGTTTTATTTCTATAATGGTAGTCAACATATTCAAACCTACCACCAAGCGAAACAACAAAATTATTAATGGTTGCTGATTCTTCAATATAACCGCTATGGCCTCTGGCCTTCTCATGTCTATCATCTTTGGCAGACACACCAGTTGCAGTTAAAGCTCCTCCAACCGCTTGAGTAAATGAATGACGTTGTTGGTCTCTGTTAATGTAATCATAATGGTATCCATACCCAACTTTTAGATTATGTTTGATATTTTTACCGAAATAATCTGTGTTAAAGTTAAACTCTGTCTCATTATTAAGAACGTAAGAACCATATTGCCTATCATTGTTTACATATCTAATAGTACCTGCTGCTAGTCCCTTTACAATATTTAATGAAGCAGCACTGCCAGCTTTAGACATAATAGATGTGAGAGAATCACCATTAGCATCNGCTAGCTTGAACCAATCTCTTGTAAAACGGTTGTAACCTACAGTTAAGTTGTTTGTAATGTTTGAATTTAATTCAGCTCTAAGTTTTGCATAATAAGTTTGTTGTTCAGAGTTCATTTCGTCAAGTTGATATGCAACGTACGTGTGGTCAGGATTAGTAGCAAAATCTGCTGTGGTTAATCCGCTATAACCTTCATTATAATTCATATCGTTATATGACCCTTTTAGTTCTAANGTAATATTNCTTGTTGTTGGNAGTTGCCATAACAACTTAACCATAGGAGCAATNTGATTGATTCCACCAAGCTCATCACTATCATAACCTTTTCTGTGTTGTGAACTTGCTGGAGGCTCAATATTGAATTCCTTCTGATTACCATCACTATTACGATAATACATTTCACCCAATATAGCTAAAGCACCGTAACTTCCTGAAACACCATAGTTAAAGTAATCTTGAGTAATAATGTCATTACCTGAACCGTAGGATACACTTGCATGATACCTTTGACCAAAATCAATGGGTGTTGTTACAAAGTTCATTGCACCACCGGTAGAATGTGGTCCATATCTATACTGACTGGTACCTTTTAAAACCTCTACAGCATTCATTTTACCTGTAATAGGAAAGTAATAAGCATCTGGTGCAGAATAAGGAGCTGGCATGATATTAATTTCATCCTCCATAATATTTACCTGAGCAGATCTTAGGGTGTTGACACCCCTTAAACTTATATTAGGAAATATCCCCAANCCATCTTCTTCTCTTGAGTAAATACCAGTTGTGTTTCTTAAAATTTCGTTAATGTTGTTGAAGTTATACTTTCTAATCTCNTCTGGCCCAATATAATCACCAGATCCAGGTAGTTCGAATANCTGNTCTGGTGATTCAAATATNTTCACATCAGGAGCAACNTAAGNTNNGTCCTGAGCGATGGAATTTCCAGCAATAAGTAAGCCAGTGAAGAATGTTAACCGTGACATCCAGTGGGTATGTTTAGGTACCAACCTTGATTTTCTAATTACCATTGATATTTACCTCATTAATTAAATTTATTATTTACTAAAGAAAATAATAATCATTATCAAATAAGATAAACAATAATGGTAATTATTATCGTATATAACGATAATCATTATCACATATATTGTCAACTTTTTTTTTGATAATAGTTATCAATATCTATTAAAATTAATTATTTCTATTTTGTTTTTCACTCAGATTCTATTAAGATNTATNAAATCTAGAAGANTAGATCTTACAGCAGTCGCCATGATATTTTTCTTATTTTTCTNCATAATATTTTGCCCTATCATCACCCTATCNTTTGAAGTAGAAGAAATTGATGATGGAGTCTATGTTCATTATGGAATTCATGAAGACTCCAACTCTAAAAATGAAGGAGATATAGCAAATATAGGATTTGTTGTTGGTGAAAGATCTATTATGGTTATCGACACGGGTGGTACACCTGAAATTGGAAAAGAACTTTTAAAAGCCATTAAGAAAATCTCCATACTTCCTATTTCTCACGTTGTAATCACCCATTCTCATCCAGACCATTATTTTGGAACACAAGAATTTTTAAATGCAAAACCTTTAGTCATAGGACATGAAAAATTGAACAGATCATTAATTAATAANTTTGAATTCTACAANAGTTTNCAACAAAATANCACCAAATCTANGTCCATTAAAACTGCAAAGTTAGTAAAGGCAAATGTTGAGGTAAAAATTAANNAAATTTTAAAAGTGGACCTAGGTNATAGGATCATCGAAATTAAAGCTTGGAAGAGTGGTCATACTGATAATGATCTCTCAGTCTACGACACAAAAACAAAAATATTTTGGTCTGAAAACGTTTTTGTTAGTAGGATTCCATCAATACGAGCAAGTGTTTTAGGTTGGAAAAAAAATCTGGAAGAAATTCTTGATATGGATATCAATTTAATAGTCCCTGGACATGGCAAACCTCTTGAAAAAGAAAAAGCAATAAAACCAATTTTGAGTTATTTTAATAGATTAATAGATCAAATGCGNAGTTTTCATAAAAACAATAAATCCCTTCAAGAATCAATTAATCAAGTACTACAAAANGAAATTATTGATCCTCAGAGTGTTAATAAGGAGAAATGGGTCTTATTTACTGAATATCATTATACAAACATAACTAAAGTCTATACAGAATTGGAATGGGAATAGGCTTAACTAATATTAGTAGATGTCGTTATACAATAACATGTATAATGATATTTTTAAGATTGTAATGATTTTAAATACATTTTTTATAATTTTTATCAGTATTTATATCATTTTCTCAAAAAAGAATGAACCAAAAGAGTTTCCTGAAAAATTTAGCAAAACCTATATTTTGAAGTCAAAAAAAAAATTAAGCAAATTTTAAATCACAAAAAAATCATTTGCTATTTTTACATCACAATCTAAATTATAATAATGAAAAGAGAAGTAAATTCAGCTAAAATTGAAATTCTTGAGGCAAAAATTGATAAGTTGCAAAAGTCGGTTACAAGACTNGAGAAGAAACTTTCAGATCACATCGAATTCATTGACAGAGTATACGAACCTNTAAGGAANCCAATATCTAAAATAAAAAACTTTTTTGGATAAGATTNTATGNTCTTTTT
Source organism: Pelagibacteraceae bacterium TMED65 (assembly GCA_002167215.1). The sequence goes on from NHDS01000028.1 coordinate 43,601, forward strand.
CATCTTTAAAGTCCTTGTATCNAGTGTGATAATCTCATTNGCTAGCTTATTATCTCTTAAGAAGCCAGCATTAGCAGGNTTNNTAATAGCACTACCTTTANTAAGTATTTTATCAATTATTNTTTCTTACATGGAGCACAAGGACCTTGACAAGACTATACTATTTGCAAAAAGCATATTAGTTGGAATACCAGTTTCACTTTTATTTTTCTTACCATTTTTTTTTGGAAAAAGTCTTGGCCTCAGTTTTTTTACTATATATTCTCTGGGAATTACATTTCTAGTAGGAGGATACTTCTTACATAAATTTTTGACTAATTTTTTTTGATTTTAAAACATTCTTATGTATGAACTTTTTAGATTAATTACCTATCTGGTCATTATAACGTTAATCATTGTTTTTTTTTTTAAATTTATAGATTATAATCATATTTAAGTTTTTTTTAAATTCTAATAGTGCTAACTAATATTACTATGGATAAAATTTTTATCGATTATGGAACAAGAATTAATCAAGCCATACTTAATGTTATAAAAGAAATTCTTAAAGATCTTGCAAAGTCGAAGATATCATCTAATCATTGTTTTTATATTAGTTTTAAGACGAAAGCCAACGGAGTGATTTTACCTAATAAACTCCAAAAAGATTATCCTAATGAAATGACTATAGTACTACAAAATCAATATTGGGATCTTAATATAAAAAAAAATCAATTCTCAGTGACTTTATTATTTAACAAAAAAAAAGAATTCTTAACAGTTCCATTTAATTCTATCACAAAATTTTATGATCCTTTTGTAAAATTTAGTATACAATTGGATTGCAAAGATGAAAAAATAAAGACTCAAAAGGATAAAAAAATAAAAAAGAAATTATCAAAAGAAAAAATTATTTCATTAGCTGATTTCAGGAAGAAAGATGACTAAATTCAGAATTGAAAATGATAGCATGGGCGAAATTAATGTGCCAGTTGAAAAATTATGGGGAGCTCAAACCCAAAGAAGTCTTGAAAATTTTCCAATTGGAAAAGATAAGATGCCCCTAGAATTGATCAAAGCTTTTGCAATACAAAAAAAGGCTGCTGCGATTAGTAACATTGCAATTGGAAAGTTAAGTGTAGATTTTGGAGAAAAAATAATTGATGTGTGTGATGAAATCATAACTGGTAAATTTAATGATCAATTTCCACTCTCTGTTTGGCAAACTGGTTCAGGCACACAAACAAATATGAACTTAAATGAAGTGATTGCAAATAAAGCTAATCAAATGTTGGGAAAAGAACTTGGCACATATAACCCAATTCATCCAAATGATCATTGTAATTTAGGTCAGTCATCTAATGATTCTTTTCCAACTGCAATTCATATAGCAGTTGTGATTCAAACTAATGAACGCTTAATTCCTGCAATTCAAAACCTTCATAATGCAATTGAAAAGAAAAGAAAACAATTTCAAGATGTTATAAGAATCGGGCGCACTCACATGCAAGATGCTACACCATTGACGGTTGGTCAAGAATTGAGTGGTTTTTCATCACAAATACAAAATTCTCTGAAAAGAATCGAAATATCTTTAAATGAAGTTTATTTTCTTGCGCAGGGGGGCACTGCAGTTGGAACCGGATTAAATACATCAAAAAAATTTATTTCTGGATTTATAGAAGCTACAAAAATGATTACAGGATATAATTTTAAAGAATCATCAAATAAGTTTGAAGCACTGTCATCTCATGAACCATTATTGAATTTTTCAGGTGCAATTAATACCCTTTTAACAACATGCTATAAATTATCTAACGATTTGAGATTATTAGCTTCAGGTCCCAGATCTGGAATAGGTGAAATAATTTTACCATCAAATGAACCTGGTTCCTCAATCATGCCCGGAAAAGTTAATCCAACTCAATGCGAAGCTTTATGTCAGGTATGTATTCATCTAATGGGACTACATTTCTCAATTAGTATTGCTTGCTCACAAGGGCATTTTCAACTGAATGTAAATAAAACGGTTATAATGCACTCTATTTTAAGAATTATAAATCTTTTAAGCGACGCCATTAATTCTTTTGTAAATAAATGTTTCAACGGCATAGAATTAAATAGAAAAAAATTGAGAGAAAATCTTGAAAACTCCTTAATGCTTGTTACTGCACTAAACCCTAAGATTGGTTATGAAAAGGCATCCAAAATTGCAAAGAAAGCATTCAACGAAGGGATTTCATTGAAGCAAGCAGCCATTAAATTAAAATATTTAAAATCCTCTGAATTCGATGAAATTATTGATCCATTAAAAATGACAAAAATTAGCTAATTTAGAAATAGATCAATTATATTTTCAGGGTTAAATTCTTTTTTATTCTTATCAATCAACTTTTTGAATGATTTAGGGTCGATTACAATTTTCTTTTTTTCTTTAAGAATAGAATTTATTCCCCCAGTCAACACCGCCGACTTTATCTTATCAAAATCATAGCTTACATCATAATTTTTAGAGGATCCTTTTATCAGTACATCAAAACTTGGCAAATTTTTATATTTTTCAGTCTTAATAAAGATATTATTCTTAAAGTTAATTTTATCTTTCTTTAGATTATAGTTTCCAAAACTAATTACTTTGACATTTCTTTGTTTTGCCTCCATTTTTTTTATATTAAGGATTCCTTTAGAAAATCCGAATTTTATATATACCGAGTCAATGTTGGTAACTCCCTGCATCTTTCGTTTATTAAACAAATCAAAAAAATCTTGGAAGGTATTTAAATTGTCAACACCTTTTGATAACTTTTCAATATCAAGTCCTGATAGCTTAGCATTATCAGCATCACATTCCCCATCCGCTCGTAAATTATTAAAAAAATTTGAGGTCTTTTTATTCGTAAAAAAATCAATCTCACAATCAAATAATGCTTTATTAAAACCAAAATTTGATTTTTCGGAAAGATTTTTTTCCACAAGAAAATCAAAGAGTTTGATTTGACCGTTAATATTTTGATTCGCATAAAAGTATTTTACTTCTCCTTTAATAAGGGATTTGAGATAATTAGCTTGTATGTTTTTTAGGATAATACCTTTATTGTTTGAAACCGTTTTAAATTTTAATTTTTCAATAGTAATATTGTTGAAAATTAATTTATCAAAATCGAAGGTTAGATTTAAGTTTATCTGTTTATTATCCAAAGAAACTTTCTTAATATTTTCTTTTTTTTGTTTAATCATTGCAAATAAATCTTTTAATTGAAAAAAGTTAAGTTCCTCACTAAATAATTTTCCAGTTAAATCTATATCTTGGTTTTTTATTTCTAGAATTCCTGAACCAAAAATTTCATTTTTATTATCAAATAATTGATTAATGTCGTATTTTATTTTTGAGAAATCTTTGGTCTTTGCATTAATCTTAAAAAAGGATTTGTAATTAAGATAACTGAAGTCAGCATTAAGAAAATAAAAATCAGACTTTTTGATTTGTAAATTCAGATTTCTTAAATCATGTGAAACATTAGAATTAAAAAAATGCAAAGATCCGTTATCAACTATTATTTTTTTAAACCTTTTCATAAAACGCTTCATCTGAATTAGTTTGCTCTCTTCGCTATTTTTGATAAAAATAATGTTTCTTTTTGATGTTTTTATTTTCTCAAGTTTTATCACTGGAGAGTTTAATTTTATTGATTGTATTTTAGGGTCAAATTTAAAAATAGAACTCCATGTTGAAATAATTTCAACATCAGGAATGTTGACATTAAAAGTCTTCATCTTATCTGAAATCGACAAATTATTGACCGTCAACTCTGGGAACGGGATAAGAGATATTCTAATATTTTCGTCAAAATCTAATTCTAAATTTAATTCTTTATTTACTTTATTATTCAAAGAATGAATAATTTTTTTTTTGTCAATTAATAGGGGGAAAATCAATAAAAACAAAATCACTGAAGCTGTGGTAAATAATATGAGTTTAGTTATCCTTCTAAACACTATTTTGATGATTTTAAATATCTAGGCCTATGAGGACCGGAAAGTATGATGAACTGCTCTTCTTTTGAAGAATTTCTGAATGATAAGAATGATGGACTTTGATTTTGATTTTTCCAAAGTTCGTAAACCTGAAACGCTTGATTAGCATGTCTTCTACCTTTAAACCATTCGTCGTCAGCAATAATTGCTGCTGCTGCTCCACCTAAATGCTCAACATCTATAAATGTTTCAATTGAGATAGCTTCTTTGATTGATTTACTCATTTCCAAGACTCTTTCTTTAAAGATTTCGAATGATTTTTCATAATTTTTAATTGACAATTTTTCTTTGGGTTTTTCTAAAGAGAAATTTTCACTTAAAGACCAACCAACCAAACCAGTTTGTTTATCCATAAGATTCATCCACTCTTGTTTTTCTTCAATTAGAACCATTTCTTTTCCTATGTCTATTGGATAAATCACTGGGGATTCTAAATTTGGGCTCATATAAAAATTTGAGACAGTTTTGGACGCAAAAACTAACTCCTTGGATTTTAAACCATTGAATGAACACAGAATTAATGAGATTATGGTAAATACAAATTTTATCATTTAAAACTTTTATAAAGACATTTTCCTATGAGTCAACCAGATATATCACACAACTTTAAGTCAGATAACTTTGATAATAGAAAAGCTCAGATTGAATTTATAATTTTACATTACACTGAAACTGATAATTTAGCCAAGTCTGTTGAGCTTTTATCAGATAATATAAGAAAAGTAAGTTCACATTATTTAATAGATACCAATGGTGAAATTTATAATTTAGTTTGTGAAACAAAAAGGGCATGGCATGCCGGTATTTCTAATTGGGATCAAATGGAAGATATTAATAGTAGATCAATAGGCATTGAAATTGTTAATTCTGGAGAGAAAAAATTTGCAAATTATCCAAAGAGTCAAATAAGTTCTCTAATAAATTTACTAAAATACTTAATGAAAAAATTCGGAATCTCTATATTTAATATTTTAGGACATAGTGATATTGCTCCATTGAGAAAAATTGATCCAGGAAAATTTTTCCCTTGGAAGGAGCTAGCAAAAAAAAACGTTGCTGTTTGGATAGAAGAAGAACCATCTAATAAAATCTTAAATACTAGCCAAAATCATGAACTTATTCTTAATCTTAGGGAAATTGGTTATCCCAATCTAGAGAAATTAAAAGATGATAAGAAAATTAAAAAAGTTCTAGAAGCATTTCACAGAAGATTTATTCCTGAATTGATTGGCAGAGTTCCCACAAGCACCACTCTTAAAATTTCGTATAATTTGTTAAAAATAAAAAAATCTTGATTTTTTTCTACTTTCAAAATTTAATTATATTAACTAGATGGCTGTGTGACTGCCTTTTAAGGAGGAAAGTCCGGACTCATCAGAGCACCAAAGCCGGATAACTTCCGGCGGGGGTAACCCTAGGGAAAGTGCAACAGAAAATATACCGCCGGAAACGGTAAGGGTGAAAAGGTAAGGTAAGAGCTTACCACATGCTTGGTAACAAGAATGGTATTGTAAACCCCTTTGGGAGCAAGTCCAAGAAACCTAGTCATTTTGTGACAAACGTTGCTCTGCGTTTAGGTGTGGTAGGACGCTAGAGATTGCTGGTAACATCAATCCAAGATTAATAGTCACAGCCTTGACTTTATAAGGTACAGAATCCGGCTTACATGCCATCTAGTTTGCAATTGAAAATTTTTTGTTGAAAAATGGTTGAAAATACCATAAAATCCCATAATATCCCATGTAAGGAATTTTTATGGCTTTATTTTTGTCAACAATAGTAAATAGAATGGATGCTAAATGCAGAGTATCCGTCCCTTCTACTTTCAGAAATAGCTTGCAAAAGCAAACCTTCAAAGGAGTCATAGCATTTCCTTCTTACCAAAATAATTCAATTGACGCCTGCGGTATTGATAGAATGGAGAATATTTCGGATAGTTTAGACAGAAATAATGAATATTCAAAAGAAGAATTTGATCTCATCTCATTATATTTTGGAGAAGCTGAAAGACTTCCTTTTGATAAAGAGGGAAGAATCATACTTCCTAAAAACCTGATAAATCATGCCTCAATCTCAAATGAAGTATTATTTGTAGGGCTTGGTCCGACATTTCAAATGTGGAATCCTACTTCCTACAGAAAGAAAAAAATGGAAACAATTAAAATAGCAACTAAAAAAAATCTTAACCCTAGACTTAAACCAATCCCCAAAGGGATCTGACAAGGAGAAACTATGACTCTTCATCTTAAAATGCCATCTCAAAGTAACAATCTGTCCCCAAGAATCTTAGTTATAGGAATTGGTGGGACTGGAGGAAATATTATTAATGCAATGGTAGATTCTGGCGTGGAAGGAGTTGATTTTTTAAATGTCAATACAGATAGTCAACAACTCAAACACTCCAAGGTAGAAAAAACACTGCAATTAGGCCCATCTTGCACTCAAGGTTTAGGCGCAGGAGGGAATCCAGAATTGGGTAAAAAAGCAGCAGAAGAAGTTTTAGATGAAATAGAAGAATACATTGAAAATTCCAATATGGTTTTTTTAACAGCTGGAATGGGCGGTGGTACTGGAACTGGAGCTGCTCCAGTAATAGCTAGAATTGCAAAAGAGAATAATATACTTACAGTTGGCGTGGTAACCAAACCATTTCAATATGAAGGAAAAAGAAAGTCAGAAAAGGCTGAAAGTGGTGTAGCTGAATTACAGAAATTTGTAGATAATTTAGTAGTTATTCCAAATCAAAATATTTTTGCTGTTGCAGGACCTGATTCTCCGGTTACCGACTCACTTCATTTAGCAAATAATGTTTTAATTGACGGTGTAAGAAGTATTATTGATTTAATGGTAAAACCAGGGATTATGAATCATGACTTTGCCGATGTAAAAAGTGTGATGAGTGAGACAGGTAAAGTTCATTTGGGAACAGGTGTTGCCGAAGGTGAAGGTCGCGTGATTGAAGCTACTGAAAAAGCGATTTCCAATCCACTTTTAGAAAATAATTCTATGTCTGGAGCAAAGGGAGTTCTTATAAATATTACATGTGGAGACGATACAACACTTCAAGATATTGACCTTGCAAATAATAAAATTAGAGAAGAGGCAGATGAAGACGCAAATATAATCTCTGGTCTTCAAAAGGATGACAGTTATAATGGAAAATTTAAAATTTCTGTAATTTCAACAGGTATAGATTCTGATAACTATTACAGCAATTTAATTAACGAAGAAACTGATAATAATTTAATGAATTCTCAGAATATTGATCAAGATATCAATCAAGAAGTTGAAGAAAAGATTGGTAATCAACCTAGTTTTTTGGTTGATTTGCGTCAGCCAAGTAAATCTCAAAAAAATGTAAATTTAGAAAATGAAGAAAAAATTCTCAATGAACAACATCCGGAAAGAGGTTTATCAGAAAAGAAATCTCTTTTTGGATTTATTTTTGGAAATAAAACTATAAAAACTGGTGTTGATAATAAAAAAATACTAAATGATGAGGAATACAGTAAGAAACAATTTATTAATGAGATTCAAGAAATATCAGATGAAGATAATGACAATATCACTGATGAAAATGAAAAAATCGTCATAGAAGATGAGAGTGTTAGGTTTTTGAACACAAATGATCAAGATGACAGTCCTGCAATTAATCAAGAGGAAAAGGAATGCAATAATTCTGAGAATGATGTTAATGATGACCTTCTTCAAATACCAGCTTTTCTGAGAAGACAAGCAAACTAAAATGTCTAACCTTTCACACTTACCTGTGATGGTCGACGAAGTTGTTTCTCTTCTAAATCCAAAAGATAAAAAAATTTACCTGGATGGAACTTTTGGACAAGGAGGTTATTCCAGGGAAATTCTTAACAAGGCAAATTGTAAAATTTTCGCAATCGACAGAGATCATCAGTCAAAACAATTTGCTGAAGAATTAAAAAAAAAGTTTGGTCGAAGATTTATTTTTAATGTTGAAAAACTAAGCAATATAAACCTTTTACTAAAAAAATATAAAGAAGATCGTATTGATGGAATAGTTTTAGACTTAGGAGTTTCTAACACACAACTTAATAATCCATTACGAGGCTTTTCATTTTCTAATGATGGTCCATTGGACATGCGAATGGATACAACACAAAAGTTAACTGCAGAAATTGTAGTTAATGAATTTAATGAAAAAGACTTGAGTGATATTTTTTATTACTATGGTGATGAAAGAAATTCAAGAAAAATTGCCAGATCAATTATTGAATTTAGAAAAAAAAAAAGAATTAACACTACGATGTTGCTATCAGAAATTGTAAAAGAAATCAACAGTGGTAAATTCAAACATCCTGCAACTCGAGTTTTTCAAGCTCTAAGAATTTATATTAACGAAGAGTTGAGAGAATTAGAGGAAATTCTGAAATTAAGCCTTCATATCCTTAATAATAAATCAAGGATAATAGTTGTTGCTTTCCATTCATTAGAAGACAGATTAGTTAAAAACTTCTTCAAAAAGAATGTTTCAGAAAAACAAATAAATCTTACAAGCTCAAAACCAAAATTTGGTTTTAAAATAATTACAAAAAAACCTTTAACACCATCCTTTGAGGAAATTAAAATGAATCCAAGATCAAGATCTGCAAAATTGAGAGTTGCAGAAAAGTCATGAAGTTTTTTAGTTTTTTTATTATTTTTTCAACAGTAACTTTAACTATTAGTGTCAAATTAATGATAGCTAACCAAGAAAAGAAAATCTCAAATATCAATCAAAAGATTCTAAAAATTGATTCTATAATCGAGAAATTAGAAACTGATATTTCATACGCTACCAGACCGCAAGAACTAGAAAGTTTGAATAGAGATCAATTTGATTTTATTCCGATTTTACAATCAGATATAAAAAAACTAGAGGAAAATAAATGAATAATGAAAAAAATTTTAATTTTGACAATGTAAAACCAAACCACAGATCATTTAAGACAAAAAATATTAATTTTCAGGATAAAAATGATCTTATTAATAATGAAAAGAAAAGACAAAAAATTAATTTTGCGAAAAAATCTAATCTATTTATTTCTCTTCTTACAGTATCTTTTGTAATTTTTATTTCATTTAATCTTATCATTACAACAACTAATGTAAAAACCGATTATATTTCTAGAAATGAAGAAGTTTTAAATAAACGTGGAAAAATACTTGATAAAAATAGCGAGATAGTTGCGACTTCTTTAGAAACAAAGGATTTATATATTGATTTAAAAAAATCTTTAAATAAAAGAAAGTTAAAGGAAAGTTTGATCAAAATTTTCAATAATAAAGAACCTTTATTTTTTGAACAAATTTTCAAAAAAAATCAATATGTTCTTGTTAAAAAAGATATTTCATTATCTGAAATAAATAAATTAAAATTGCTTGGAGACCCTGCTATTAAGCTACATAACTCTTCAAAACGTGTTTATCCACAACACAATATATTTTCTCATATAACTGGACTTAAAACGATGAGTATAAGCAGTAAACTTGAAAAAAATCAAAACAAATATTTATCTTACGGGAAAGACTTAAAATTAACCGTTGATTTAAGAATTCAAAATATTGTCAGAGATGAACTTCTTAAGAGTATGGATAATTATCAAGCTAATTCAGCACTAGCAACTGTAATGAATGTAAATACTGGCGAGATATTATCAATGGTCTCATTGCCTGATTTTAACCCCAATTATCCAAAATCTATTCTGCCAAAAACAGAAAATAATTTGATTACAGAAGCTAGGTATGAGATGGGATCTACCCTAAAAATATTTAATGCAGCAATAGCATATGAATCAGAATCTAACTCACAAAACGAAAAATTTGAGATTTCAATGGGTTATCAAATAACAAACGAGAAAAATATTAAGGATAATCATATAAAAAATTCATTTTTAAGTTTTGATGATGTTTTTATTAAGTCGTCTAATGTGGGGAGTGTAAAGATTCTAGAATCATTGGGTTTTGATTTACAAAGAAAATTTTTTCAAAAAGTTGGTTTAACCGAAAAGTTAAATATAAATGGTCTAAATGTTGTTGCGAATAAATTACCTAACAGTTGGAATGCACATTCTAAATTTATTAGTTATGGTTATGGAATTTCTTTATCCCCAATAAGTTTAATTACAGCATTTTCAACTCTTGTTAATGGAGGTTATAAAATTCAACCAAAAGTAATAAGTTTAAATCAAATTAAAACAAAAAAGAGAATTTTATCCGCCAAAACTTCAGATAAAATCAATATTTTAATTCAGAAAATTGTTAATCAAGGAACCGGAAAATTAGCTATTGTTGATGGTGTGCCGATCGGAGGAAAAACTGGAACTTCAAAAAAAGTAGAGATGGGAAATTATTCAGAGAAAAAGGTTATTACTTCATTTATAGGTGTCTTTCCTGCGAATAAGCCTGAATTTTTGACTTTTGTATTATTCGACGAACCAAAAAAAAATTTTATTGGAGCATCTGACAATACAGGAGGGAACACGGCAGCACCAACATTTTCGAGAATTGTAAAAAAAATTTCACCAATAATTAACTCTAACAATTATGCAAAGAGATGAAAGAGTTTGATTTAAAAACGCTTTTAAAAAAATGCAAACTTAAAAAAGAAGTTAAACATAAAAACAATTTTCCTGTGAAAGGTATTTCATTACATTCAAAAGATATTAAAAATAACTTTATATTTGCTGCGATAAAAGGGAAATTGTTTAATGGGGAAATTTTTCTAAATGAATTTTCAAACTTAAGAAATATTGCAGTAATTATATCATCAAAATCGAATTTGAATTTGGATTCACCTGAATTTAAAAGAATCACTTTCATCAAAACCGATGATGTAAGAATTCTAATATCTGAGATTGCTTCTATTGTTTTTCCTAGTGAGATAAAAAATAAATTTGCAATCACAGGCACTAACGGAAAAACAAGTGTGGCTTCTTATGTCAAACAAATATGGAGTAAAAAAAATATAAATTCTGCATCTGTGGGAACGCTTGGTATTAAAAGTGATAAACAAAATTCAGGAAAAATCAAACTCACTACACCAGATGTGATATCAAACCATCAAATTTTAAATAAATTATGGAAAAACGGTTGTAACAATATTATTTTTGAAGCTTCGAGCATTGGACTTGAACAAAAGAGACTATACCCCTTAAAGTTTGACGTAGTAGCTTTTACCAATTTATCTATAGATCACATGGACTATCATATTAATATTAATAATTATAAAAATTCAAAATCTATTTTGTTTTCATCACACATTAAAAAAAGCTCAATCGCAGTAATAAACTCGGATTCAAAATATGCGGATTACTTTTTCAATATTTGTAAAAAGAATAACGTTAAAGTTCTAGATTATGGNAAGAAAGCTAATTTTTTAANAATTTTAAAAACAAAAAGAGTNAATGATTATTTTNAAATTACTNTTTTGCTAAATCAAAAANAAATTANNATAAANATTCAATGTTTTTGTGAATTCGAAATTCAAAATAAACTATGTGCACTTATTATGGTTTTTAATAAAAGATTAAGGCAAGAACATTTAGTATATTTAAAAGAGCTTAAAAATCCNGAGGGTAGACTTGAAAAAATTTTTGATAAAAGGAATATNCGTGTATATATCGACTATGCGCATACNCCAGATGCACTTTCCAAAGTACTTTACTCATTGAGAAAGATTACTTTAGGTAAGCTGTATNTTGTATTTGGGTGTGGNGGAGATAGAGATAAGACTAAAAGGCCAGAAATGACAAATANGGCACTTGANCACTCAGATAAAGTATTTATAACNAACGANAACCCAAGATTTGAAGATCCAAAAGAAATAATAGATGACATGNTTAGAGGGTTAGANAAAAAAAAACTTAACAAAATTGTTTTAATCNGAGACAGATCAAAAGCAATTGAATCAGCTATTAAGAAACTGGAGACCGATGACCTTNTATTAATTGCTGGCAAAGGTCATGAAAATTATCAANTAATCAGGAATAGAAAATACAGTTTTAGTGATAAAAAAATAGCTAAAAACATTTTGAGAAAAATATGACACTTTGGACAACNACGGACATAAATTCTGCTTTAAAAATTAATAATACCAAGNCTCAAATTGAGGTTTCTGGAATTTCAATTGATACCAGAACAATAAAAAAAGGTGAACTNTTCATTCCAATTGAAGGACAAAACTATGATGGACATGATTTTATAAAAGAAGCTTTTAAAAATGGAGCATCTGCATCATTGGTTAATATAAAAAAAAGGGCAATAATAGATTTTCAAGGAAACTTTATCTTTGTTAATAATACAATGAAATCTTTATCTATGCTAGCTGAATACTCAAGAAGAAGAATTAAAAATTTGATAACTATTTGTATAACTGGAAGTAGCGGGAAAACGACACTTAAAGAATGGATATTTGAAACCTTCAAGAATGAGAAGACTTCATATTGCACATTTGGAAATTTNAACAATCAAATTGGTATGCCTNTAACATTAGTTAACATGCCTAAAAATACTNAATTATGTATTTTAGAACTTGGAATGAATTCACCTGGTGAAATTAANAAGTTATCTAAAATAGCTAATCCAAATATATCAATTATAACTAATATTGGATCAGCTCACGCGGGAAATTTTAAAAACCCTATAAAGAAAATAGTCGAAGAAAAGTCTCAAATTTTTAATTATCTTGATAAGAACTCCATTGCAATAATTCCACGTGATAGCAAGTACCATAAATTTATGTATTTGAAAGCAGCAAAAAAAACTAAGAAAATTTTTACTTTCGGAATCAATAAAGATAGTAACATAAAAATAGTTAAGAATATAAAAAAAAAAGATAGTTGGACCTTTACCTTTTGGGACGANCTTTTCAAAATTNATAATAATAAAACTTTTATAAGCTGGNCACAAAATGTAGCTGTAATTCTTTGTTTAGCAAAGATTTTAAAAGTTCGAATGAAAAGAATTTTACCAATAATTGAAAATTTGAGTCCCATCAAAGGTCGAGGAGAGCTTCTAAAAATTAAGAAAAAAAATCATACTTTCTCTTTAATTGATGAATCTTATAATTCAAATCCAGAATCTCTTACTCAGGCAATNAAAAATTTGAAAAATTATAAATCAATNAAAACAAGAACTATATGCGTTATTGGAGATATGTTAGAATTAGGNCATATGTCTGAAGATTTCCATAAGAAAATGATTAAAGTTTTATTAGATAATGAACCTGACGTTACTATAACTCTAGGAAATCACTCAAAAATAATTTTTGAGAAGTTACCCAGTAATTTTTCAAAATTCCATTTTTTTAATTATAAAGATGTTTTGAATAAATTATTGAACACCATTCAAAATAAAGATGTTATTATGATAAAAGGATCCAACTCAACAAAACTACATCTTGTTTCTGCAGAATTAAGGAGATCAATCTAGATGTTTTACCACTTTTTGATACCTCTAGTTGAAAGTTTTAGTTTTTTAAATTTATTTAACTACTTAACATTTAGAGCTGGTGGTGCTTTATTCACTGCNTTTTTAATTTCATTGTTNTTAGGGCCCAAATTTATAAGAAAACTTAAAAGTGTACAGAAAAAAGGGCAACCTATNAGAAAAGATGGTCCCAAAAGTCACCTTTTAAACAAAATAGGCACCCCAACAATGGGTGGTATGCTAATTTTAATCTCACTTTTTATATCTATTGTTTTATGGGCAGATTTAAGTAGTAAAGTCGTTTGGTTAGTATTTAGTATAACCATTTTATTTGGAATAATTGGAGCATTAGATGATTATAAAAAACTCAAAAATAATAGTTCTGAAGGGTTTAAAGGTTCTCATAGATTAGTAGTTGAATTTATAATATGTTTTTTATTTGTATATGTTTTTAATAAAATNATTAATCCNGATTTAATAAANGTNGTCTTTATTCCATTTACCAAAGGNTATTTTNTNGATCTTGGAATCTTTTACTACCTATTCGCCTCACTTGTAATTGTTGGCAGTGCAAACGCTGTAAATTTAACAGATGGTCTTGATGGTTTGGCAATTGGACCTATAATGATCACTTCTCTCTCTTTTGCTTTTATAGCTTATTTTACGGGTAATTTGATTTATTCTGATTATCTAAAAATTCCCTATGTGAATGATACTGGAGAGCTTGTAATTATTTGTGCTTCTTTGATTGGTGCTGGTCTTGGATTCCTTTGGTTTAATGCACCTCCTGCCATGGTTTTTATGGGGGATACTGGTTCTTTATCTATGGGNGGTACAATAGGAGCAATAGCTGTCGCCACCAAACACGAGGTGATTCTTTCTATAATTGGAGGCATTTTCGTTTTGGAGGCTTTATCAGTATTCGCTCAAGTTATTTCATTTAAATTAACAGGAAAAAGAATCTTTAGAATGGCTCCAATCCATCATCATTTTGAGCAAAAAGGCTGGTCAGAGTCAACNATCGTTATNAGGTTTTGGATCATATCAATCATCCTGGCTTTAATAGGATTGGCAAGCTTAAAACTCAGATGAAAAAAAAACTTAATAAAAGCGTTTTTTTGCTCGGAATGGGAAAATCAGGGACTTCACTTGCTAAATTTTTGTTGAAAAAAGATATTTCTTATTATTGCTGGGATGATAATNTTGATACAAGAAANTTATTAGAGAATAAAAAATTTAATTTTTCTCCTGTTAACGAATGTACTCTTAAAAAATGTAGTTTTTTAGTTTTAAGTCCTGGTATAAATCATCTAGCTTCCAAACCNCACAAAGCAGTGACTCTAGCTTCAAAATTAAGAATCAAAATNATAACNGATTTAGAGTTTCTTTGTTTACTTAATTATAAAAATTATCTTATTGGAATAACAGGCACAAATGGAAAATCTACCACAACCCATTTTATTCAAAAAATAGTTTCTCATAATAATAAATTTGAGTGCAAAATATGTGGCAACTTTGGAACACCCTTTACAGATCTAGAAATAAATAGAAACACAAAGTTAATAATCGAAATTTCATCTTTTCAACTTTCAAAAATTAAAGAGCTTAAGTTTGATCAAGCTTTCTTGTTAAATATTTCAAAAGATCATCTAGATTGGCATGGAACGATGAAAGAATATATTGAGTCAAAACTTAATATTTTTAAAAATCAAAATAAAAACGATACAGCAATAATTTGTATCGACGACTTATATACTAAAAAAATTGCTAAAAACTTTNAAAAATTATTCAAATCNAAACTTATTANGATAAGTTCAAAACATAAAANAGATGCNGAGATTTATTTAAACCAAAATAAAAATTCTATTTCAATAATAAACAATTTAATTAATNAAGAAATTGTAATTCCTAGGGATAAAATAAACTTTACTCAAGCTGAGCATAACTTTAGAAATTTACTTGCTTCNTACGTTTCTGGGTATTTACTNAAACAAAGTGAAGAAGATTTTATAAAATCNATTAANAAACTTGNTAATTTAGAGCATAGAATTGAGTTTTTAGGAAAATACAAAAATATTCATTTCTACAATGATAGCAAATCAACAAATGTTAATTCAGCTAAAACAGCTATAAAATCTTTTAAAAATATTTTTTGGATATTAGGGGGCAGAGAAAAAAAAGGTGGTCTNAAGGGTATNGAGAAAAATCTACAAAATATTATTCGAGCATATTGTTTTGGAGAGTCAGGAGAAAAGATAAAAAGTTTTTTGAATGGAAACTATATAAAATGTCTAAAATTCNCNACCCTTGAAGAAGCTTTTGAGAAAGCATTTCATGATGCAAAAAAATTCGAAAATGAAATAAGTATTTTACTTTCTCCAGCTTGTGCGTCTTTTGATCAGTTCAAAAATTTTGAAATGAGGGGTAGTATTTTTAAAAAATTAGTTAATAAAAAAATTAAAGTTAATGAACACTGAAAACACAATTGTCAAAGACAATAATTGGTGGGGAAATACTGATAAATTGATTCTTATACCAACATTGATCCTTTTTTTATTTGGAGTTATTTCAATTACCAGTATCTCTCAACATTTAGAGGGAAAGTTTTCTTTTTCATCTAATTTACTTCTAAAAAAACATTTGATATTTTGCCTTCTTGGAATTTTTATTATTNTCTTCACATCTCAACTTTCCCTNAGGAATTTAATATTNTGTTCTTTTTTTCTTTTTNGTCTAGCTATAGTTTTATCATTTGTTGCAATCTTCTTCTTTCCTGAAACGAAAGGAGCAACAAGATGGATAAAATTTTTTAACTTCTCTTTTCAACCATCAGAATTATTAAAACCATCGTTTATAATAGTGAGCGCAGTTTTATTAGGGAGATACAGGTTTAAAGAAGACTACTCAATTTATGTAAATTTTCTGTGTTTAATAATAATTTCTGCAGTATTGATACTACAACCAGATTTTGGAATGTTTATTTTAATATTTGCTGCATGGTTAGTTCAATTGTTCACCACAAAAATTAATATAAGAATTTTAATTCCAGTTATAATAGTTTTTGTTGTAGTATTTCTAATATCTTTTTTGAGTCTAGACCACGTAAAATTTAGGATAATGAATTTCTTATTTTCTGATGTTGGTGACAATTACCAAATCACNAAATCACTAAAATCTTTTGAAAATGGGGGGCTNTTTGGTAAAGGTATTGGTGANGGCACAGTTGCAAAAACACTTCCTGACGTTCACTCNGATTTTATTTTTGCTTTAATNGCTGAAGAATTGGGTGGTGTTTTATCTTTATTAATTATTCTACTATATTTAATATTATATATTAGAGCAAATATTGTCTCTCAGAATTCTAAAAATTTTTTTGTAATAAACTCAATAACTGGACTAGCAAATATATTGCTTTTTCAGGTTATTATAAATATCTCCTCCACACTAAATATTATTCCTACTAAAGGCATGACACTACCCTTTATTTCTTATGGAGGGTCATCTTTTATATCTTGTTCAATCATTATCGGATTTTTGTTATCACTTATAAGAGAGGATAAAAATGCCTAAAAAAATATTTCTTAGTGCAGGTGGTACAGGTGGGCATGTTTTTCCAGCAATTTCTCTTATGGAAACAGACGAAGATAATAAATATTATTTTTTAATTGATAAAAGAACTGAGAACATTTTAATTAAACGTAAACTCAATTACTTTAAGATCGAATCATCCAGAATAAAATTTAATATTTTTCTTCCATTTTATTTATTCAAAATATTCATTGGAATTATTCAATCTATATTTATTTTCTTTAATTATAAACCTGATCTTGTTGTTGGTTTTGGAGGTTATACTTCAATTCCATCAATTATTGCCGCTAAATTATTGAATATTAAAATTATTATTCATGAGCAAAATGCAGTAATGGGAAGAGCTAACCAAATATTATCTTATTTAACAAAAAATATAGCTCTAACTTTTGAAAATACAAAGAATGCTAGTAAAGGTTCAGTATATACTGGAATTCCTATTAGAAAAAATAATTTAAAAACCAAAAAAAAGAGTTTGCAAAAGACAATCTTTATTGTTGGAGGGAGTCAAGGAGCTCTGTCCTTTTCAACTATTATACCAAGAATAATTTCAAACTTTAGTAGAAAAAATAAAAAAAAATTATTAATAATTCAACAGACCAGAAAAGGTTATAAGGAAGAACTTGAAAAAATTTACAATCAAATGAAGTTAAATTGTGAAGTCGAAGAATTTTTTGAGAATATATATGAACAATATAATAATGCTGACGTAATTATATCAAGATGTGGTGCGTCAACATTAGCTGAGATTCAGTCTTTCAAAAAGTCTGTGATCCTCGTACCATTGCCTAGCTCCATTAATAATCATCAATATTTAAATGCAATTGAATTTAAGAAAAAGAATAATTGTATTATTTTAGATGAGAAAAAAATTGAATTGGAAAGTGAGATCAAAATAATTGAGAAATATATTTTTTTAAAACAAAATTCATATAAATTAAAAAAAAATACTAAGACTAATATCAACTTAACACTATCGAAACTAATTAATAAAATATTAAATCAAAATGATTGAAAAGCAGAATATACATTTTGTTGGCATTGGTGGGATTGGGATGAGTGCAATAGCAGAGGTTCTACATGAAAAAAAGTTTAAAATATCAGGAAGTGATATCAACGATAATCTGATAACAAAACGTTTAAAAAGTAAAGGTTTAAAAATTTTTAACAAACATCAACCGAATAACCTTAAAAATGTTGATATTGTTGTACATTCGTCGGCTATAAAAAAGTCAAATATAGAAATCTTAGAAGCTCAAAGAAAGAAAATTCCTATATATTCGCGAGCAATGATGTTGGCAGAAGTAATGCGATTAAAAAAATCAATAACTATTGCAGGCTCTCATGGAAAAACAACAATTACTTCTTTAATTGCTTGTATTCTAGAAGATGCAGGAATTGATCCTACCATCATAAATGGAGGAATAATTAATGGAATTGATGCAAATGCAAAATTAGGTAATGGTGAATGGATTGTTGCTGAAGCAGATGAGTCTGATGGATCCTTTACTATGCTGCCTTCAACAGTAGGAGTTATTAACAACATCGATTTTGAACATGTTGATTTTTATAAAGATATTGAGGAAGTTAAAAAGGCATTCATAAAATATGCTAAAAATATTCCTTTTTATGGATTTATTTCTATCAATATTGATAATAATAACGTAAGAGCAATACTTGGAAAACTTAAACAAAAGAAATTACTAACTTATGGATTCTCTAAGAATTCAGATTTTCAAGCCTTAAACATTAAAACCAAAAGAATAAACGAAAATTTCTACTCTATTTTCGATATAAAAATAAATCTAAAAAAAATGTATACTCTTAAAAATATAATGATTCCATTGTTAGGTTCACATAATATTTTAAATGCAGTTTGTGCTTACAGCATTTCTAAGGGTTTGCAATTATCAGATACAAGTATTAAAAAATCATTGAAAAATTTTAAAGGAGTTAGAAGAAGATTTTCAATAATTTTTAAAAATAAAAATAATATGATAATTGATGATTATGCACACCATCCGGCTGAAATAAATGTTACTTTGAAAGCTCTTAAATCAATAACGAGAAATAAATTAATTTCAGTATTTGAGCCACACCGTTACAGCCGGGTTAAAGAACTGAAAAAAGAATTTATAAACAGCTTTCTGTTATCTGACATAATTTTTGTTTTACCTATTTACAATGCAAGCGAAAAGATTGACCCCTCAATAACTAACAATAAGATTTGCATGCTTTTAAAAAAAAAATACACAAGAAAAGTTGTCATTCCTTTAGATGGAAAAGTCAATGACAACAAGACTATTAGTGATTACTTTGCAAATGGTGATAACATTATTTTTTTGGGAGCAGGACAAAGTTCCAAAAAAGCGTTGAAATTTTCTGAATTTATAAAAAGTAATGCTAAATAAACTTTTTCATCTTTCATCTGTTAAATTCAACTATGAATTAGGAAAAAAAACATGGTTTGGCTCTGGTGGTAACTGTAAAATTTTCTATAACGTAGATACGGTTGATCAACTAAAATGTATTTTAAAAACTTATAGAAAATTTTTTCCTATTTTAGTGATAGGTGGTGGCTCAAATCTACTTATACGTGACGGTGGGTTCAGTGGGGTTGTTATAAAACTAGGTAAAAGTTTCAAAGAAATAAAAGTTTCTAATAAAAACTCAATACTTTCGGTTGGTGCAGCAGTAAAAGATCTCGAAGTCTCAAGATTCTGTCTAATAAATAATATTTCTGGATTTGAGTTTTTGAGCGGAATTCCAGGAACAATTGGAGGCAACTTGAAAATGAATGCAGGTTGCTTTGGGGCTCAGATAAGTGACAACTTAATCGACTGTACAATTGTTGATAAACAATTAAATTTAAAAATTTTAAAAAAAAATGAAATTGATTTTAGTTATAGAAAAAGTTCATTTTCCAGTCAACATATTATAATTGAAGCCAGATTTAAAATTAATCAAGGTGATAAGAAATTAATTAAAAAAAAAATAAATGAAATTTCAAATAAAAGAAAAAAAACTCAACCTATTGCTTCCAGAACAGGAGGAAGTACTTTTACTAATCCACCAAAACATTCAGCTTGGAAATTAATAGATGCTATTAAATACCGAGGAAAGAAAATTGGAGGTGCTAAAGTTTCAGAGGTACATTCAAATTTCCTTATTAATGAAAACCTTGCATCATCATTGGATATTGAACTTCTTGGTGAGGAAATAAAAAATAAGGTTTGGAATCAATTTGAAGTCGAGTTAAATTGGGAGCTATTAAGAGTTGGAAAATTTAAAAAAATCTGAAAGAATTTCTATACTGCGTGGAGGGTTTTCTGATGAGAGAGAAATCTCAATCCTCACAGCAAATCAAGTGTGCAAGGAACTAAAACAAAAGTATAACACAACCATAATAGATGTTGGTTCTGACTGCAAAAAGTTTGTTAATGATCTAATAGATTCAAAACCTACCAAAGTTTTTAACTGTTTGCATGGTTTTTTTGGTGAAGACGGTCAAGTTCAATCATTTCTCAATTACCTTAAGATTCCTTATACTCATTCTGGTGTTCTCTCATCGTCATTAGCAATGAATAAAATATTATCAAAAGTTTTTTATGAATCATTAAATATTAAGTATCCAAAAACTATTAAAAAAAAAGAACAACTCTCAAGTAATTCATTTCCGATTATTGCAAAACCAATTTGTGGAGGTTCAAGTAATGGTTTAGTAAAGATTGAGAATAATGCTCAGCTTTTAAATTTAGAAAAAAAAAGGCCAAGCAATATTTTTTATGAGGAATTCATCAAAGGTAGAGAATTAACAGTTGGAATTTTAGATAATAAAATATGCGGAATAATGGAAATAATTTTTGAAAGTGAGCTGTACGATTTTACAAACAAGTATGTTAACATAGCTAAACATGTAATTGATCCACCTCTTTCGTCAAATATTAAACAAAAAATATGTGAAATATCTTTAAAAGTACATAACAATTTAAATTGCAATTGTTTGTCTAGACTGGATTTTAGGTATAATACAGTTTTAGACGAGGTTTTTCTTCTCGAAATAAATACTCAACCTGGTCTCACAGAAAACTCACTACTTCCAGAAATGGCAAAAAGCAAAGGTATTAGTTTTTTAGAATTATGTGAAATTATCTTATCTTATGCAAAATGTGAATAAATTTTTTTTTTTTTTAATAATTATTTCTTTAATAATTGCGCTTTTAAGTTTGTTAATACAAACAGATTTAATAAATAAAGTATTAAAAAAAAAAATAATTAAAGAAATCATATTCATAGACAACAAATATATGTCCAAAGAATTTTTAATGTCAAAAATAAGTACAAAAGAAGGACAAAGCTTTTGGTTATTCAACTCCTTTAAATTAAAAAAAGAGTTAAAAAGTTTTAATGAAATTGAAGAATATAAATTTAAGTTGGATTGGGCAGGAAATTTGATGATTTCAATAAAAGAAAAAAAACCATTCATGAGTTGGAATTTGAATAATCATGTAAAATTCATTGATGATGAGGGAAAAATTCTTAATTATGATAGAAATCTAAATAATTTGAAAATAATCAATTTATATGGTGATAATGCCAACATCTATATCCCTTATTTAAAAACTAATTTTTTTGAGAAAAAGTCTCAAGAAATCAAAGTAAATGAAATTTTTTTTTTAAATAACATTGGTTGGAAAATTACATTCTATAATAAGAAATGCTTTTTTTTTCCATTAAAAAAACTTGAAAAAGTTACAGATATATTTGAGAATATAGTTAATTCTGATTTATATTTGGAATTTAATTTTTTTGATTTAAGAATAAATAACAGAGTTTATTTAAGTAAAAAAGAATGTTGAATCTAATTAAGAAAAAAAAGAAATTTTGTGTTTTTGATATAGGAACAGACAAAGTTGTTTGTATTTTATTTAGAGTAGAAAATAATAAACCCATTATTTTAGGAATGGATCATCAAAAAAGTGTTGGTTTCATGAATGGAACTCTAATTGATGATAACAAATTATCTGAAAATATTCACAGAGCATTTAAAACCAGTCTTCCAAAAGGATCAAATATAAGTAATTTTATTTTCTTTAGTAATATTACCGATAAATCTTTGATCACAAGAAAAAATTATATAGAAGTAGATACTGGTAAACTTAGTATTACAAAAAAAGATGTTAGAAAAATTTTTAAAAAATCAGTTTCCGAATCAAAATTAAAGGGTAAATACCTCATTCATAGTGAACCCACTCATTTTAGGGTTAATGATAAAATAAGTGAAAATCCAATTGGAATTGAATCAAAGAAATTGGGAATTTCTTCGTTTAATTTGATGATTGATAACAAACTTCAAGACAGATTACAAAAGTGTTTTAAAGAAAAAAAAATTGAAATTACAAGTTTTTTTGAAACTGGTGTGGCTTCGGCAATTGGAAATTTGTTTGAATTAGAGAAAAAAGAAGGCGTTGCCTCTATAGATATTGGATCAACATCAACGAAAGTAACAGTTTTTAAAGATAATAAGATAGCGTATTCTAATATCATTCCCCTTGGTGGAGAAAATGTAACAAATGACATCTCAAAAGGATTGAATATTTCCATAGAATCAGCTGAGCACACAAAAATTGTTAATGGAACTTTGACATTACCTTTTAATGAAAAAATAGAAATTAATACTAATAAAAATATAAATAAAGAAATAAGTAGAAATTTTCTCTATGGTATAATCAAGCCTAGATATGAAGAAATACTTGAAATAATAAGAGATGATTTATTCGATGATCTTTATGCTCGTGTAAGTATAAAATCCGTCGTTCTTTCAGGAGGAGCAAGTAAAATTTTTGGTATATCAGATCTCTCAGAGAGCATTTTTAACAGGAAAATTAGAATTGGAGGTGTAAATGATAAAAGTAGTTATTTTTTCAATAAACCAGAATTTAGTACAATTTTGGGTTTAATCAAACTAGCAAAAGATAATAAAAAATATGAATATTCAAATGTATTAAAAAAAGGAAATATAATTACAGCATTTGATAAATTGGAAAATTGGATAGAAGAAAGTTACGCTTAGATATTGAAACAAAATGTAACTTTTTGTGAATAGATTAATTGGTTTCTTGATATAGAGTATAATCATGATACCTAATAAAAAAACCGTGCTCGACAATTCTTTTGTTGAAGTAAAGCTCCCGAAATTTTTAAACGCTACTAGGCAAAAAACTTTAAAAAGCAAAATTACCTTTACTGGTATCGGTCTTCATACAGGAAACAAAGTCAAAATGACACTTAACCCAGCTCCAATTGAAACTGGTATTGTATTTAGAAAACAAATCGAAGGGAAAACCGAAGAAATAAAGGCCAACTATAAAAACGTGGTTTCTACAAGACTTTGCACAGTATTGTCGGATATTAATGGAAATAGTGTTTCTACCGTTGAACACATTTTATCTGCGCTTTATGCATACGAAATCGACAATGTATTTATAGATATAAATTCAAATGAAATACCCGTTTACGACGGCTCCTCTCTTGAATTCGTAAAAATGATTGAAAAAGCAAGCTTTGAAGAGCAAAAGTCTCATAAGAAGTTCCTTAAAATTAAAAAAAATGTCGAAGTTAAAATTGATAATAAAATTTCTAGAGTTTCTCCATTTGACAACACGTTAATCACAACAGAAGTTAATTACAATCACAAAGTAATAGGTAAACAGTCAATCTCGTTAGTATTGAACCCTAATATTTATAAATCGCAAATTGCAAGTGCACGAACTTTTGGTTTCCTCAAAGATGTGGAGAATCTCAGAAAATCTGGCTTAGCTCTAGGTGGCAGTCTAGAAAATGCCATTGTGCTAGATGAAGAAGAAGTACTTAATGAAGAAGGACTTAGATTTACCGATGAATTCGTTCGTCATAAGTTGCTCGACTTTATTGGAGACATCTCTCTATCAGGTTACAGAATATTGGGTTCATTTTACACCTCACACCCTGGACATGAACTAAATCTCGAACTTCTTAAGAAAATTTTTGAATCCCAAGACAATTGGGAGTTAGTTTGTTCCAATTAATAAAAAATAATTCTTTATAAATTCCTCAAATTATTTAAAAATATCCAACATGAAAAAAACAATGTTGATTATACTTTTATGCTTTTTTTTTCAAGGATGTTCGTCTAAGAAAGAGTTTGCTCAAAATTACAATACCGGCCTTGATGATGCAAATCTTTATAATAATGCCATGTTAAAATTAAAAGCTAAAGAATTTGAGGAAGCTATAGAATTGTTTACAGAACTGGAAATTCAATATCCTTATTCTCCTTGGGCATCCCGAGGTCAATTGCTTACAGGATTTGCACATTATACTGCAAATGAATATGATGAGGCAATTTTAAGTCTAAGCAAATTTATTGAATTAAACCCAAATCATGAATTGATTCCCTATGCTATATATCTTAAAGCATATTCTTATTTCGAAAGAATAGCTGATATTAATCTAGATCAAAAATTTTCATCAAGGGCATTTGAAGAGTTTTCTGAATTAATTAACCGTTATCCTAACTCTAAGTACTCAAAAAAATCAAAAAAACATTTACAAAAACTTAAAAACCATTTGGCTGCAAAAGAAATTAGTGTTGGAAAGTTTTATCAATCAAATGGAGACTTTCTTGCTGCAATAAAAAGATATAAGGTTGTTCTAAGAGATTACAGAAAATCCATACTCATACCAGAATCAATTTATCGATTAATTGAATCTTATGTTTCACTGGGATTAGTCAAGCAATCATTTTATTTATATAAAATTTTAGAATTCAATTTTCCTAAATCAAAGTGGAAACAGGAAGGAAATTCATTAGTAAAGAAATACAATCTGAATAAAAATTTAAAAAAGTATAAGAAAGAACAGTTAGACCTTCAAAAAATAGAAAATATTGACTTTGATTTAATTTAAAATGATCAAACACTTATCTATTACAAATTTACTACTTATTGAGAAAATAGAAATTAATATAGGGTCTGGATTATGTGTTCTAACAGGTGAAACAGGAGCTGGAAAGTCAATGATTCTTGATTCTTTAGATTTATTATCTGGAAGAAGAATAAAACCGAACGTAAGACCAAATAATGAAAAAAAAACAATTATTAGTGCTTTGATTGATATTGATGATAACAGTAGAGTAAAGGACTACCTTGCAACTTTAGAAATAGAATGTGAAGAGCAAATAATCATTAAAAGAATTATTGATACCGATGGAAAAAGTAAGGCATTGGTAAATGATAATCTTGTTAGTTTAAACTCATTAAAAGAAATTACTACACACGTTATAGAGGTGCATAGCCAGTTTTCTGAGCAAGGACTTCTAGACAATTCAACACATTTGAAAACACTGGATGAATTTGGTGATTATAAGAATAAGTTAATAAAACTTTCAAAAGTATGGGACGAAATGAAATTAGTTGAAGAAGATTTTTTTAAAAAAAAAAAGATAATTGAACAAGCGAAAACCAATCTTGAAATTCATAAACATGATTATGGCGAACTTAAATTGTTGAACCCACAAAAAGATGAATTTAGAGACTTAGAAAAAAAAAAAAAGGTCCTTTTGAATTCTAGAAAAATAATTGAATCGCTCAATGAAGTTTTAGACAACTTTAATAGAGAAAATCCACCTGGAATTGATACATTAATTTCATCAAACCTGAATATTTTAAATAAAATTAAGGATTTGTTAGATTCAGATACATCAAGAAATATTGATAAATTAAATTCTATCCTTCTAGATTTATCAGAAATATCAAATTCTCTTGAGCAATACTTAGTTAAAGATTTTGAAAATGATTCATTAGAGAAAATTGATGACAAAGTAGCAACATATNGACGCTTGGCCCTTAAGCANGCTGTGAATCCTGANAGTTTAAATGAAGTTATGATTGATATTAAAAGAAAAATTAATNANATNGAAGAAAGTCAATTGTCGNTGAATGAAATTGAANATCAATTTAATAATATTGTTAAACAATATAATATTATCTGTAAAGACCTCACTNATANNAGAGAAAAAAATGCTCTNATAATGGATCAAAAGATAAATCAAGAGTTTCCAAGTCTCAAATTAGAAAACGCAAAATTCAAAACCAATCTTGAACCTTCAGAAAANAGTAAGTTTGGTAAAGACAAAGTAATTTTTAAAATTAGAACNAACCCAAAATCAGAAATGGGAGAAATTAAGAGNATTTCATCAGGTGGAGAGCTTTGTAGAATTGCNCTTGCAATAAAAGTGACAGCAGAAAGGAACACTTCCTCCACGATTGTTTTTGACGAGGTTGATAGTGGTATTGGAGGCGCTGTCTCAACAGCAGTAGGAGAAAGATTAAGAAGGCTAGGAAACAAAAGACAGGTTTTTGTTGTAACTCACTCCCCACAAGTAGCTTCTTTGGGTCAAAATCATTTATTAGTTAAAAAGAGTATTAATAAAGATGAGGTTTCAATTCTAGTAAAGGAACTCAATGCAACTGAAAAAGTAAATGAGATTGCAAGAATGCTTTCTGGTAAAAATATAACAAATGAAGCAATNAAAGCAGCAACAANNTTAATTGAAAGTTCTAAATAAAATGATATTTATTTTATACGTTCAGTTTTTTTTCTTAGCCACAACTTTTCTTTTGGTTTTAAANTTTTACTTAAGATTTTGTAAACTTTTGAATGATANATATTAATCCAATTTTTTTGTGGAACTGAAAGNTCTTCTATTTGAATTAAATTTTTTTCGTAAGGATATAAAGTTAGGGTCTCAAACTCAAGGAAACCCTTGNATTCTGATTTTACGACAAGAATTAAATTCTCAATTCTAATACCATAATTATTATTTTTATAGAAACCTGGNTCATTAGATAGAATCATTCCCTCTTTAAGTTGGTATTTACNTCCANTTTTTGAAATTGATTGAGGTCCTTCATGAACTCCTAGGAAACTGCCNACACCATGTCCAGTTCCATGATCATAGTCTAAACCATTTCTCCATAAATAATTCCTTGCAATAACATCAATCTGTGANCCTCTAGTTCCTACAGGAAANTTCATCATAGANANATCAATATGTCCTTTTAAAACGTTTGTATAATTTGACTTGAACTCCTTATTGGGTTTTTTGTTTCCAAGATAGATGGTTCGTGTTACATCTGTTGTAGCTCCAAAATATTGTCCACCAGAGTCACATAAATAAAGTTGGTCAGGTTTTAATTTTAAAGATTCTTTTTGAGGAAAATAATGAATTATAGAACCATTTGAACCAGTTGCNGAAATTGTTGGAAAACTTGGGGAGAAAAAATCTTTGTCGCACCTCCTAAAACTTTCAAGTTTNTCTGAGANNTTCAATTCTGTCAGTTGTTTTGTAAAATTTTGTGANNNAAGCCAATAAAAAAATTTGACTAGNGATAANCCNTCTTTTTGNTGTGCTTTTTTTGCATTTAATATTTCTACAGTATTTTTTTGACACTTAAGNTTTGCACATGGTTCTGTTGCNAAATCAAACTTGAANCCCTTTGAANACAAAAAATCGTAATAGAAGTAAGAAGTAGANTTATCAAGTAAAATAGTTGCTTTTTTTGATATTTTATAAATTTCATTTTGAAATTCATTCTCACTNTAAATTTGGACTCCTTTTAATTTAANTTCTTTTNTTGGTAATTTTTCAGGATCAATAAATAATTTGATTATTTTTTTTGAGACTACTAATTTTGAAAAAACAATAGGTGTGTGTGGTAAGTCATANCCCCTTATATTTAAAAGCCAACATATTGAGTCAGAAGATGTAATAATAAAATAATCGTATTTATTATTGTGAAATAGTTTCCTTTTTTTATCATTTNAGGTTTCTCCAGAAATACTTTTATCTACAAAAAACAANTTTTTTTTTAATTCTNTTGGCCTTTTCTTCCATANTTTATCTATTATGTTAGCGCAATCATGTGAAATAGAGTTTTGATTTGAATCAGCTATTTTTTTTAATTTTCTTATGAAATCAGTTTTGAATAACTTAAAGTCTACTAATATCTTACTTTTATAAATTTTAGCTTTAACAAAAGCTAGAAANTTTATAGCNGTNATGTCTATTAATTCAAATTGCTTTGATAACTCTTTTTTTGCNTGAAGTAGGTATCTNCCATCAGTAAAAAAATATTTTTTTTTTTTTGAAATTAAAGCAATCCCATTAGTTCCAGAAAAGTTTGTCAACCATTTGAGACGCATATTTTTCTCTGGAACATATTCAAATAAATATTCGTCATAAGTAGAAATTAAATAATAATCATTCTTTTTCTGTTCTAGAATTTTTATCAACTCATTTAAATTTTTATTCATTTTAATTTCCTTTTTTTATAAAAACTAACGAAACCCAGTTTTGAATAATAAATTTCTTCTTTAATATTAAATTAAATTTACTGCAAATCATTAATATTTCATTTTCTTGAATGTTTAAAATTCCAGATATTAAAAGTTGTCCATTTTTCTTTAACCTTAAATAATAATCTTTTATTAATTTTTTTTGAAAATTACACAACATGTTAGAAACAATTAAATCAAATTTTTTTTTAAATAATTCTTTATTCCTAAACCCATCTGCTTTTATGAAATGAATATTATTTAAATTATTGCTTTTCAGATTATCAAAAAAACATTTCTTTACCTCTTCGTCAATATCAGTAGAAATTATTCTTGTCATTAATATTTTCTTTAGTATAAAAGAAAGTATCCCTGATCCACATCCTAAGTCCAGTGCACTGTTGAATTTCTTAGATTTCGTAAGATATTCAATGGCTTTAATTGCTAAAAATGTAGATTCATGATTTCCTGTTCCAAAAGCTAAATTTGCAGGTATTTTGAGATTAAACTTCTTATTTCCTTTTTTATTTTTTAGTCCTTGAGAAATAAAGAATAGATTAGATTCAATACCTTTATCATCTATTTTATTCTGATGAATCCAATCTTTTTTTTTAATATTAAATACAACGAATGATTTAAAATATTTATTTATTTGATCTTTTAGTTCTTTATCAAACTCGGTATCTTTAATAAATAATTCAATCAAATATCCTGACTTTTTTGGAAAAATTGATAAATTTTTAAAGCTGTCTAGTATTTGAAAAATCTTTTGTGCTTTTATCTCATTTATTTCAAGTTGAATTTTCTTCAATTTGTTTATGAAACTTTTGATACAAAATCAGAAAAAATTTTTACAATTTCATTTGATTTCTCAAACCTTATTTGAAGTTTATTTTCTGAAACACCTAGAATGATTCCAATACCAAAATCCTTATGACTTACTTTATCTCCAACTATAAAGTCTTTGTTAATGTATTGGGGAAGTTTATTTTTAGAATGTATATTTTTTTCGCTTACCTGAATCAGTTTACAATTTTTCTTAGGTAGTTCAGATAAAAATCTTGAGGGAATAGAACGATATAAGTTATAATTATACTGTTTTCTATAATTAACGTATGAGATACTCAATTTTTTTCTAGCTCTTGTTATTCCTACATAAGCAAGTCTTCTTTCCTCTTCGAGTCCTTTATTTCCATACTCATCAATGTTTCTTTGATTTGGGAAAATACCTTCTTCCCAACCGGGCAAAAAAACGAAATCAAATTCAAGACCTTTTGCACTATGTAATGTCATAATTGACACCTTATCTAAAGTCTGATTGTCATTAATGCTATCTATAAGCAAACTAACTTCTTCTAAAAATTCCTCAATTGAATTTCTATTTTTTAAATCTGTAATTAATTTTTTTAAATTCTCTAATCTACCCTCAGACTCTGGTGTCTTTTCTGCTTGTAGCATTTTAGTATAACCCACGTCGTCTAGCAAAGAACCACAAACTTCAAAGTGATCATATTTCTTTAACATTAAAGTGTGGTTCTGAATTATTTGTATAAAATTTTTAACATTTGTTTTCTGATTTACTGTTAACTTTCCTTCTTCATAAAATTTTTTTAAAGATTCGAATAGTGACAAATTTTCTATATTTGAAATATCATAAAGTTTTTTTATGAGTGCTTTCCCTAGTCCTCTTTTGGGAACATTCAAAATTCTCTCTAGCGACAAATTATCTGATTTATTAATTAAAAGTTTTAAATAAGAAATGGCGTCTTTAATTTCAGCTCTTTCATAAAATCTCAATCCACCAACAACTTTATATTTTATATTTTCCTTTAGAAATCTATCTTCAATGTCTTTAAATTGAAAGCTAGCTCTTGTGAGTATAGCTATTTGGGAAAGGCTAAAAGATTGTTTTTCTAAATCTCGAATCTTTTTTGCTATAAACATCGCTTCCAAATCATCATCTTCAAAATTATTAATCACAACAGGGTCGCCCTCAATATCTGCTGTCCAAAGATTTTTTCCAATTCTTTCTTTATTTTCAGAAATTAGAGAAGAGGCTGTTTTTAAAATATTACCAGTTGACCGGTAATTTTGTTCTAGTCGAATAATTTGTGATTCTTTGAAATCTTTTTCGAAATTGAGAATATTTTTCAATTGAGCTCCCCTCCAACCATAAATGGATTGATCTTCATCACCAACACAACAAATATTATTTTCAGAGCTTGTAAGCAATCGTAGTAACATATATTGAGCTGCGTTTGTGTCTTGATACTCATCTACAAGGATATATTTAAATTTTTCTCTGTAAAAATTAAGTATCTTTTGATTTTCAGAAAAAAGTTTAATAGGTAACAAAATCAAGTCACCAAAATCCACTGAATTATAATTTGATAGTCTATTTTGGTATTTCTCATATACCTTACCAAATATCCCTTTTGTTTGTAATTCAAAGTCATGATTATCTATTTGATCGATCAATAGACCTGCATTCTTTGCTTGGTCAATCATATATAAGTATTGTTTTGGAACATGTATTTTAGTATCTAAATCCATCAAACTGAGGACTTGCTTTATTAATCTTTGTTGATCATCTTTATCTAAAATCGTAAAATCACTTTTTAATCCAATTAATTCCGAATGTTTTCTTAAGAAGCGTAATCCTATAGAATGAAATGTTCCAATATACATACCCTCAACAGGGTGTTTTAAAATTTGTTCAACTCTTTTTTTCATTTCATTTGCTGCTTTGTTTGTAAAAGTAACGCAAAAAATTTCTGAGATTTTTGCTTTTCTGTTATATATAATGCTCGCTAACCTAGAGGTTAAAACTTTAGTTTTACCTGTTCCCGCTCCAGACAGTACCAATAAAGGTCCCTCAATATTTAATACAGCTTCTTTTTGTTGTTTATTAAGATTAATTAAAAAGTCTGGCTCTGGTATCTGAAGTTTTTTGTGTTCTTTGTCTAGCATTTAATTTACTTTACTAGGTGAATACCCAAGATTAGGGCCCAACCATTTTTCTATAAGATCTACACCTAATCCTTTTCTCTTGGCATAATCTTCAATTTGATCTTTATAAATTTTTCCAACCCCAAAATAACTCGACATTGGATTTGAAAAATACAATCCAGAAACTGAACTCGCTGGACTCATCGCGTAACTTTCTGTTAATTTAATCTTTAAATTTTCTTTAACATTTAAGAGACTAAATAAAGTCTCTTTTTCAGTATGATCAGGACATGCTGGATAACCAGGAGCAGGTCTAATACCAATATATTTCTCTGATATCAAATCAGAATTTTTCAGAGATTCTTTAGGGTTATAACCCCAATATTTTTTTCGAACGGATGCATGAAGCATTTCGGCGAGCCCTTCTGCAAATCTGTCACCAATTGATTTAACAAGAATAGAGTTGTAATCATCATTTTTATTTTCATATTCACTGGACAAATCTTCTATTCCAGAACCTGCTGTTACCAAAAAACCTCCGATATAATCTTTTTTAACACCAATCGGTGCAATAAAATCCGCTAAGCACATGTTAGGTCTATCAGAATTTTTTCTATTTATTTGTTGTCTTAAAAAAAACAATTTGTTTAAAATTTTTGTTCTTTTTTCTGATTCAAAAATTACAATATCGTCTCCATCCGAGTTAGCTGGCCAAAAACCAAATACAGCCTTCGGTTGAGTTAGTTTCTTTTCAATAATTTTTTTAATCATTTTATTAGCATCATTCCATAAATCTTTTGCAGCATCACCTACTAATGGATCTTTGAGTATATCAGGGAACTTTCCATGTAATTCCCAAGCTTCAAAAAATGGTTTCCAATCAACATAATCTAAAATTTTATTGATAGAAATCTCTTCAAGCACTTTAATTTTATCTAACTTAGGTTTAAAAGGGTCATATTTTTCCCAACTTACTTTCAATTTATTTTTTCTACAGATCTCTAAATTGTTATCGTTTGCCTTGTCTTTCTTAAAATAGTTTTTTCTTAAATTTTCGTATTCTTGCTTTAAAGACTCAACAAAAGGTCTACATTTGCTTTTTGAAATCATATCAGATGCAACAGAAACGGCTTTAGAAGCATCATTAACATGACACACTCCAAAGTTATATAGCGGATCAATTTTTATAGCAGTGTGGATCTTACTAGTTGTTGCACCTCCAATGAGAAGCGGTTTATTGACTTTATTCCTTTGCAACTCACTTGCGACAAAACACATTTCATCCAGACTTGGTGTTATAAGACCTGAAAGTCCAATAAGGTCAACATTTTCTTTGATAGCGATATCAATTATCTTATTAGCTGGAACCATAACGCCAAGATCAATAATTTCAAAATTATTACATTGTAAAACCACACCTACGATGTTTTTACCAATATCATGAACGTCTCCTTTTACAGTAGCCAATAATATTTTACCTTTTGATGATGCCTTTGCTTTTTTATCATTATCCATAAAAGGTAGTAAATAAGCTACAGATTGCTTCATAACTCGTGCTGATTTTACTACCTGTGGTAAAAACATCTTTCCAGCGCCGAACAAATCTCCTACCACATTCATTCCATCCATTAATGGTCCTTCAATTATTTCAAGAGGCGAGTTAAATTTTTTTCTGAGTTCTTCAGTATCATTTACAATGAATTCGTTGATACCATTAATCAAGGCATATTCAATTTTTTTTTCTAAGGTCTTTGTTCTCCATTTTTTATCTGTTTTTTTCTTTTGGACTTGACCAGAGTATCTTTTTGAAATTTCAATTAAATCGTCAGTAGCGTCATCTTTTTTATTAAAGAGGACATTTTCTATTGAAGTCTTTAAATCTTTTGGAATCTGTTCATATATTGTAATTTGGCCAGCGTTTACGATGGCCATGTCTAACCCTGCATCTATAGCATGATATAAAAAGCACGAATGCATTGCCTCTCTAACCTGGTTATTTCCCCTAAAGCTGAATGAAACGTTCGACAAGCCTCCAGATACTTTTGCAAATGGGAGGTGTTTTTTTATCTTTCTTGTGGCTTCAAAAAAATTAAGAGCATAGTCGTTATGTTCTTGAATTCCTGTTGCCACAGCAAATATATTTGGATCAAAAATAATATCCTGAGCTGGAAAATTTAATTTTTCTAGTAGTAAATCATAAGCTCTTTTACAAATTTCAAACTTTCTATCAGTACTATCCGCCTGCCCTCTCTCATCAAAAGCCATTACCACGACTGCAGCTCCATAATTCTTAATTTTTTCAGCTTGCTCGAGAAAAATTTTCTCACCTTCTTTCAAGCTGATTGAGTTTACTATTGGTTTTCCTTGAATACATTTTAGTCCAGCTTCTATCACTGACCATTTCGAAGAGTCAACCATGAAAGGAACTTTAGCAATATCAGGTTCCACAGAGATTAAATTTAGAAATTTAACCATCGCACTTTCTGAATCTAAAAGACCTTCGTCCATATTAATGTCTATTATTTGCGCTCCATTATCAATTTGCTCTTTAGCAACGTTTACGGCCTCTTGAAAGTCGCCATTAAGTATTAATTTTTTAAATTTAGCTGAACCTGTAACATTGGTTCTTTCTCCTATATTTATAAAGTTTATATTTGGCTTCATATTTAAAAATTAAAGGCTTCAAGACCAGATAGTCTCATTTTATTATCAGTAGTTTTTTTTAAACTTGGTCTAGGTTTTATATTTTTGACTATTTTTTTCATAAATCTCACATGATCTGGGGTTGTTCCACAACAACCGCCTACAATATTTAAATAGTTATTTTCACACCATTCTTTTATATATTTTCCCATTGATTGAGGAGTTTCATCATACCCACCAAATGCATTTGGTAAACCAGCATTTGGATGAACACTAATAAAAACCTCTGATATTCTATTTAGTTCTATCAAGTAGGGTTCCAGTTCTTTAGGACCTAAGGCGCAATTAAGTCCTACACTTAATGGTTCGCAATGAACAATCGAATTGTAAAATCCCTCAACCGTTTGTCCTGAGAGTGTTCTTCCCGACAAATCAGTGATTGTAGCAGAGACCATTACCGGGATTTTAATATTATTTTTTTTCTCTACATTTTTGATCGCCATCAAGGCAGATTTTGAATTTAATGTGTCAAATATAGTTTCAACAAATATCATGTCCACTTTTGCCTTCAATAGAGCTTCAACAGAATTCTCATAATCATTTACAAGAAGATCAAAACTAACATTTCTAAATCCAGGGTCATTTACATCCGGAGACATTGAACAAGTTCTATTTGTTGGTCCTAAAACTCCAGCTACAAACTTTTGTTCATCAGGATTCTTTGTTAAATAATCATTAACAGCTTCTCTGGCTATCATTCCACCCTGATAATTTAATTCATATGAATAATCCTCACAGTTATAATCTTTTTGAGATATCATTGTAGAATTAAAAGTATTTGTCTCTATAATGTCAGCTCCAGATTCTAGGTACAGCATGTGAATTTTATGAATAACTTCTTTTTTAGTAATATTAAGTATATCATTGTTTCCAATTAAGTTGATTTCAGTATTAGCAAATGTATCTCCTCGAAAATCATTCTCTTTAAGGTTTTCTCTTTGAATCATAGTCCCCATTGCACCATCTAAAATTAGAATTTTTTTTTGGAGTAGTTCAATTAATTTATTTTCTTTATTCATCACTGTTTAGACCTTTCTCAGCTTCTTATACCTAAAATATGACAAATCGCAAAAGATAAATCGGCTCTATTAAGGGTGTAAAAATGAAAATCATTAACTTTTCCCTCCAATAATTTTTTGCACTGATCGTGAACCACAGTAGTTGCTACAAGTTTTCTAGTTTCCGGGTCAGAATCTAGTCCGTCAAACATTTCAATTAAAGATTTTGGCATCTTACAATTCATTTTTTTAGCAAATTCAAAGGTTCTTTTACAATTTGTAACCGGTAAAATTCCCGGTATTATGGGAATTTTGATTCCTCTTTTTAGAGCTCCATCAACAAATTCGAAATAACAATCTATATCAAAAAAAAATTGAGTAATAGCTTTTGATGCCCCCAAGTCAATTTTCTTTTTTAAAACATCATATTCTTGGTCCATAGATTTTGAATCGGGATGCATCTCAGGGTATGCTGAAACCGTAATTTCAAAATCGAATCTATCTTTGAGAACTTTTATTAGATCTGTTGCATATTTAAAATCTTTAACACTCCCATGACCATTTTCTCTTTCATCACCTCTTAGTGCAACAATATGTTTTATACCTGAGGACCAATATTCATCTGCAATTCTTTCAATCTCACTTTTTGATGTTCCAATACATGTTAGGTGTGCCGCAGGATTCAAGGATGTTTTTTCTTTAATTTCCTTCACTAACGAATGAGTGTTTTCTCTTGTAGAACCGCCTGCTCCATAGGTTACTGATATAAATCTAGGTTTTAAAGGCTCTAGTCTTTTTATATTATTCCATAGAGATGCAATTGAATCCTCATTTTTTGGAGGAAAAAACTCAAATGATACATTTATTTGTGAGTAAGTCATGAAATTTCTTCAAAATGTGGTTAATATTAAATTAATTATCAAAAATATTATTTTTATGTTTTTATGTTTATTTTTTTAATATAAAATGATTTAAATTAATATATATTATTTAATGATCTATATATGGTAAATTATATCAAAAAATTTAACAAAATGTTGTTTTTATGCATATTTAGCGTATCCATCATCTTAAGTGCAAAACCATGTATTGCTGCAGAAGACGTAAATGACCCATTTGAAAAAGTTAATAGAAATATTTTTAAATTCAACAATCACCTAGATGATTATTTTTTTAAGCCCGTTGCAAAGGGATGGAGAGAAATACCAGACATACCAAGAAAACCATTATCTAATTTAGCTACAACAGCTAAAACCCCAATAAGCCTAGCAAACGCAATACTTCAACTAAACAAGCAAAGCATCGGAAACATCCTCGGACGATTTCTAATAAATATGACATTCGGCTTAGGAGGAATGTTTGACGTTGCAGGCACTAGCGCTTTCGGGAATGTTCCTGAAGTTGATGAGGATTTTGGTCAAACATTAGCTGTTTGGGGAGTTCCGGATGGCCCTTATGTTATGCTTCCAATTTTTGGACCATCAAGTATTAGAGACGCTGTTGGACTCGGAGTTGATACTGTTACCAACCCACTTTCTTTTGCATACAGGATGAGTAATATTGGGCTAGAAGCTCGTTTGTCAGGTCCAGTTGTGAGAGGAGTCACAACCCGCGAAAAATATCTTGATTATCTCGATGAAATGAAGGAGGGTTCTCTTGATTTTTACGCAACTATGAGAAGTTTGTATAGGCAAAAGAGAAGAAAAGATATTTCTGGAGAGCTTGAAAATAAAGATTTGACCCTCAGCCAGCTACCACTAAGTGAAGTTTATGAAGATCTCGATGTGGTTAAAGACGAGAAAGAGAATTTAGAAAATAGTAATGATTTAAATATAGTTACTTCTATGGATACTTCTTCTTCAACAAGTAAAAGCACTCTGTTAGATAATAAAGAAGATCTTAAGCCCAAGGGTTCAAGATATTATAATGGTATACTTCCTTCATCCAACTACCCAGCATTTAGTGAGTCAAGAGTAAACTTGATTGAGTGATAAGTATGTTGTTCTCAAAAAGACTTATTCTATTAATTTTACTATTTATCCCATTCAATTCTTATTCAAATGAAAATATAGAGCAAAGTAAATATTTTGTGGAAAACCTGGGAAAACAGGTTGTAGAAAAAGTTTCAAACCTGAATTTAACTGAAAATGAGAGATACGTGAACTTTAGAGATCTTTATTTAAATTCATTCGATAATTATTACATATCTCGC
This sequence comes from Pelagibacteraceae bacterium TMED65, assembly GCA_002167215.1. The sequence continues at coordinate 80,885 of NHDS01000028.1, forward strand.
TTCGTGCTAGGAAGATATTGGAAAAGGCTGGATATGGATATGAGAAAGCAATTCGTTAAAAGTTTTAACAACTATATAGTGGCAACTTATGCTCCGAAATTTAAAGGTTGGGAAGGAACATTTAAAGCAGTAGATTCGCTCATAGAAAACAATTATTATAATGTAAAAATGAATGTTCTTAATGAAGATGGGCCAACACTCAAGCTGATATGGAAAATTTATCTAGACAAAAATGAAAACTTTAAAATTTTAGATGTCAATATAGACGGCGTAAGTATGCTAGTTACTCAAAGAGCTGAATTTATGTCAGTAATTAAAAATAATCCTAGGGGAGTAATTGGTCTAATTGAAGCAATGGATGCAAAAATATCAGGTTAACTCATCTATTCAAAATTCATAAATTTAATTAAAAACAAATGGTAGGCCCGGAGGGACTTGAACCCCCGACAACACCGTTATGAGCGGTGCGTTCTAACCAACTGAACTACGGGCCTCCAAAGAGACTAAAATATTTATATAATAGTATAATTTATGTTATTACCTGACATTTTAATTATCAAGAAAACTTCTTAATTTTCTAGATCTACTAGGATGCTTGAGTTTTCTCAATCCCTTAGCCTCAATCTGTCTTATTCTTTCCCTAGTAACAGAAAATTGTTGTCCAACTTCTTCAAGTGTGTGATCAGTATTCATTCCTATACCAAATCTCATTCTTAAAACTCGTTCTTCTCGAGGGGTAAGTGTAGACAAAACTCCGGTGGTAGCCTCTCTCAAGTTATTTTGAATGGCAGCATCAAGAGGAAGCTTAATATTTTTATCTTCAATAAAGTCACCTAAATGACTATCATCTTCGTCTCCTACCGGAGTTTCTAGACTGATAGGCTCTTTAGCTATTTTTAGAACTTTTCTAACTTTCTCTAATGGCATACCAAGCCTTGATGCCAATTCTTCTGGCTGTGGCTCAATTCCATTTTCATTCAAAATTTGTCTTGATACGCGAACAAGCTTACTTATTGTTTCTATCATGTGAACTGGTATTCTTATTGTTCTAGCTTGATCTGCAATTGATCTTGTGATGGCTTGTCTTATCCACCAAGTAGCATAGGTAGAGAATTTATAACCTCTTTTATATTCAAACTTATCTACCGCCTTCATGAGTCCGATATTCCCTTCTTGAATTAAATCCAAGAATTGTAAACCTCTATTGGTATATTTTTTTGCTATTGAAATAACTAAACGTAAATTAGCCTCTATCATTTCTTTTTTCGCTCTACCTGATTCTTGTACACCCTCATTAGCTTGAGCGGATACTTCTTTGATCTCTTTTATAGTCATCATAGTTGATTTCATTATTTCTCTAAATTTTGTGACTATTTCTACTGTCAGATCTTTTTTTGCAAATGACTCCCATTTTTTGTTGTTCTTCTTAGATAAGTTTCTTAGCCAATTTTTGTACTGGCCATTTTTATTGTACTCTTTTTCAAATTCATCTGCTGAAATTTTGAGTTTTAACCCAATCTCTCTAAGCTTTTGCTCACCAGCAAGAATTTGAAGATTGTACATTTTATGAGTTTCAATAACATCATCAATTCTATTTTGATTAATGTATATATTCATAACTTGTTCAGAAACAGAATTTTCAGTTGATTTAATTTTTTTTTCTAACTTAATATCAATCTTTTTATTTAGTATTTTTAGATCTATATATTCTTCCTTTAACTTTCTAAACTTTTTAAATAGTTTTGAAAATTTCTCTAAATTATCTAAAATCTGCGGCTTTAAACTTTCTTCTTTTTCAAGAATAGAAAGATCAGACAACTCATTATTATCATCAGAACTTTCTTCTGATTCAAAATCTTCTTGATCCTCTCCATTTTTTTCTTCTGAATTATTTTGCTCATCATTATTATCTTCAAATATTTGATCATCCTTAATTGAAATGTCTTCAAATTCTTCTTGTTCGCCATTTACTGATCTAAATGTTGAATCAAGGTCTATAAAGTCTCTTATCTGTCTTTCGTTAGCGATATATGCCTCAAAATATTTTTGAATGGACATCATCGAAATAAAACTTTTAGAGAAAGCTTCGGCTGTTTTTTTCTTTCCCACCTCTATTCTCTTTGCAATTTCAATCTCACCAACTCTTGAAAGAAGTTCTACATTCCCCATCTCTTTCAAATACATCCTCACTGGATCGTCTGTTCTTCCTGTATCTTCTTCTTTTTGTGAAACCGTTACTTCAGAATCTGCCTCTTCTGAAGAACTTTCCTCATTTTCTTCATCATAAATTTGAATATTCAGACTTTCTACTTTTGAATAAAACTCCTCTTTATCCTCAAATTTTTCGTTTTCTAATGCTTTTTCACATTCTGTTCTTTGAAGGAATCCTTTTTTTTTTCCTTTTAATATAAGCTTTTTTAAGCCTTCACTTGATTGATCAATCAAAGGTTCTTCTGAATAATCTTTTTTGGATTTAGGGTCTATCTTGGACATTTTCCATACTTTCTACTACTAATACATGAACTTCCGATGAATATTATTCAATATCTTTATTTTGGATAACCCTAATCTCTTCAGAAATTCTAGTATATTTTTTTAAAAGATTTTCAGAAATTAAAGAGTTTTTTTCTTCAACTATTTCTTTTTGTATAAGTTCTCTCTCATTTATTAAAACTGGTAGTCTTAAATTATTAAGGATTTGTTTAAAAAATATTTTTTTTTCATCCCCGACTAAAGAATCTAAATGTGTTCTTTTTAGATCTAAAATTTCTTGGTAAAATTTGAAATTTGTTTCCTTAAATTTTTCAATATTAAGTAGTGTAGAGTTAGGATTTTCATTAAAAGTTTTTAGTATTTTTTGCAATTCTTCTCTTAAATTTACTTCAACTAATCGTATATCAAATATTTCCTCGTGAAATTCTGTTAGATAGTTTTTATCAAGAAGGATCATAGAAATAAAAAGTTTTTCATTGGTATTCTCAATAACATTGACAACTTTCTTCAATTTATAATTACCTGATTGTATTTTATTAATATTCCAAATGTAACTATCCTTTTTTGCTTTCAAAAATTTAAAATATTCGGATGATACATTTCTATCTTCAATTTTATCTATAATATTCTTAATTTTTTCGTCAATGATAGCCAAGAACTCAGGCGTGTCAGTTTTTATAGATTCTTTAACAATTTCCCAAATTAAATTTGATAAATCAATTGATTGATTTCTTAAATTTAAAAAATCTATTTTAGTTTTATTCTCCAAAAACAAATCAGGGTCAGCATTCTCAGGAATTGTAATAAATTTTATCGACTTTCCTGGTTTTAAGAATTTCAAAATCTTCACGGCAATTTTCTTTGAAGCACTGATTCCAGCATCATCCCCATCAAAACAAATGAATGGAACTTCAGAATAATTCCACATTTTTCTAAGTTGTATCTCGGATAAGGTAGTACCTAATGGTGAAACAGCATTTTTTATCCCATACGAATAAAGCTTGATAACATCCATGTAGCCTTCCACCAAAAACAGTTGTTTTTCTTTTCTAATAAATTCTAAATTTTGTTGTAATCCAAAAAGTATCTGACTTTTTTTAAAAACCAAACTCTCCTGTGAATTGATATATTTAATTTTTGACTCAATCAAGCTTCGTCCTCCGAAACCAACTAAATTATTCGAGAAATCAAAAATTGGAAAAGTTATTCTTTTTCTGAACCTTCCAAAAAATTCATTATTTTTATTTTTAATTAATAAGTCTGTTTTTTTTATGTCCTCTGGTTCAAAACCCTTTTCTTTTAAATAATTGATTAATAATCTTTCTTCAGGACAAAATCCGATATTAAAAGTTTTAATTTCATCATTTTTTAACCCTCTTGATCTTAAATAGTTTAAAGCTTCAGATGAGTCTTGGAGATTTGATTGAAAAAAATTATTAGCTTTTTTTAAAATCTCCAGAATTATTTTCTCGTGCGTGGTAACTTTTCTTGTTTTTTTGTCAACAATAAAAGAAATCCCAGCATACTTTGAGACATAATCAACTGCTTCAAGAAAAGTAAAGTTCTTGTATTTTGTTGTAAAGTTTAAAATATTTCCACCTGCTTTACAGCCAAAGCAATAGAATAATGACTTTTCATTATTTACATTAAATGAAGGAGTTTTTTCGTTATGGAAAGGACATCTTCCAACAAAAGAATTACCCTTTTCAACTAAATCAACATACTGACCAATAAAATCAGATAACCTTACTTTCATGTTTACTTCATTAAGAAAGTTATTAATTGAAGATTTTTGATCAATCATTGAAGATTTTTTTTTGCCTTTTCTGCCACCTCTTGCATATCTAATTGACCAGGATACTTGTTTTTCAGAAAACTAATTAATTTTCCCAAATCCTTTATTGATCTACAATCTAATTCTTTTATAGATTCGACTAAAATATCATTAAGTTCGTCTGAGTTGATTTGATGCGGTAAAAAGGAGTTGATAATTTCAATTTCTTTTTCTTCTCGTTTCTTTAAATCCTCTCTACCAGCCTTTGAATAAATCTTCACACTCTCTTTTCTTTGTTTGATCATGTTTAAAAGTAAATTTAAAATGTCTTCATCCGAGATAACTTCCCCCTGTTTTTTTGTTCTGAGTTGAATATCATGATCTTTTATTGCAGCCAGGATCAACCTTACCGTTGAGGTAGCTATTTCTTCTCTATTTTTTAAATTTGTATCAAGACTCAATTTAATTTTGTCTCTTAAAGATGTCATTTGATGGAACTCACTTATAAAAAAACGTTAAAATATAATATTTACTATCTAATTGTTGGAATTTAGTAATATCAAAGTATATTATTGAACAAATGAAAAATAGTGTCAAAAGAAATGGAAAAAATTGTTTATTACTATTTGATAATGGAAATTATACTTTAGGAAAAGGGGCAGGACTCTTTGGCAATTATATTGGAGAAATTTGCTTCAACACCTCAATAACAGGTTATCAAGAAATTTTGACTGATCCTTCGTATTATAATCAAATAATTAACTTCACATTTCCCCACGTTGGAATAGTTGGAACAAATTTTGAAGATTATGAAAGTGATAAAATATATGCATCAGGCTGCATTATTAACAATGATTTAAGTGAGGCTTCAAACTACAGATCAAAAATAAATCTAAATTCCTGGTTAAAAAGTAAAAAGATTGGGTGTATTACAGGTTTAGATACAAGGGTCTTAACTAAGCAAATAAGACGTTCAGGTGTTTCAAAAGCATTGATTCATTATCCTAAAAAAGGTGTTTTTGACTCACTAAAAAAATTAAAATTATTGCTTAACAGTTTTCCTGAAATGAATGGCACTGATCTGGCCTCCAAGGTGACAACCCAAAACGTTTATGTATGGAAAAAGAAACAAAAACATGATTTTAAAGGGAAAGGGCAAAAGAGAAAATTTATTGCTGTTATAGATTTTGGAATAAAAAACAATATATTAAACATTCTCAGCTCTTTTAAGTATGATGTTATTGTCTTTCCAATTAGTTATCCAATTAAGGAAATACTTTCCATGAAACCTGAAGGTATTTTCCTGTCGAACGGGCCTGGCGATCCAAAGGCTACATTTAGAAAATATCAAAAAAATTTTAATTTAATTAAAACTTTTTCTAAACCAGTTTTCGGCATTTGTTTAGGTCATCAGATCCTATCATTAATATTTAATGCACAAACAGAAAAAATGCATCACGGACATAGAGGAGCAAATCATCCTATAAAAAATGAAAAAACAAAAAAAGTTGAGATAACCGTTCAAAATCATGGTTTTGTTGTATCAAAAAAGAAATTTCCAAAAACACTTAAAGTCACACATTCATCTCTATTCGATAAGACTATCGCAGGTATAGAAGTTAGAAATAAACCCTTCTTCTCAGTTCAATATCATCCAGAATCATCACCAGGCCCTCAAGATAGCAGATATCTATTTGATCAATTTTTTAATTTAATGAATAATGCCTAAAAGAAAAGATATCAAAAAAATTCTTATAATTGGTGCAGGTCCTATAGTTATTGGTCAAGCATGTGAATTTGACTATTCAGGAGCTCAGGCATGCAAAGCACTCAAAGAGGAGGGATTTAATATAGTTTTAGTTAATTCAAATCCTGCTACCATTATGACAGACCCTGATCTGGCTGACAGCACATATATAGAGCCCTTAAATATATCAATTATTGAAAAAATAATTAAAAAAGAAAAACCTGATGCACTTCTTTCAACAATGGGTGGTCAAACTGCTCTAAACCTATCAATTGAACTTGAGAATAAAAATATTCTAAAGAAATATAACGTCAGTCTGATCGGAGCTTCAAAAAGAGTAATCCAAAAGGCAGAAGATAGAGAATTATTTAAAAAATCAATGAAAAAAATTGGTTTGGATACCCCTAAAGGATTTGTGATAAATAATATAAATAATGGGATGAAAATTTTAAAAAAATTGTCCTTCCCTATTATTATTAGACCTTCATTTACACTTGGTGGTTCAGGGGGAGGAACTGCAAACAACAAAAAGGAATACCTTAAGATAATAGAAAAAGGGTTGAGTTTATCCCCAATAAATGAGGTGTTAGTTGAAGAATCACTAATTGGCTGGAAAGAATATGAAATGGAAGTAATTAGGGATAACAAAGACAATTGTATAATTGTTTGCTCAATTGAAAACGTTGACCCAATGGGAATCCATACAGGAGACTCAATAACAGTTTCTCCAGCGTTAACCTTAACTGATAAAGAATTTCAGAAAATGAGAAATGATTCTATCAAAGTCATTCGAGAAATTGGAGTTGAAACAGGGGGAGCTAACGTACAATTTGCAATTAATCCTAAAACGGGAAGAAATGTTGTAATTGAGATGAATCCGAGAGTCTCAAGATCTTCTGCCCTCGCCTCAAAGGCAACAGGCTTTCCAATTGCAAGAATTGCAGCAAAGTTAGCTGTTGGTTATTCTCTGGATGAATTAAAAAATGATATCACTAAAACAACGCCTGCTTCTTTTGAACCCACTATTGATTATATTGTAACCAAAATTCCTAGATTTACTTTCGAAAAATTTAGCGTCACTGATGAAAAACTTGGAACCGCTATGAAATCTATTGGAGAATGTATGGCTATTGGAAGAAATTTTAAGGAGTCATTTCAGAAAGCCCTAAGAAGTCTAGAAATTGGTTTGATAGGGTTAGATTCAAATAAATTACTACAAAAAAAGAATACAAAACAATTAATTAATTTACTAAAAGAAAATAGGCCAAATAAATTTCTTGTTTTAGCAGAATGTATTCGAAAAAAAATTAAACTCTCAAAAATTGCTGAAGCATCAAACTATGACCCTTGGTTTATTAGAGAAATATCCGAAATTATTCTAACTGAAAATTTATTGAGAAGAAAAAAAATTTCACCTGAAACTTATCTTTCTTCAAAAGAACAAGGTTTTTCAGATGAAAAAATACTGCAATTATCTAATTCATCAAAAACTCAAATTGATAGAATTAGAAAAAATCAAAATTTAAATCCAGCATTTAAAAATATTGATACCTGTTCGGGTGAATTTGAATCAAAAACTCCATATATGTATTCCTCATGGAGTTGTGCAGAACAAAATCAAATACATGAAGATGAGACAAGAGTAACTAATAAAAAAAAAGTGATTATATTAGGAGGTGGACCAAATCGAATTGGTCAAGGAATTGAATTTGATTACTGTTGTGTTCACTCATCTTTTGCAATAAAAGAGCTAGGCATTGAATCAATAATGATAAATTGCAACCCTGAGACTGTTTCAACTGACTACGATATCTCTGACAGATTGTACTTTGAGCCTCTGGACAGTGAGTCAGTTCTTGAAATATGTAAAGCTGAAAATATCAAAGGAAACCTTTTAGGAGTAATAGTCCAATTAGGAGGACAAACACCACTAAAATTATCTGAATATCTCTCTAAATCAGGTATAAAGATTCTTGGCACATCTTTTAAATCCATTGATTTGTGTGAAGATAGAGACAGATTCTCAAGATTAATAGATAGTTTAAGAATTCAACAACCAAAAAGTACGATTGTTTTCAATTTCAATGAAGCAAAAAGAGCAGTCAAAACCATTCAATTTCCAATTGTAATTAGACCTTCTTATGTACTTGGTGGAAGAGCAATGAAAATTATTGAAAATTACAATGAACTAGAAAAATATTTTCGTAGTAATTTTATTCTAAATAATAAGTCAATTTTAATTGATGAATTTCTTATTGGAGCAAAGGAAATTGATGTAGATGCAATTTCAGATGGAAAAGATGTATTTATTTCAGGAATATTGGAACATATTGAAGAAGCTGGAGTTCACTCAGGTGATTCAGCATGTGCTCTTCCTCCTCAAACTTTATCAGATGGTATGATTAGTAAAATAAAAAAATGTACTATACTTATATCAAAAAAACTTAAAATAATTGGTTTTATTAATATACAATTTGCTATTAAAGACGGAAAATTATTTGTAATTGAGGTGAACCCAAGAGCCAGTAGAACAGTACCATTTATAAGCAAGTCAAAAGGTATCCCACTAGCAAAAATAGCAACAAAAGTTATTCTTGGAAAAAAACTTAAGGATTTTGATCTTTCTAAAAATTTAGAAAAATATGTTACTGTTAAGGAATCTGTGTTTCCATTTGACAGATTTCCCGGGGAAGATGTTATCTTAGGCCCTGAAATGAAGTCAACAGGAGAGGTGATGGGGGTTGACAAAAACTTCCCAATGGCTTTCTTAAAATCACAGATGGCTGCTGGTAATAAACTTCCGCTCAAAGGATCTGTTTTCGTATCTGTCAGAGATGAAGACAAAGAAAACATTATTATGCTATGTCATATACTGGAAAAGTTAAACTTTAAAATATTTGCAACAAAAGGAACCGTAAAATTTCTAAAAAGATTTTCAGTAAATGTAATATTAACAAATAAAGTTAATGAAGGTAGTCCACATATTGTTGATTTAATAGAGAAAAATAAGATTAATTTAATTATTAATACGACAAGTGGCTCAAAGTCTATTGCAGACAGTTTGTCAATAAGGAGAACAGCCCTTAGTAAAAAAATCCCGTATTTTACAACTATTTCAGCAGCTAAAATCGCGATTTCTGGATTAAATATTATAAAGGAAAGTGAATTGAATGTTAAATCAATTCAAGATTTGTATAATCTCTAGAATTTTTTGTATTTGAATATAATATTATATTATGAATGAAAAGTTTCCCATGACGGCTGAAGGTCTTAAAATGCTGAGAAAAGAATTGGAAAATCTCAAAAATGTAGAAAGACCTGAAATTATTAAGGCAATTGCAGAGGCTCGTGATCACGGTGATTTATCTGAAAATGCTGAATATCACGCCGCCAGAGAAAAACAGAGTTTTATAGAAGGAAGAATTGTTGAGCTAGAAAACAAAATAACTAGAGCTGAAGTCATAGACCCTAAGAAGTTAGATGACTCTAAAGTAACTTTTGGAGCGACCGTTGTTGTAACTGATTTAACCTCAAATTCTAAAAAAACTTATAAAATTGTTGGAACAGACGAAGCTGACATTGAAAAAAATCTTATTTCAGTTTCAGCTCCACTTTGTAAAGCTATGATAAATAAAAAAGTTAATGATGTTTTTGAAGTTCATACACCAAACGGTTTAAAGGAATACCAAATCAATTCAATAAATTTTATATAAATGCCTAATAAGGAAAAAATATTAATTATTGGCTCTGGGCCTGCAGGCTATACAGCAGCAATATATGCTGCTAGAGCAGGTCTCGCTCCATTATTAATATCAGGTTTAGAACCAGGAGGACAATTAACAATTACAACAGAGGTAGAAAACTTTCCAGGTTTCGAAAATCCTATTCAAGGGCCGTGGTTGATGGAACAGATGAAAAAACAAGCTGAAACATATGGAACCAGAATTTTAAATGATTACGTTAAAAGTGTAGATTTTCAAGCTAAAACACATAAGATCCTCACAGAAAAAAGTGAATTTGAATCGCATACAGTGGTCATAGCTACGGGTGCGAAGGCTAAATGGCTAGGCGTTGATGGTGAGGAAAAATACAGGGGGTTTGGTGTATCTGCATGTGCGACTTGTGATGGTTTTTTTTTTAAAAATAAGATTGTGGCTGTTGCTGGTGGAGGAAATACTGCTGTCGAAGAAGCTTTATTCTTATCAAATCTTTGTAGCAAGGTTATCTTAATACACAGAAGAGATAATTTGCGAGCCGAAAAAATTCTTCAAAAAAGACTTTTTGAAAAAGATAACATTGAATTTCTCTGGGATTCTAATGTAAAAAAAATACAAGGAGATATAGATAAGAAAATTCTCACATCCTTATTGGTTGAAAATAAGAAAAACAGTGAAGTTAAAGAAATTAAAATTGATGGTTTCTTCGTTGCAATTGGTCATAGCCCAACAACTGACATCTTTAAAAAAGAGTTAGAAATGGATTCTGATGGTTATATTATTACAAAGGCAGATTCAACAAAAACTAGTATTGATGGTGTCTTTGCTGCCGGTGATGTAACAGATAGAATATTCAGACAAGCTGTTACTGCAGCTGGAATGGGATGTATGAGTGCACTTGAAGCAGAAAACTTTTTAACAAAAAATAAAATTATCTAAATTTTGATTTCATTTAATATTTTGGAGTGGATATTACTGGAAATGCCATATTTTTTTGAATATCTAACTACAAAACCAGATAACCAATCAAGTTCTAATCTTTTACCTTTAATATAATCTATATACATTGATGAAGTCATGTCGAAGGGCATTTTTTTAATTTTTTCAATCCAAAATGCAATTGGATCTGAATCAAACTTAACTGAGAAGAATTTTGATAATTCCAAAGTTTCATTCATAGCTCTTATAAAATCCTCTTTTAATTTTGGATCCTCAAAAATCTCACCTATGGTTTTTTGAGTGAGTGTTGTTATTCCACTATAGGCTGATAGGAAAATAAATTTTTCCCATATTTTTTCTTTGATATTATTTTTTAGTCGAATATCAAGTCCAGCTTTTTTTGACTTCTCACAAAAATAAAACAACTTATCGTTTTTCTTACTTTCAATGTGTCCAACAAAAAATGATGCTAACTTTCCTTTATGAATAACTTTTTGATTTTCTCCAATATAAGAAGAAATCTGAGCTACAGCTCCGAATGTGTGTTTTTTTCCGAATTCTTCTGTAATCTTTTGCTCTGAGTAAGTTCCATTTTGAAAAGGAAGAAGGACCGTATCGTTTGTTGATATTGTATTTTTTAATTGAAAAATAAATTTATCAAAGTCATAAAGTTTCACTGTACTTATTACCACATCAAATTTCTTTTTAGGTATTGTGTTATAAACTTTTATTCCCTGAAGTGACTTATTTCCCAGATCACTTTGAAGATTTAATCCATTTTCTTTTAATGAAATATATCTTTTTCCTCTTGCGACAAATGAAATATCAAAATCTGTATTTAATATTTGAGCTCCAATAAAACCACCAACTCCTCCTACACCAAACACTAATATTTTCATGTATGTAATTTTTTCAAAGAATTATCAATTTTTATACATGCTTCTGTTAAAAGATTATATGAAGTGGCATAAGAAATTCTAAAGTATGGTGATTTTCCAAAAGCTGATCCAGGAACAACTGCAACTTTAGCATCTTTGAGCAAAAATTCTGCAAAATCGATATCAGATTCTATTTTTTTTCCATTAAATGTTTTTCCTAAAAAACCTTCACAACCAACGTATAAGTAAAAAGCACCAGAGGGAATAAATGGTTTAAAGCCTGTATTAGATCTAAAAAATTCTACTAATAAATTCTTTCTTTTTTCAAATTTTTTTAACCAGTCTTTCAAAAATAATTTTTCATTTTGCAAAGCATATTTTGCAGCTACTTGACTAATTGAACAGGGATTTGTTGTACTTTGAGATTGAATTTTAGAAATTGATTTTATTATGTCTTGATTTCCAGCTCCATAACCAATTCTCCAGCCTGTCATCGAAAACACTTTTGAAACACCATTAACTATAAATGTTCTGTCATAGAGTTTGGGTTCTATGTTTAAAATATTGTGAAAAATATCATCATATATAATGTGTTCGTATATATCATCCGAAAGTATATTTACATGAGGATTTTTTAGTAATACTTTTGAAATTTCCAATAATTCCTCTTTCTTGTAAACATTTCCAGTTGGATTTCCAGGTGAATTTAGAATAAACCATTTAGTCTTTTCACTTATTGCTTTCTCTAACTGTTTGGCATTAATCTTAAACCCATCTCTCATTTCTGTTTCTACAATTACTGGTTTTCCTTCTGCTAAAATAACAATATCAGGATATGAAACCCAATAAGGAGCCGGAATTATTACCTCATCTCCCCTATCGACTGTAGACATAAATAAATTATAGATAACATGTTTACCTCCAACTCCAACTGTAATTTGATCAATATTATAATTTATTTTATTCTCATTTTTAAACTTTTCGGTTATAGCTGTTTTGAGTTCTGGTATTCCATCAACTTGAGTATATTTAGTAAAGCCACTCCTAATAGCTTCAATTGCACTTTCTTTTATATTATCGGGGGTATCAAAGTCGGGTTCGCCTGAACTTAAACTAATAACTTTTTCACCAGAAAGAGACATTTCTCTTGCAGTCTGAGAAATCTTCACAGTTAGAGATGGTTTAAACCTAGATAATCGATCTGAAATAAGAGTCATCTATTAAGAAAAAAATGTAAATCTTCAATTAATCGATTATATATAAACTTTAAGAAAAATATATTAGATTTTTTTTTTTGTTAATTTTTTATGGCAAAATGTATGTTTAAGCTGAAAAGTTCTTATAAACCTGCTGGTGATCAACCCGCTGCTATTGAAAATCTTTGTAAAGGTTTAAATGATAAATTTAACAATCAAGTATTGCTTGGTGTTACAGGTTCTGGGAAAACTTTTACAATGGCAAACATTATTAATGAACTTCAGAGACCATCATTAATATTCGCACCAAATAAAATTTTAGCTGCACAATTATACAGTGAGATGAAAAGTTTCTTTCCCGACAATAGCGTAGAGTACTTTGTTTCCTATTATGATTATTACACACCAGAAGCATATGTTCCAAGAACAGACACATACATAGAAAAAGAATCTTCCATAAATGAACAAATTGATAGAATGAGACACTCAGCTACGAGATCTCTATTAGAGAATAAAGATACAATAGTTGTCGCCAGTGTTTCATGCATATATGGCCTTGGTTCTGTACAATCTTATTCTTCAATGGTTTTGAAAATTAATAAAGATAAACAATATGATATGGAAAAGATAAAAAGAATTTTAGTTGAACTTCAATATAAAAGGAATGATCAAGTACATTCTAGAGGAACATTTCGTATAAGAGGAGATTTACTAGAAATATTTCCATCCCATCTTGAAGATAGATCATGGCGAATATCCTTTTTTGGAGACACTGTTGAAACAATAGACGAATTTGACCCGTTCTTAGGAACCATTTCAGACAGTTTAGAAGGAGTTACAATTTTTGCTAATAGCCACTACGTAACTCCAAAACCTTCTTTAAAAAACGCAATAGATCAGATAAGATTTGAGCTTGAAGATAGAATTAAATACTTTGAACAAAAAAAGTTGTTTATAGAAGCACAAAGAATTGAACAAAGAACAAAATTTGATTTAGAAATGATAGCTGCTACTGGAAGTTGCTCTGGAATCGAAAACTATTCCAGACACCTATCTGGAAGACTATCAGGTGAACCTCCACCAACATTATTTGAATACTTACCTGATGATGTCATTCTGTTCATTGACGAATCCCATGTAACAATTCCACAAATTAGGGGTATGTTCAAAGGTGATAGATCAAGAAAAACAACCTTGTCAGATTTTGGGTTTAGACTACCTTCTTGTAAAGACAACAGACCACTTATGTTTGAAGAGTGGGAAAAGTTTAAAGGACAAACTATTTATGTATCTGCAACTCCTGGCGAATATGAGTTAAATTCTACAGAGGGAGTGTTTGTGGAGCAAATAGTTCGTCCCACTGGCTTAGTTGATCCTATCTGTGAAGTTAGGAAAGCCTCAAATCAAGTTGAGGACGTTATTGAAGAATGTAAAAAAGTAACACAAAAAAATCTTCGAGTTTTAATAACAACTTTAACAAAAAAAAATGCTGAAATGGTTACTGAGTTTTTAAATGAAAATGGTGTCAAAGCTCAATACATGCATTCAGATATTGACGCACTTGAAAGAATAGAAATAATAAAGAACCTTAGGATAGGTGAGTTTGAAGTTTTGGTTGGTATAAATCTATTAAGAGAGGGCCTGGATATTCCAGAATGCGGTCTGGTGGCAATATTGGATGCAGATAAAGAGGGATATCTTAGGTCACAAGTAAGCTTAATTCAAACTATTGGAAGAGCCGCCAGAAATATTGATGGTCGTGCAATCATGTATGCTGATCAAAAAACGAAATCTATTTTACTTGCAATTGAAGAAACCAGTAGAAGAAGAATAAAACAAATCAACTTTAATACAAAAAACGGAATCATTCCACGTTCAACACAAAGAAAAATTGAAGAAACAATTCAAAGAGATAATAAATTAGAAAAAAATAAGGAAATTATTAGTTACTCTGTTGAAGAACTTAAAAAGAAAATGTTAGAATATGCTGAAAATTTAGATTTTGAACGTGCAGCAGAAATTAGAGACACAATCACGAAAATTGAGAAAAGATCCCTTGGCATTAAAGAAAACATATAAAACAGTATTGATAACTGGAGGAGCCCAAAGAATAGGACAGTCTATGGCCAAATTCTTAGTAGAATCAGGTTATAACGTTGCAATCCAATATAATACTTCTTCTAAAAAAGCCAATACTCTTACGGATCAATTCAGTGATCTCAAAGTTAAATTTCTAGCATATAAATTTAATTTTGAAAACGATTCAAATATCCAAAAATTCTTCAACAATATTCAAAAAGATTACGGAAAAATTGACATTTTAATTAACAATGCGTCAACTTTTGAATTTGACACTATTAACTCATCAAATGAGAAAATTTTTAATAAACATATTAATGTGAATCTCAAAGCACCATTCTTTTTGTCTCAAGCTTTCGTGAAGAAGCTAGGAACAAATAAGGGGCTTATAATAAATATTATTGATCAAAGGGTTAACAATATTACCCCTTACTTCACCTCATACACAATAAGTAAATGTGGGTTATATTCATTAACAAAAAGTCTATCATTATCTTTAGCTCCAAATATACGAGTTAATGGAATATCACCTGGTCCCACTTTAATGAGCAAAAATCAAAATGAACGACAATTCAAAAAGCAAATATCAAGGACACCATTACGAAAACAGGTTGAATTGGACGAAATAAATCATGCAGTTAATTACCTAATCAATAATCAATCGGTAACAGGTGAAGTATTAACATTAGATTCTGGACAAAGTTTAGGGTGGGCGCATTCTAAATCTAAAGTTTTTACAACAGATTGATAAAATTGAAGTTGTCTACAAGAAAAAATAAAATTAAAAAAGTAAAATTAAAAATATATAAAAAAATAAAATGATGGAAATAATGCCAAAACTTAAATTTTTATCAACATTATCAGTAACTTATAAATTTGACTATTTTTTAATCATTTTGATAAAATCTGCAGAATTGTTATCATTTAATACAAAACTCAAAGATTACTAACAGATTTATCCACATTATTAGTGGATAGTAATTTTTGAACAATTTTTTACAATGAAAGCAATAGCTTATAGAGTATTAATATGAAAATCGATACGAAATACAATTATAATGCTGGTGTTAAAGCAATCAAACGTGCATCCAAAAATTTCCCGAATGGATCCGGAGTATACACCTTTTTAGATATAAGAAAAAAAGTATTATATGTAGGTAAAGCTAAAAATCTTAAAAAAAGAATAACTAGTTATTTGAATAATAAATACCAAACCAACAGAATTAGATTATTAATAAATTTAACATCAAATATTAAATTTATTAAAACATTAACAGAAGTAGATTCTTTTATTCTAGAGAATAATCTTATTAAACAAAATAAACCAAAGTTCAATATAAGGCTAATTGACGATAAAAGTTATCCATATATTAATATCAGCACATCAATGCATTGGCCAAGAATAAGAAAGTTTCGTGGCAAGCGGAATCAACAAGATGCTTATTTTGGTCCATTTTCTAGTGTTGCTGCTGTTGACAACGTTATAAAACAAATCGAGGGAGCCTTTCTTTTAAGAAGCTGCTCAGAAAATATATTTAAATCACGAAGAAGGCCTTGCATATTATATCAAATAAAAAGATGTAGTGCGCCATGCGTAGATTATATTTCAAATAATAACTATCGAGAACTTGTTAATAATGCAATCTTATTTCTGAAGGGTAAAAACCCAGAAGCAAAAACAAAATTAATATCAGAAATGAAAACTGAAAGCCAAAATCAAAACTACGAGAAAGCTGCAAGGTTAAGAGATAGAATTAAAGCTATTTCAAAAATTTCAAATGAAAAATATTCAGATCTAAATAATAACGAAAATTTTGATATAATTTTTCTTAAAAAAAAAATTGATTTAATTTCTATTCATATATTTTTCTTCAGAGGTGGAAAAAATCTTGGTAACAAGGACTTCTTATTTGAAAACAACCTATTTGATGAAAATGATAAAATTTTATCACAATTTTTATATTTTTTTTATACAAGAAATATTCCTCCAAAAGAAATAATTTTAAATACAAAACCGATTGACATTAATATTTTGCAAGAACTTATTTCTAAAAAGAATAATGGAAATGTATCTTTGAAAATTCCTCAAAAAGGAAAAAAAAGAACACTTCTTAAAATGGTAGAAGAAAATGTAGATGCCTCACTTATTAAGAAAAATTATGAAAGAAAAGAAAACAATAACATTTTAATCGCTCTTAAATCTAAACTAAATTTAAAAAATTTACCAAAAAGAATCGAGATCTATGATAATAGTCATTTAAACGGTACTAATCCTCTAGGAGCAATGGTTGTATATGAAAATGGAAGTTTTTTAAAAAATGCCTATAGAAAATTTAATATTGTCACTAAAAACAAGAATTCATTTGACGATTATTTTATGATGGACCAAGTTTTCAAAAGAAGATTTAATTTATCAAGTCCTTGGAAAAAAAAAAGTCCTCAATTGATATTAATTGATGGAGGCAAAGGTCAACTAAATAAAGTAAAAAAAGTTTTAGATGAAAAAAAAATTACTAATATCGATTTGATTGGAATTGCAAAAGGTATAAATAGGAATTCTGGAGAAGAAAATATTTACACCTCTGAGAAGATGGTAAAATTCGAAAAAACTGATAAAATTCTTTTTTTCTTACAGAGATTGAGAGATGAAGCACATAGATTTGCTGTAACATCAACAAAAATAAAACATAACAATAGTTTAAAAAAATCTATATTTGATGAAATAGAAGGGATTGGAAAGAAAACAAAATTTATTCTCTTATCTTATTTTGGTTCTATTGATAATATCAAAACTGCAGGAATTAATGATTTAAAAAAAGTTCCTAATATTGGTATGAAAACAGCTGAAAAGATTTACAAGGAATTTAATAAGAATGTTTAAATTAGCAAATATCCCGAATATTTTAACACTTCTGAGAATATTGATAATTCCAGTAATAATCATCTTTTTGGAGATAGGAAATGAATTTTACAATTGGCTTTCCCTTCTACTTTACATTATAGCATGTATATCTGATTTTTTTGATGGATATTTAGCAAGAAAATTTGAACTTGAATCAAGTTTTGGAAGATTTCTTGATCCAATTGCTGATAAAATATTAATTGTTTCAGTTATCTTTATTCTTGTGTCCAACTCTATTATAACTGGTTTTTTTGTTTATCCAGCATTAGTTATTGTTATCAGGGAAATATTAGTTTCTGGTTTAAGGGATTTTTTTGCACATTCTACCGAAACACTCTTAGTAACAAATTTATCCAAATGGAAAACTTTAATTCAAATGTTCTCATTAGGTTTTTTAATTGTTGCAAACAATTTTGAAAGTAACTTAATACTCTACACAGGCTTCATTGGTTTAACAGTTGCTTCGATAATGACAATACATACTGGATATATTTATTTTAAAAAAAATTTAAGATTATTCAAATGACTAATGTTTTTGGCATTGTTGGATGGAGCGGGAGTGGTAAAACAGATTTGACTACAAGAATAATAAATTATTTTGTAAAAAAAAATATCTTAGTCGCATCTATTAAACATACTCACCATAATTTTGAAGTAGATAAAAAAGGTAAAGATAGCAATCAACACATGAAAGCTGGGTCGAATGAAGTCATTATCTTTAATGAAAATAAGTGGGCCCTTATTAGCAAGTATCAAAATGAGAGGGTTGGCATTGAAAAAATAATTGATAAGTTTGAGAAAAAAACAGAAATCATATTAGTTGAGGGATTAAAGCATAGTAGTTTTCCAAAAATTGAGGTTATCAGAACGAATCAAAATAATCCTTTTATCTATAAAGAAGATAATAATATAAAGGCGCTTGTTGTTGACGATGAGTCAAAAGAATTTTACGAAGATACACTGCCAGTATTTAAATTTTCCAATACCAATTTAATTGGAGATTTTATATGGAGATTTTTCAATAATGAATGAATTAAATGAAAACCTTTTATCTTATGAGAAAGCAAAAGAAATAATGTTTAATTCAATTTCTAAAAATAAGGTTGAAATAATAGACATAGAAAAGTGTGTGGATCGAATTTTAGCCGAAAATATTTTTTCAAAAATTAATATTCCTGAATTTTCAAATTCTGCAGTAGACGGTTTTGGATTAATTAGTTCAAAAAAGAAAATTAGGAAATTAAAAATTGTTGGTGAGTCAAAGCCAGGTAAACCTTTTTTAGGTAAGATAAATAAAGAGCAAGCAATTAAAGTTTTTACTGGAGCCTATGTTATAAAAAGGATTACAAATGTAGACACTGTCTGTATGGAGGAAGATGTTGAAGAAAATGGGAATGAGATAATGATAAGAAATAATTTAAAAAAAGGTTCTAATATTAGAATTAAAGGGGAGGATGTTAAAAAAAATAAAAAGATATTTGATGTAGGAAGAAGAATTCGATCAGTTGATCTATCACAGTTGTCTTCTTTAGGTTTAAAAAAAATTAAAGTCTATAAGAAGTTAAAAGTAGGTATTTTTTCAAGTGGTGACGAACTATGTGAAATAACTCATAAAAAAAAAAGATATCAAATATTTGATTCAAATAAATTTTCACTTTTGTCATTATTTAAAAAGATAGGCTGTGAAGTAATTGATTTAGGAATTATACGTGATAATTTTATTGAAACAGAGCGAAAAATTTCAAAGAAAATAGACTTTTTAGACCTCATAGTCACAAGTGGCGGGGTGTCAAAAAGCAAAACAGATATGATAGGAAAATTTTTAAAAAAAAAAGGAAAAATTTTATTTTGGAGACTTTCAATAAAACCGGGTCGACCCTTTGCTTTTGGTAAATTAAAAAATGTTCCATTTATTGGATTACCTGGAAATCCTGTTGCCGCTGTTATAACATTTTTTATGCTAGTAATTAACTATGTTAACAGATTGTCTGGGTTAACAGATATACCTATAGTTGAAAGACTTTTACCTTGTGATTTTGACTTAAAAAAAAAAAAAGGAAGAACTGAATGGTTACGTGGGAAAATAACAAAAAAAAATCAATCTTATTTTATAACAAGATTTCCCTCTACAGGATCTGGAATTATTAGTTCCATCAGTCAAAGTCAAGGAATTATTGAATTAGAAAAAAATAGTAGTTTTATAAAAAAGGGCACTCTATTAAAATTTTATAGGTACGAGGACATGCTAAATTGAAAATACTTTACTTTGCGAAATTGAAACAACTTTTGGGTAAAAGTGAAGATTGCTTAACTATCGAGGGAGAAATGACCGTTAAAGAGGTTATTGCAGAATTAAAAGAAATTAATGAAAAAAATAAAAAAGCTTTCTTAGANATTAAAAACTTACANTGTGCTATTAATTGTGAATATGTAACCTTGGATTCAAAAGTTANTAATCATGATGAGCTAGCCTTATTTCCNCCAGTAACAGGAGGCTAATGAAAATAATCTTTCAAAAAAATAAAATNTTATATAAGGAAAATTTTGANAAATTTTCAAAACTNAATAGTCNCGCAGGTGCTATTTTGTCTTTTATTGGCAAAGTCAGNCCAACCAACTATNACAAAAGTGTAACNAGTATTGATATTGAGATATATGAGAAAATGGCAACTACTCAAATGGAAAAAATCATAATAAAACTAAATNCTAAATATAAGATTCTNGATNANCTNATAATTCATCGTTATGGAAAAATTTATCCAGGAGAAAATATAGTGGCAATCTTTGTTTGNTCTAAACATAGAAANGAGGCATTTAGATTCCTTGAAGAAACAGTNGATTGGTTAAAAGTAAAAATAACCTTTTGGAAAAAAGAGAATTATACCAATCANTCTGAATGGGTNGAACAAAAAAANAAAGATAAAGAATTTGTATCCGATTAAGANGAAACNAGNTTATTAAACTCCTCTATTAATTTCTTAGTTAATTTNCCAACTTTGAATTTATGCTCATCTATTGAAATAACAGGGGTAATTTCGACTGCAGTNCCTGTTAAAAAAACTTCTTCGCAATTTTTTAGAAAACTTAATTCATATTTTCCCTCATGCACTNCTATTTTTAATTTTTTAGCAATTTCAATTACTGTTTGTCTGGTAATTCCGTTTAAAAAGCAGTCAGGTGTTGGAGTATATAAATTGTTATTTTTGATAAAAAAAATATTGGCTCCAGTTGCCTCAGCAATATAACCCCTATAATCCATCATTAAAGCATCATCAAAACCTTTTCTTTCTGCCTCATGTTTNCTTAAAGAACATATCATGTATAAACCTGCTGCCTTACTATTTACTGGAGCAGAATTTGGTGATGGTNTAACCCAATTAGCTTTGGTCANACGTATTCCTTNCATAATCTTATCTNGCGAAAANTATGANGGCCATNCCCACGTAGCAACTGCAATATGNGTTTTTGCATCTATGGCAGAAATCGCCATTTTTTCACTACCTCTCCAGACAACTGGTCTAATATAGCCATCCTTAACTTTTTGCTTTTGCANTAACTCATAGATAATNTTTTTAATTATTTGTATCTTAAATGGTATTTTCATATCNAGAATATCGGCTGATTTATANAGTCTTTCCATATGTTCATCAAATTTAAAGATTTTTCCATCGTAAATTCTTATTCCTTCAAAAACACANCTTCCATAATGGAGTCCATGGTTAAGAACATGGACATTTGATTCGCTCCATTCTTTGAACTCTCCGTCAATCCAGATATAGCCATCTCTTTTATTAAAAGGGATCATTTGCATAATTCATTAGTTAAAGTTAAGATTTATTAATATAACATTGAAATTTAATTTATAAATAGTCTGATCTTTATTTATTTATGAAAACACTTCCACACCTTTTGTGTATTGACGACGATAATAAAATTAGAGAACTNTTGAAAAAATATCTTACCTCAAAGGGTTTTAGAGTAACTTCATCAAAAAACGCCTTTGAAGCAGAAAAGTTTATAAGCTTCTTTCTGTTTGATTTAATTATATTAGATATAATGATGCCAAANAAAAGTGGAATAGATTTCCTNNATGAGTTAAGAAAATTTGATTCAAANACNCCTGTTTTAATGTTAACTGCAGATAGCGAACTTGAGAGGAAAAAAGACTCTTTTAACATCGGATGTGATGATTACTTAGTTAAACCCTTTGAACCAACAGAACTTCTACTAAGAATTAAAAAATTANTAAACCCACGTTTTAATAAAAATTTAAGTACGAAAAAAAGATATTTTGGTGATTTCGAATTTGATTGCGGCACTAGGAACCTTACAAAGAATAAAATTAATNTTAGCCTTACATCTTCTGAGTTGTTAGTTGTTGAGTTCTTATCTGAAAATTTAAATAAAGAAATTTCTAGGGAAGAAATTGCAAATTTACTTGGACCTGAAATAAANTTGAGATCGGTAGATGTAACAATAACTAGATTAAGAAAAAAAATAAATTGTAAAAACACCTCATTTTTAAAAACAATAAGAGGTAAAGGTTATATGTTGGTAAGTGAATATGAGTAAAAAGTTTATAAAACAATTTCTGCCAAAACGACTCTTACCTAGATTACTTTTGATTTTCTTAGTTCCTCTTATAATTATTCAATGTTCAGTAATTTTCTTTTTCTATGACAGACATTGGGAGAAAATTGTTAATAGATTCTCGAATATTGCATCTAATAATATAAATTTAATAATCAATCAATATCAAATAAATGGCTTTAATACTGCAAAGAATATTGCAGGAAAATTAAATATAAACTTAAGAATTGAAGAGGAACTTCAAGTAAATTCTAAAATCAAATCTCCATTAGAGAAAAAAATTCATGAGACAATTAAGTCGAGAGTAAACAAAGATATTAATATTGATTTTAATAAAAATTTTGTATCTGTTTTTCATGGAATAGACAATGGTCATTTGAAAATGGATTTTCCCAGAAAATATTTATTAAGTGAAACCCCAACAATTTACATCTTGTGGATAATTTCAACCTCGTTGATTTTATCACTAATTGCTTTTCTCTTTCTCAGAATTCAAATAAGAGCAATTTTTAGATTAGCTAATTCAGCAGAAGAGTTTGGTAGAGGAAAAAAAATAGAAAAGTTCAAACCAGAAGGAGCATTGGAAATTAGGTCGGCTGGAAATGCTTTCATGAAAATGAGAAGTAGAATTAATAATTACATCGATCAGAAGACAAGTTTTCTAGCAGGAATTTCGCATGATTTAGGCACTATTATAACAAGAATTAAATTAAGGCTAGAATTGCTTGAAAATCAGAGGGAAATCAAAGATATAAAAAAAGATATTGAAATAATGCAGGTTTTCCTCAAAGAATATCTTGATTACTCCAAAGAGATAAAAATTACTAGTTTTGTTAAAGTAAACCTTCAAAATATAATTAGTGAAGTAATACAATTATCAAAATTTAAGAAAAAAGGAATTAAGATAAACTGCTCTAAAAATTTGTTTGTAATGACTGACAAAAATAGTTTGTATAGGATAATTTTTAATTTATTTGAGAATGCTTGTAAGTACGGAGATAAAATAGAAATTTCCGCTAAAAAACAAGATAACAAATTGAAAATAATTATAGAAGATGATGGACCAGGAATTGAAAATCAATTTAGAAAAAAAGTTTTCAAACCATTTTATAAAATTGATAACTCTAGAAACTTAAACGAAGGTGGTTCAGGACTGGGATTAAGTATAGCCAAAGAATTAGCAAAAAAAATAAAAGCAAGAATTCATATTTCAAAATCAGGTAAACTCAAAGGATCACTTTTTTCAATTACTTTACCCTTATTTAATTGATTTATTTAAATTCTTTGAAATTTTTATTGATTTATTGGTAGCGGCAGATATTGCCTTATTAAATAAATTTAAAAGTCTGTCTTTCTGAGAAAAAACATTCAGAGCTTCTTCAGTAGTCCCTCCTCTGCTTGCTACTTCACTTATTTCTGATCTAAAGTCTATATTTCCTTTTTGTAATTTTTTTATTGCACCCTCTAGCAAAGAATTTAATAGAACCAGAGAGTCTTTGTCAGTAAAACCATTCTTTTTTATTATTTTCATTAAGATATCTAAAATAAAAAAAATATAGGCTGGCCCACCTCCAAACATTGCCGTAAAAAAATCCATTTTTTTTTCATCCTCTATTTTCACCAATATCCCAAAATGATTGAACTCATTAAATATTTGTGATTTAAGACTACGATTATTATTGTTTATATAAATTGCTGTGGCACTTGTATTTGTTGAAATAAAAATGTTAGGCATTATTCTAACCACTTGACATTTGTTACCTAATTTTTTCGAAATAAATTCTGTATTAAGACCAGCTACGAATGAAATTATAATGTGCTTTTTTAGGCAATATCCCTTAATTTCATTCAGAGATTTCTCAGAGTCGATTGGTTTTACACAAATCATTATATGATTTATTTCAGCCCAATTTATATTATGTAAATTATCAAAAACTTTTACTTTTTTGTACTTTCTTAAAATATTGTTACGATTTTTTTTTTTTTTCTCGAAAACCGATATTTTTTTTTTTTTTACATAAAATCCATTTAAAATTATTTCGCCTAAATTACCGCACCCTATTAATAAATAAGTCATGCTTCACCATAAGTATCCAATACAGCAATATCTAAGGCATAAACGGGGTCTTGTTTTTTATAAAAGAAAACAAAAAAAACTGGGAAAAATCTATCACATTCAGAAGTAACCAAATCTATGAAATCTTGAACCTGCTCAACTGTAATATAGTTTTGACCTTTAACTGAAATTTTATAACTATAGAAAATTGTATTCAACTTTGGACAAAAATTGAAAAAACCGACATTAGCTTTTTTATTAACATCTGAGATTAGTGAGTAAATTGATTTTTTAATCTTATTTTTTTTTGACATATCAAAATAACTATTCACCTCAATGATCTTTTTGTATTCATACCATTTAAATGAAATTTTATAATTTTTCCATATACCTTTTGAGCTTATAGTTATTTCGTCACGAGACAATCTATAGGTCTCAATGTCGTCATCTAAAACATAGTCTTCTATATAGTCAATCGGGTTATTTTTATTGATAATTTTTTTTTGACTGTCAAAACTCACTTCATAATAATAGTATATATAATTATAATTAACAACTACTATTAGTATCTATTGAAAAAAAAATACACAACATCTTGATATCATGATCAAAGACACAATAATTCTATTCCTCATTCTTTTATATATTATTGGATTTTTTATATGGATTTATTTTTTCTATAAGTTAATTAAAAAGAATATTTATAGTAAAAAAAGAACATTTTTTATAAATATTGTTTTTTTTGTTTTTTTTACTTATTTAACTAGTTTTTTAATTTTAAAGGTTTTGAGTTAATGATCGTCATTACAGGTGGAGCAGGATTTATAGGGTCTAACTTGATAAACTATCTTGTGCAAAGGAATAAAGACAAAATTGTCTCTGTTGATTGGCACAGTAAAAAAAATCAAAACTATTTTTCTGATAAAAATTTCGAGACTATTAAACCAGATTCAATTCTGTCTTTTTTAAAAAAAAATATAAATAAAATATCTGTAGTTGTCCATCTAGGTGCAATAACATCTACAACCGAACAAAATCTCGATCTTATTGTGAAAAATAACCTGGACCTCTCAATTAATCTTTGGAAATGGTGCAAATCTAATAGAAAAAGATTTATTTATGCATCCTCTGCTGCAACATATGGTAATGGAAACAATGGTTTTAATGATGATCACAATGATCAAAATCTTTCTAAATTAATACCTCTTAATTTATATGGTTGGTCTAAACACGTTGTTGATAGATTTATTTGGCATAGACAACAAAAAAACCGGCTTCTCCAGTGTGTAGGCTTAAAGTTTTTTAATGTTTATGGACCAAATGAATATCATAAAAAAGAAATGAGAAGTATAGTGTTAAAAATATTTGAGAATATTAATTCAAATAAAACCGTTCAACTATTCAAGTCTCACAATAAAAAATATAAAGACGGTGAACAATTAAGAGATTTCATTTATGTAAAAGATGTTGTTAAAGTTATAGATTGGTTTATAGAAAATAAGAATGTAAATGGGCTATTCAATGTTGGAAGCGGTAAACCTCAAAGTTTTAAAGATTTATCAAAGTTTGTTTTTAGAAATTGTAATAAAAAGTTCTTAATAGAGTATGTTCCTACTCCCATAAATATTAGAAAACAGTACCAATATTTTACAAAAGCAAATATCAGTAAACTTAGAAAAGCTGGTTATAAAGGAAAATTTTTTAATCTTGAGGATGGCGTAAGCGATTACGTAAAAAATTATTTAATAAAAATTTAAAATGTATATTCACAATCTAGATCCAATTGCTTTTAAAATTTTAAACTTTAGTATCTACTGGTATTCACTATCATATTTATTTGGTTTCATATTTAGTTTTTTTTATGCAAAGTTTCTTATCCAAAAAGGTTACGTAAAACTCAATTTTTCTTATTTTGAGGATTTTTTAAGTTGGGCAGTTGTTTCTGTAATAATTGGAGGAAGATTAGGATACATTTTCTTTTATAATTTAAATTTTTATTCAGAAAACCCTTTATTTATTTTAAAAATTTGGGAAGGAGGGATGTCATTTCACGGAGGTTTACTTGGGTTAATATTTTCAATTTTTTTATATTCTAAATTAAAGAAAATAGATTTTATTGAATTATCAAATTTAGTTTCAGCTTGTGCTCCATTTGGTTTATTTCTTGGAAGAATTGCAAATTTTGTAAATAAGGAGTTGGTTGGCAAGCCAACTGATTCCAATTGGGGTGTTTTATTTATTGAAAATGATGTTTTGAGACACCCAAGTCAACTATATGAATCACTTTTCGAAGGCCTTGTACTTTTTTTTCTGATACTTTATTTTTTTTTCAAAAATTATCACAAATTCGTAAATATTTTTGCTGTATTTCTAATATTTTATGGTCTATCAAGATTTGCATTAGAATTTTATAGAGAACCAGATCAACATATTGGTTATATTTTTCAAAACTTTTCTATGGGTCAACTACTTTCATTTCCAATGATAATTATTGGCATTGTTCTATTAAGGTATAAAAAATGAATACATTTGAACGATTATTATTTAAAAACTCAGTTTCATTAAGTAGATTTATGAGTTTATGCCTATACAAAAAAAAACATGGGTTCTATCAGAAAAATAAAATAGGAAAGCATTTTGTAACTTCCCCTGAAATTAGTCAACTTTTTGGAGAGTGTATATCTATTTTTTTTATGATGTTAACTAAACAATTCAAAATAAAAAATATTTGTGAATTTGGTCCTGGAAATGGAACACTTACAAAGGATCTTATTTTTACCCTATCAAAGTTTATAGACTATAAATTGTTTTTTAATTTATATGAAAAGTCAGAATATCTTAAAAGAATACAATCTAAAAACTTAATCAAGCTAAATTCAGATAAAACATCAATAAATTTTTTAGAAAATCTAAAACTAAATAGAGAACCTTATTTTTTTATTTGTAATGAATTTTTTGATGCCCTTCCAATAAACCAATACGAAAAAATAAATAACTCTTGGTTTGAAAAAAAGGTAATTTTAGAAAATAAATTAAAAATTTTTAATGAAAAAACTGAATCTGAATTACCTTTGGACGCAAAAAATGGAGATATTCTTGAAATTTCACCTTTAACTAACCTATACTTAAAAAAAATATTTAAGCATATAAAAAATTTTGGTGGAGGCATCCTAATTTTTGATTATGGTCCATTTAAGAAAAAAAAAATTAGTACACTTCAAGCAATCTATAAATCAAAAAAATGCGGAGTTTTAGAGTTTCCTTTCAAATCTGATATTACATATCATGTTGATTTTCATGAAATAAAAGAGCTATCAAGTCAGTTTAATTTATTCTGTTATGGGCCAATAACGCAGAAAGAGTTTCTTTTTTTTTATGGCATAAATGAAAGAGTTTTGAATCTTTCATCTAAAATCAAATCAAAAACTAAGATTGGTGCTATTGAATCTCAATTTGAACGACTAACATGTCCAAATGGAATGGGTAATCTGATAAAATGCTTATTTATAAGTAAGAATGAATTTTATTCCGACGTATTTAAAAAAAATGCAAAAGATTAAGCAATTTAATAAATATTATTTTTGTTTTTTTACTAGAAATGGAGGATGTAGTAATAATGAATTTTCTACATTGAATTGTGCATACAACAGTGGAGATTTGGATAAAAACGTAGAAGAAAACAGAAAAATAGCTTCAAATTATTTTATGCAAAATAAAATTATTATTCCTAATCAAAATCACTCCAACAAAGTATTAGAAGTTAATAATAAAAATGATTTATCCTTGAATGCGGATGCAATTATAACTGAAAGAGATGATATTTTACTTGGAATTCTTACAGCTGATTGCGCCCCAATAATAATTTTAGGAGAAAACAAGTTCGGAATCATACATGCTGGATGGAAAGGACTTTTAAATGGAATCATAGAAAATACTATTAACAAATTAATTTCATGTGGAGAAAAAATTGAAAAACTAAATGTTTTCGTTGGGCCTCATCTAAAAGAAAAATCATTTGAAGTAAAAAAAGACTTTATAGAAATTTTGAAAAAAAAAGTTGATCATGAAAGATTCATAAAAAATGTGAATGAGAGATTTTATTTTGATTTTTCTAAATTGATAGAAGAAAAGCTTAAAAAGCATAACATAGTAAATTTAAATATTTCTTCTGAAAATACTTTTACTAATCCAAAAAAATTTTTTAGTCATAGATTCAGCTGTGTTAATAAAATTAAAAAATGTGGTAGGCAAATCAGTTTAGTTGGTATAAAAATTAAGTAGATTAATTTTGTTATGATTTGTTAATTATGAAGATAGTTTCTGGAAACAGTAATAAACAACTTTCGGAAGAAATAGCTAGATATTTATCAGTTCCTCTTCTTAAAGCCACGATAAAAAAATTTCCAGATAAAGAAATATTTGTAGAAATTCAAGAAAACGTTAGAGGTGAAGATGTATTTGTTATACAGTCCACTTCATTCCCAGCCAATGACCATCTTATGGAACTGTTAGTAACAATTGACGCTTTAAAAAGAGGTTCGGCAAAACGCATAGCTGCAATAATGCCATATTACGGTTACGCAAGACAGGATAGGAAGTCCGGTCCAAGAACTCCAATATCAGCAAAGTTAGTAGCAAATCTAATTAGTACAGCAGGAGCTGATAGAGCNTTANTGGTNGATTTACATGCTGGTCAAATTCAGGGTTTTTTTGATATTCCTACCGATAATTTGTTTGCTGCGCCAGTATTTATAGAAGATATAAAAAAAAAGTTTGATAATGAAGAAACTATAATNATTTCACCAGACGTTGGAGGTGTTGTGAGAGCAAGAGCAATAGCAAAGAGATTAGATTGTGACCTAGCTATAATTGATAAAAGAAGGGAAAAAGCNAGTGTTTCAGAAGTNATGAATATAATCGGNGANGTTGAAAAAAAAAATTGTATACTAATTGATGACATTTGNGATACTGCAGGCACTTTAACTAATGCAGCCATGGCATTGAAAGANAAAAATGCAAAAACAGTTTTTGCTTACATTACTCATGGAGTCTTATCAGATCCAGCTATAGAAAGAATAGAAAGATCTCCAATTGATAAAATGATAATAACTGATAGCATTGTAGCCAGAGATGATGTAAAAAAGTGTAAAAAAATAATTCAACTATCTATTGCACATCTCATAGGNGAAGCAATTGGTAGAATCACNGACAATAGGTCNGTNTCGAGCTTATTTGCTTGATNCTACANACGGAGTTAAAATGAAGGAAATTGAACAAATTAAGGCAGAAAGAAGAGAAAAGAAAGGAACNGGNGTCTCCNGAGAATATAGACTTAANAAAAAAATACCAGGNATNATCNATGGGGAAAAAAAAGATCCTATTCTGATTNCCNTAGATGAGAAAAAATTAAAGATGCAAGTATCTGATTCAGGTTTTTTTTCAAGACAATGTGAAATCGCAATNGAGAATGAAAATTATAAAGTTCTTCCAAAAGANATTCAATTGCACCCCGTAAAAGAGAATATTCTTCATATAGATTTTCTTAGAGTTGGAGAAAATACAACAGTCGCACTNTTCGTNCCAGTTAAGTTTGTNAATGAAAANGAATGTGAAGGTTTAAAACAAGGNGGAGTATTAAACATAGTTAGGCATGAAGTTGAAATCAAAACTTTNGTCTCAAAAATTCCTGAGTTTTTAGAAGCNAACTTAAGTGGGTTAGAAATTGGTGATAGCATTCACATAAGNTCCATNAATCTTGAAGATGGTGTAATACCAACAATAAAAGATAGAGATTTTACTATTGCAACAGTTGCGCCTCCAACAGTAATGAAAGTAGAAGAAGAGACTTCCAAGNAATCTGAAANAGCAACAGANAGNNCAGAAACTANCACTGAAGATAAAGAATTGGTAAAAGAGGATGAAAAACAGCAGAGTTCATCAAATGATAGTAGCNAAAAAAAAGAAAATTAATGTAGTCTTTGATTTTTTATGATTCTTATCATTGGATTAGGAAACCCTGGCTTACAATACCAGATGACNAGACACAACATTGGTTTTGAAATTGTAAACTCTCTGTATAAATATTTTTCATTTCCTAAATATAAGTTAAAATTTGNCGGATTATATTCAAAAAAAAAATTNTTNGGGACAAATATNATCCTATTNAANCCACAAAATTTCATGAATCTNTCTGGAGATCCGATAAGTAAAATNAAAAATTTTTATAAAATAAGTGAATCNTCNGATTTAATTGTTTTTCATGATGATATGGATATGGAATTCTCAAAAGTTAGAATTAAATCCTCTGGTGGACATGGTGGACATAATGGANTTAGGGATACNATAAAATCTATTGGTGAAAATTTTTATAGAGTAAAATTTGGNATAAAAAATGATGAATTTAAAAAAGGATATATTAAACCTGAAAACTTTGTGTTAGAAAATTTCAATAAGATTGAAAAGGGAGAAATTGAAAAATTTTTGAGCCTTACCAATAAAAACTTCAAGCACCTAATAAATAAGGAATTTATTNTATTCAAAAAAAATATTTTAGTGAGTTNAAATGGGATTTAATTGTGGNATTTTGGGNTTACCAAATGTTGGGAAGTCAACCTTATTTAATGCTTTAACATCTACACAGATTGCAGAATCAAAAAATTATCCATTTTGTACAATTGAACCNAATGTCGGNAGAGTTGCAATNAACGATGAAAGATTGAAGCTCATATCCAAAATATCAAATTCAGAGTCAATTATATCAAATCAACTTGAATTTGTTGATATTGCTGGCCTAGTTAAAGGAGCAAGTCGAGGTGAAGGTTTGGGAAATAAATTTCTATCAAACTTGAGTGAAGTTGATGCAATTATTCATGTTGTCAGGTGTTTTGAAGATAAAGAAATAACACACGTTGACGATAAAATTTCACCATTAAATGATATCGAAGTGATTGAGACAGAACTTCTATTATCTGATCAATCAAAAATCTATAATATAATTGATAATCTTAAAAAAAAGAATAAAGGGAAAAAAATTGATCCAGAATTAATTGACACACTCGAACAAGCAAAGAAAAGTATCAATCAAGGAATTTTCTTAAGTCATTCAAACTCCCAAACAATCAACTTAAAAATTCTTTCAAACTATAATTTTCTTACATTAAAACCAATAATCTATGTCTGCAACGTTGATGAGTCGTCAATAGTGGCTGGAAACAACCTATCGAATACTGTAGTCAATTATGCAAAAAACAAAAACTCTAAAAGCATAATCATATCTGCACAAATAGAGTCTGAAATATCAACTATAGAGGATTTTAATGAAAAAAATCAGTTTCTAGAGGCTTTAGGACTAAAAGAAACTTCTTTATCAAGTCTTATAAAACAAGGATACTCCTTACTTCAACTAATCACTTTCTTTACTTCAGGGCCAAAAGAATCTAGAGCATGGTCAATAAAAAAAGGATCTCTTGCACCGGATGCGGGAGCAAAAATTCATACAGATTTTAAAAAAGGGTTTATAAGAGCAGAAGTAATTAGTTATGCTGACTTTATAAACTACAAAGGAGAGTCAAACTGCAAAGAGAATGGCAAATTAAGACTTGAAGGTAAAGATTATAAAATATCAGATGGAGACGTAGTTACATTTAGGTTTAATGTCTAGATTTATAATTTTCAAAGAGTTTTAAAACTTTATCCATTTCACTATTTTCAAGATATTTTGTTTGGCTAGAGAGATTACAGAAGAAGAATTGCTTTGAAATTTTTTCTAGCGCAATCGCTAAATTAAAAGCATTATCTAAACTTTTTCCTACTGTCAATTGACCATGATTAGCCAACAAACAACCTTCTCTATCTTTTAAAACATTTAATACATTTTTAGCTAATCTGGATGATCCAAAAGTTGCATATTTAGCACATTTGATGTCTCTTCCACCAAATTCAGCAACCATATAATGAAATGCTGGAATTCTAATTCTTTGACATGACAATATTGATGCCCAAACGGAGTGACAATGGACAATGGAGTCTATATTTGGTCTATTTTTATAAATATTTAGATGCATTAGAACTTCACTTGATGGCTTTTTCTTATTTAATATATTTCCAGATAAATCTAATTCAGATATTTCATTATAATGAAGTTTTGATGTTTCTATGCCCGATGGAGTTATAAAAATTTTTTTTCCAAATTTGCAACTGATATTTCCTTCAGAGCCAATAATTAGATTAAGATCATTCATTTTCCTAAGAGTTCGAACAATTTCTGTTTTAATTTTTTTCATTAAATAAATTCTTAACTATTTCTTTCTCATTGGGTTTTACAATTCCATTTTCTGTAATAAGACCTGTTATATATTTTGATGGTGTTACATCAAATGCGGGGTTGAATGTTTGAGAACTATCAAGATAAATTTTCCCTTTTTCTA
This sequence comes from Pelagibacteraceae bacterium TMED65, assembly GCA_002167215.1. The sequence continues at coordinate 113,681 of NHDS01000028.1, forward strand.
CTTTACCATTTTTTGTAAATATAAGATTAGATAATTCTTCTCCTTTCCTCTCCTCTATAGGAATTGAATTTAAGTCTTTAGTCCTAAAATCAATTGTTGATGATGGAAGTGCAACAAAGAATGGAATTTTATTATGAAAGGCAGATAATGCTTTTAAGTATGTTCCAATCTTGTTACACACATCTCCCTTAATAGTTGTTCTATCACTACCGACAATACAAAGATCAACCATATTTTTCTGCATAAGGTGTCCACCCGCATTATCGACAATTACAGTATGAGGAACTTTTTCATTTTCTAGTTCCCATGCAGTTAATAAAGCACCCTGATTTCTAGGTCGAGTTTCGTCAACCCAAATATGAATAGGAATACCATTTCTATTAGCAAAAAAAATAGGAGCTAACGCAGTTCCCCAATCAATAGTTGCAAGCCAACCTGCGTTGCAATGTGTTAAAATATTAATGACTCTCCTTCTTTTTTTATAAATTTGATTTATGATTTTAAATCCATGAAGGCCTATTTTAATATTGTTAATGATATCTTCCTCTCTAATTTTCAAAGCTAATTCAAAAGATTTCTCTGCTCGATTTCTTGCTGGAACTTTTTTTATTCTTTTTTCAATATAATTTAAAGCCCATCTCAGGTTTATAGCAGTAGGCCTTGTTTTTAGTAACGCTTTACAGGATTTTTTTATATTGGATATTGATGGATCTTTTTTTATAGACAAGGCCAAGCCAAATGCAGCAGTTACTCCTATTAAAGGCGCTCCCCTAACCTCCATATTCTTGATAGCTGAGCAAAACTGCGACAAGGTTTTTAGTTCTTTTATTAAAAATTTGAAAGGAAGTTTAGTTTGATCAATAATCTTTATTTTTTTATTTTCAACCCATAGCGTTGAATAAGTTTTGTTTTTAAAATTCATTCGATTTTAAGAATATTTTTGATTTTAATTTTTGTCTCTTTTTTTATTTTAGAAACGTTAGTAATAATTGAATTTTTTGACAATTCTTTTGTCTTTTGGTTACATTTACTTTTATCTTGCCTAACAAAATGTGAAATTAATCTAACAGCTTTTTCGGAGTTTTCAGTTAAGGTTTTTAAAATTTGTTCTACTGACACATTATCATGATTTTTATGCCAACAATCATAATCAGTTACCATTGCTACAGATGAGTAACAAATACCTGCTTCAAGCGCTAGCTTAGCTTCAGGCATGTTTGTCATCCCTATAACATCACAGCCCCATGATCTGTATAGTTCTGACTCAGCTAATGTAGAAAATTGTGGTCCTTCAATGCATATGTAAGTTCCGTAATGATGAAATTTAATATTGAGCTTATTTAAAGTTTCTCCTATATTTTTTTTTAGTTCAGAACAAATTGGGTTGGCCAATGGAATATGAACAACAAGATCATCCTCAAAAAAAGTTTTTTTTCTTAAGTACGTTTTATCAATAAATTGATCAACTAACACAAAATCNCCTGGAGCATAATCCTCCCTTAAACTACCAACCGCTGAAAGAGAAATTATTTTTTCGGTACCAAGTTTTTTGAGAATTTCTATATTAGCTCTGTAATTTATGTTTGATGGTGAAATATTGTGGTGTTTNCCGTGTCTNGGAAGGAAAGCTATGTTTTTATCGTGAATTCTNCCTATGCATATNTCAGANGATGGTTNNCCAAAATTTGAGGATATTTTTTTCCATTTTATATTCTTNACTTCAGGTANNTTATAAAGACCGCTCCCNCCTATAAATGCTATTTCAACATTATTCATTTAATCGTCCAGATGTTTCCAAACTTTTCTTTTAACTCCNAGTAGCATAATTGTTATTAAAACCAAGAAAAAAATAGTCTTTACCCCAAGACTCTTTCTTTCTTCAAGTTCTGGCTCTGCTGTCCAAGCTAAGAAAGAAGTTACATCTCTTGCTATTTGCAAGTGAGTAGCTTCTGTACCGTCATCAAATTCAACTGCTTCATCCATAATAGGAGAAGGCATTGCTATCTGATAACCGGGGTAATATTCATTATAGTACATTCCTTCACTTGCTTCAAAATTATCTGGAAAGTCTCTNTATCCATTTAANAGACTATAGATGTAGTCTGCTCCNCCGGCTCTAGCCTTTACTATNAANGATAAATCCGGNGGATANGCNCCATTATTAGCAAGTCTTGCTATTTTCTCATTTTCGTAAGGATCAACAAATTTGTCGCTCATTTTTGCNTCTCTTGTGAACATATCNCCTTCNTCGTTTGGTCCATCNGTGAGTTCATATTCACCTGCAATTNCTTTAATTTCATCAGTGGTATANCCAATACCTTTAAGATCTCTNTAAGATATGTGNCTTATTCCATGACATGCTGCACACACTTCNGAGTATACTTTAAATCCTCTTTGAAGNGATGCTTTATCAAATCTTCCAAATATCCCATTAAATGGCCAATTTTGCTTTATNAACTCTGNACTAGATGAAGCAGCGTGCAAACCAGAATGAACAGTTAAAAGNATAAANANAAAAANAAAGAAAATTTTCGATTTATTTAACATAGCTCTCTGTTGAGGGTTCTTTATTATCAAATTTTTCCGANATTACNGCTGCTGAAATACTNGAGGGTAGGACAAATGTTTTTTCGAAGCGAGATAGAAAAGGCATTANNATTAAGAAAAAACCAAAATAATAAGCAGNNGCAACTCTAGATATCAAAACATAAATACCCTCGGCAGGCATGGCGCCAACCCATCCTAATATGAGACAATCAAGAAGAAATAACCAATAAAATTGTCTATAGTATGGNCTAAAATTNGCACTTCTCACTTTATGNTTGTCTAACCATGGTAGAAAAAATAATACCATAACGGCTGCGAACATTAACAAAACACCCATTAATTTGTCTGGNACNGCCCGTAAAATTGCATAAAATGGTAAAAAATACCATTCGGGCACAATATGCGCAGGAGTTTGCAANGGGTTAGCTGGGATATAGTTNTCTGGATGNCCAAGAAAGTTTGGTGCAAAAAATACTAAACCAGCAAATATAATAAGNTATACCCCCANACCAAGATAATCTTTAACTGTNTAATAGGGNTGNAAAGGAATTGTGTCACCTTCAGACTTTACATCAAGACCTGTAGGATTGTTCGATCCNAATTGATGAAGAGCAACCAAATGAAGAGCNACAACTCCTACTATTCCNAACGGAAGAAGATAATGTANGACAAAAAATCTNCTAAGAGTTGGGTTATCAACTGAAAATCCACCCCACAAGAATGTTACAATGTAGTCACCTATAACNGGAAAAGCTGAAAANAAATTTGTTATGACNGTAGCTCCCCAAAAGCTCATCTGTCCCCANGGTAGAACATAACCCATGAANGCGGTAGCCATCATTAGTANCAAAATAACNACACCAAGCATCCATAAAATTTCTCTAGGATACTTGTAAGAACCATAATACAAACCTCTAAANATATGAATGTAAACAATTATAAAGAACATCGATGCACCATTCATGTGGATATATCTCAAAAGCCACCCNTTGTTAACATCCCGCATTATTCTCTCAACNCTGTCNAATGCAATGTCAGTNTTAGCTGTGTATTGCATAGCCAANAGAATCCCNGTAACAATCATAATNACAAGAGTTATCCCAGCAAGTGAACCGAAATTCCAAAAATAATTNAGGTTTTTTGGAGTNGGATAATCCCTAAGATTGTGATTTATAAAAGTGAAAACCGGNAGTCTTTTGTCTATCCANTTNGTCACACCNTTNTTTTGTTCTGAATTATTTTCTTTCATAATATTATCCTATTTTAATTATATCTTCTGAGACNAACTCATACGGAGGAANTTCTAANTTTAGCGGTGCTGGTCCTTTTCTTACTCTTCCTGATGTATCATAATGNGAACCATGNCAAGGGCAAAACCACCCTCCAAATTCNCCCTTATTGTCACCAATTTTTTGCCCCAAAGGCACGCAACCCAAGTGNGTACAAACACCAATAACGACTAGCCATTTAGGATTTTTGACTCTTGATTCATCACTTGCCATATGCTTTANATCTCCNACAGAGACGTTACTAGCATCACTGATTTCACCATCGGTTCTATGTCTGATAAAAATTGGTTTTCCTCGCCACATAACTGTTAAGCTTTGACCTTCTTCAACTGGCGAAAGGTCAACCTCAGTTGTAGATAGGGCCAAAACATCTTTAGCAGGATTCATTGTATCGATCAGAGAGAAAACCGTTATGGCTCCTCCAGCAACAGCAAGACCTGCAGTAGTTACAAATAAGAAATCTCTCTTGTCTTCATCAACGGAGGTGTTTGAATTCTTATTTTTTATTTCTTTTTCAGACATTGTTTAATAATCATACAAATTAATTATACTATAAAAATCTAGTTATAATATAAAAAATTTAAAGTACAAAACAATGAAAAATATCAATGATAAGAAAAAGATTTCCTCAAAATGGTTTAAAAAACTTCAAAAAGGGATTTGTGATCAATTAGAATTAATTGAAACAAATTATTCAGATTCAAGTAATAAATTTAAAAAAAAAAAATGGTTACGTGATAAAAATGGATCGAAAGATTTGGGTGGAGGAGAAATGAGGCTTTTAAGAGGTAAAATTTTCGAAAAAGCAGGAGTAAATGTATCCACTGTTTTCGGAGAATTATCCCATAAATTAACGAAAAAAATTCCTGGAACAAATAAAAATTCAGAATTCTGGGCATCTGGGATCTCCTTAGTAATTCATCCCATGTCTCCCAAAGTACCAGCAATTCATATGAATACAAGATTTATTTCAACAGAGAAATCTTGGTTTGGAGGAGGAATTGATATAACACCTAGTGATAAAAATTCTCAAGAATCATTAAAAATTGCTAGTTTCTTTCACAAAGAACTGGAAAAAATTTGTGAGGCATACAAAAAAGGTAGTTATGTAAAATATAAAAAATGGTGTGATGAATATTTTTTTTTACCACATAGAAACGAATCTAGAGGATTAGGAGGTATTTTCTTTGATTATATTGATTCTGGTTGTTGGAATGACGATATGCTATTTATAGAAAGTGTAGGAAAAACATTTTTGGAAGTATATAAAAGAATAGTAAAAGATACTGTAAAGTTGAAATGGAATGCGAAAGATAAAGAACTTCAATCTCATAGAAGGTCAAGATATGTGGAATTCAATCTATTGCATGATAGAGGAACTAAATTTGGATTAGAGACAGATGGGAATATTGAAGCTATTTTCATGTCATTACCTCCATCAGCTTCATGGTAAAAGTTTTTTTGAATAATTTAAGCATTCGTTTTTATTTTTGGTAAACTTTTTTCTTATCCACCACTTTTCTACTGTTTTGATAACTTCTCCTAAATATTTTCCAGGCTCAAAACCTAATTTAATTAAGTCGTTTCCTCTTAGAGGAAATTTTTTTTTTCTAAATATCTCAATCCTTTTTAAGAGAAAATGAATTTTGAGACTATCCAAATTTTTATCAAAAGAATCAATGAGTAATTGATCCACCAGTTGATTTTTTTTATGTTTATACAAGTTAAAATTAATATCATATTCTTCAAATTCTTTAAAAAATACAACTTTCTTTAACCTTTTTTTTAATTTCTGTTCAGCATTGTAGTCAAAAAATTTTGGAAGTTTTCTTTTGGTTCTTAATAAGAATTTAAGTCTTCTTTCAAAACTCTCTTTTTTTATTTTAGACTCTAATCTACAAAAAAGAGAGAAATTTTCAAAATTAAGTTTTGTTTCGATTGAACTCTCGATTAAGGTCTTTAATTTGTTAACAATCGAAATCTTTTTCAAACTTTCGTCCAGCAAAATCAGCTTCAATTCTTTTATTCTTCTATTATAAGATAACTTTTTAAGTTTACTTGAGCTTTGATTACAAATATTCAAATATTTCGTATTAACTTTTCCTGAAATTTGTAATGAAAAACGGATAAATCGAAGAATTCGTAGATGATCCTCATTAATTCTTGATTGAATGTTGCCGATAAATTTTATTTTTTTTTTGTTTAAATCATTTATTCCATTATTAGGGTCATATAAATTTCCTTTAGTATCGCAGTATACAGAGTTAAAAGTAAAATCTCTTCTTTTGGAATCATCGTTCAAACTGTTAGTAAAACTTGTTACTGCCCATCTTCCATCTGTTTCAATATCATTTCTCATTGACGTAATATCAAATTTGAAACCTTTTCTTACAACAACGAGTGATCCAAATTTGGAACCGATTTCCAGAAACTTTATTTTATGCTTCTTGAGGCATTTCACCAATGAATCATATGTAACATCAACTACAAGGTCAGGGTGAGAAATTATTTTCTTATTGAGAATTAAATTTCTTACATTACCACCTACTATATAAATTTTACCTCTTTCTACCTTTAATATCTTTTCTATGTCTCTTATAAGTTTTATTGGAAGTCCAATTTTTTTACACAAATGATTAAAATTTTTAATCTTTCTCATCAAAATACCCTGGAATTACTTTTTCTCCATCGTAAATAGGAGGTATATATATTAAATCTTCTCTATTGTTCTCATTAAAAAAAAAGAAGTAAATTAGAACGAAAATGATAATTGAAATAGTCACTATAGAGATTAAAAAAATATTTTTCTCGGATTTTTTAACAAGAACGTAAAAAGAGAACGTAATAAATATTAGTAATAGAAAAATTAATGCTTTAATCATATTGAAAAAAATATTATCTTATTCTTGCCAACAATATCAACAATATTTCTTAAAGTAATTAAATGAAAATTTTAAACAAACTATTAATTCTTACCATACTAACACAATTCACGTTTTTTTTAAAAAAAGCACATGCTAAACTGTTATCCTTTCAAAGTGAATATAACATATCACTCGGAAAAACAGATTCGCCAAGACTTCCAGGCAGAACTTATGTTGATAAGGCCTCTGGCTATCTTCTTATTGATTGGATAAATAACTGCGAGGAGTCTTGGGTAACCACGCAGAGAATGATGACCAAATTTATTAACTCACATGGTGTTGGAACTGTTAGTGAGATAAATTATTCTTTAAATGAGCTAGTAAATGAAAATAAAATGGAATTTGTACTTGAGATTAAGGAGAATGCTGAACTTGTTGATAGACACTTTGGAAAAGCTGAAAAAAAAGACACACTTGTAGTCAAATTTGTTGAAAAGGACAAAACATTTGAGTTTTCAGAGGATATCATTTTTCCACACCACTTCTTAGAGGAGATTATTAACAATTTTGAGTCTAACAAAAAAATGATTGTAAGAAATGTTTATGAAGGAACTATTCCTGAAAAATTTTTCAACATCTCCGTTTTTTTTACTGATGAGACTGTTACTTTTGACAAGAAGATTCTTCCAAATGGAGTTGTAAATGAATTTAAAAAAATAAGAATGGCATACTACCAAGATAAATTACAAACGCCTATTTTTGAACAAACTGTTCATCTTAACAATCAAGGTATAGCAAGTTATTTTAGATACGATTATCCTGATTATTCTCTGGAATTAAATCTTAAGAAGTTAAATTTAACTCCCTTAGATTGTAGATGAAATAAGCGGATTTTATTTAATAAAATCCGCTTATACTTGGGGAGACTTGTTATTTTTTGTTAAAATCAGGATATGATACAGTTCCTAATTCACTCATATCAAGACCATACTCTTCGTCATCTTTAGATGCTCTAATACCAATTACAGTCTTAATAAGGAACCAAACCAATAAACTGGAAATAAGTGCGAAAGCTCCATAAGAAACAACACCTATAAATTGAACACCAAGTTTAGCGTCAGGATTTGTCCACGCTACAACAAGGGTTCCCCAGATTCCTGCAAAAAGGTGGGCTGGTATAGCACCTACAACATCATCTATTTTAAGCATGTCAAGAAGCTTCATACCATACATACAAATAACACCACCAATTGCTCCAATTATTACTGCTTGTCCCATAGAGGGTGTCAGTGGTTCAGCTGTAATTGCAACTAGTCCAGCAATTGCTCCATTGAGAGTAGCAGCAATATTTGTATGACTATTTGTGGCTTTACTCACTATCATACATGCTAATACACCGCCGGCTGCAGCTAGATTTGTATTTACAAATATATCAGCTACTGCGGTTGCATCGGCACCAGAACCAAGTGCTAGTTGAGAACCTCCGTTAAAGCCAAACCATCCCAACCAAAGAATAAACACACCTAGTGTTGTCATCGGCATAGAACAGCCAGGAATAACATTTACAGAACCATCTGCAGAGTATTTTCCATCTCTAGATCCTAGTAATATAGCTCCAGCTAAGGCTGCCCATCCACCTACTGAATGAACTAAAGTTGAGCCTGCGAAATCAGAAAATCCCATTTCACTAAGCCATCCTCCACCCCACTGCCATGAGCCTGCAATTGGATAAATTAATGCAGTAAGGATTGCAGTAAAGAGGAAAAAAGGCCAAATCAAGATACGTTCAGCAAGTGCACCCGAAACAATTGATGCTGTAGTAGCTACAAAAACCATTTGAAAATACCAATCGGATGCAGCTGCATATCCTGTTTCTAAGTCGACATCAGAACTTCTATCAAAAATAGAAAATGAACCTATGTAGCCTCCATCAACTCCATCATACATTAGATTATATCCTACTAGATAATACATGAACCCTGCTATTGAAAAGAGTCCTATATTCTTTAGACAAATAACTGCTGTGTTTTTACTTCTTACCTGGCCTGCTTCAAGCATACAAAAACCGGCAGCCATGAACATTACCAGAAAACCGCAAACTAAAAAAAGAAACGTATTAAGTATATACGCAACTTCTGGTGAAACAGCCGGAGCTGCTTCAGGCGCACCTGCACTTAGATTAGTTGAAAATAATACTAAAAATACAAATAGAGATGTATTAATTAAATTCTTAAAATCAAATGAGATGCTTTTTTTTAAAATATTAGCTATCATATTTTCTCCCTTATGACATTGTTATTAAAAACTAAATATGCACAAAGCATGCCATACGGAAACTAAATAAAGTAAACCCTTGATAATATTGACTATTTTTTTTAAATTAATTGCAATTGTTTGTTTAATTGACTATTTTTTAAGCTATATTCATTAATTGATTAATTTTTATACTTATGCAGGAAAGATATTTAGGAGATATTCATGATTATTTTAAGTTTTTATTTCTCAAGTTTTTGAGTAAGACTTTAAAAATTAAAATAGGTTTAAATTGGTTTCTTGTTGATCCAAATGATATAGGAGAAAAAGAAAAAAATAAAAATGATGGTGAAAAAAGAAAATACTTATATGACGTTNATATGAAAAATTATGATCAATTACTCATNAAAGANCTCAAATTATTTAAAAATACTAATAAAAGAAATTTAATAAAATTCACACAAANCTCTCACCTCGAATCCTATATAAAATTTTTTAACAACAAACTTACAGTTAACAATAGAGAGTCTTGGATCCAAGATTCATTAATAAAATTAAAAGATCAAAATATTTTTTTCCTTGATCCNGACAATGGNTTTTCTGAAAATAAGANNGGGAAAGCGTCATTAAAATATCTTCTACCCGAAGATTGTAGAAAGATTTTAAACGAGAATAAGGTAATTATATTCACACAATTTCAATCATTTAATGTTAATCATCAATTACAAATAATTAAATTGAAGAAAAGTCTTCAAAATTATAAATTTAAAGTATTGAAGTCAGTNATAAGAAATAGAACNGCACCAAACACCTTTTTTNTTACAATTTCTTCAAATAATATTTCACAAAAGTTTGACAATATATTTGAAGAGTATTCAAAAAAATACGATAGAGTAGAATTAGTTGAATAATTTTGATCTAAAAGATATATACCATACAACTATAGCCGGAATACCCACTAAGATTTCTCTCAGTCTTCTTCCAATTGCAATAGAAAATGAAACAATTCCGGAATAGCCAACGAACTCGCCTATAACCACAAAAGCAAATTCTTGAATACCTAAGCCTGCTGGTATAAAAAAAGCAACTGATCTTACTATCGCTGTCACNGCTTCTATTAAAATCACATCCATTAATTTAGCATCTATTCCAATTACCATTAAAAAAATATATATTTCAGCTGCTCCAGCTACCCAACCTAATGTTCTTAATGCAAGTGCACCCAAGAGCTTTTTTTTTTCAAAACTAAGTTTATAAAGTGAATTATCCANGCGAATCAAACTAATAATTTTTGATCTTTCTGTTGAAAAACTAAATAACTTGGATGTGAGTTTTAAGACTTTAAAGATTATCCTTTTCCTAATACTTATTGTGAAAATAAAACAAGAAAGCATTATGAGGCATAAAGAAATTAATAAATAAGAAAACTTGGAATCGTTTATTATATTTGCGTTAATTTTGAAAATATATATAAGACAAAAAAAACCAACTAAAAAAAGTGCAAATGTCGCAATAACTAAATCAATTAAAACTGTTGAAGATGAGTCTACAAAACTTTGACCACTTTTTTTAGCAAGGTAAAANCTTACAAATTCACCTGAAATATTTCCTGTTGGTATAAATTTACCTGAGGTTTGAGAAATCCAAGTTATATTAATTGCTTGTAAAATGCTTAGTTTGTTCTTTGACATTAAAAATCTCCAAGCTATNGAGTCAAAAAAAAGTGTAGGTATATGAGCTATTACTAAAAAAATTAGCTTAAATTNTGCTTCCAGTATTAAATTGATTGATTCTGGTCCAGCAAAAAACTCGTAAACCCAATAAAATAAAAAAATACCAATAAAAAGATAAATAAATTTAATAAAAGATTTTTTCATNATTTTNTGTAGATACTTGATTTTTTTATTCTTTCNCATACNTCTTCCGGTCTATCCCCATCAACTCGTGGATGCCAAGAGAAAAATCTAAAACGTCTATAGAAAACAATTCCTTTGTGAGGAGGCTTTGAATAATNATAATCAACTATCTTTCTATATGATTCTTTAANTATTTTTATATAGCTAAGATTTCCTTTTTCGGATTTATAAATTTTCAAACATTTTTCTTTAAATTTTATTTCGTTTTCAGATAATTTAATATTAGNGTGNTTNCCTATAATCGTCGGGAAAGTATTNCAATTTATTGATTTATTAAAATAATTATATTCTGAATANTCATAAACTTTGCAAATTTTCTTGAATTTAGAGCATATAAAGTTTGCCACATCATGGTCTTGATGTCCCCCTTCATAAGCAGGACAAAATAATATATCAATTTTCTTAGAAGTAATTAGATTTTTTATTTTTGTATAAGTATCTTCAATTTTATTTTTTAACGTTCGAGTTGGAATATTTTGAAAACAAAAGTCTTTAATTCCAAGGGTCATTAAACTTTCATTTGCTTCATTTTTTCTTAATGCAAGTTTAGTTTCATATTTCTTTTTTTCCCACAACCAAAGTGATTTTTNAGATAANACTCCATTTGTAACAAAAAATACNTAGACTTTATGTTTTTTCAATAAAAGTCTTTTTAATATTATACAACAACCAACAATTTCATCNTCAGGATGNGGNACAATAAACAAGTATTTCTTCATTTTAAAATTTTGTTCCACTTTTTAACAAAATACTTATTAAAAATGTGTTCCCATGAATGTGGTTGAAATTCTGANAGAATCATATTCCTCATAAAGTTAATTTTTTTTTTATTAAACAANAACTNAATTATTGTNTTAGCCCAAACATTCGGATNGTATTCATCAATAATAATTCCATCTAATCCAGTTTCTTTTATTCTTTTGCCACCTCCTTCAGGTGAAACAACACAAATAGTTCCACAAGCTTTTGCTTCAAGAACTACTTGTGGACCTATTTCAAACNTAGAGGGAAACACAAAAAGATCACATAAATTATACAGCTCNGAAATTTCATTTTCTCTCAAATGACCAACTAATTTGATTTTATCACCTCCTATACTAAGGCATTTTTCTCCATGAATATCTTCACCAGCAAAAATAGAAACAACTTTTACTTTTTTTTTACGTAAAATATCATGGACTTTTGCCAGAAAAATAGCTCCTTTTAATTCATGGACCCTTCCACAAAAAAATAATATCTTTTCATCTTTATNAATACTATATTTCATAAATAATTTATCTTTATTAATTTTTCTTTTATAAAATACTTTCTTATCTACACCTCTAGATAATCTAGAAATCTTGTTCTCTAAATTTTTTGGAAAACTAAATTTACTTAAAGTTAGTTGGTCATTGATCATCCCTTCCTCACAATACTTTAAATAATTCCTAAGTTTTNTTCTTTGATTGTTTGGAATTTTTTTATGAATTCTTAGCCTCTCGATAAATATTTTAAATATAATCTTAGGAAAATTTTTAAAAATTTTTTTAACATAATATTCTGTGTACGAAGGAGTATCAGTATGTAAAGAAGTTGTTAATGGTATACTCCATAATTTAGAACAAATTATNGCTGTTCTTGCCATTGAAAATAANTGNTCNGTTGAATGCACAAGATCATAATTCCTAAGTAAATATAATAATTTNAAGTTTATTGGAAATAGATCCGTAGAATCTGCATCTACTCCTAGAGGTCTTAATATATTTGANGAGATAATAGGTTTAATAGTATNNAANGTTATATTTTTACCAATTTTNTTTTTTGAAGATTTTTTACCTAAAAAAAAAACTGTTAGATCGATATTCCTAATTGAATCTTTTATAGAATAACAAATTCTTTCCCAAAATTTCACATGTCCACCAGAAGTTTCGCTTAATTCCAGGTCAACTAAAATAGCAATTTTTTTCATTAGCAAATATTAAAGACTTCCAGAAAGATANACATAAAATGAAATNGATAAAACCGATNCCAAATTAATNTAAATACCATTCTTCATCATAAAGGGTATATCNAATTTGTTACTGGAATAAACTATTGCGTTAGGAGGAGTTGCTATTGGCATCATAAANGCACAACTTGCTGCCAAAACAAAAGGAATTGTGATTTGTAAAATATTCATGTCATTATTAATTGCAAATAAACTCAAAAGTGGCAACAAAAGAAAAGTTGTTGCTGTGTTACTTGTAAACTCTGTTAGTAAAGAGGTTGTAAATGTTACCAAAAGAATTATAAAAATTAAGTTTAAGCTTCCAATTATATCCATAGTCTTTGAAAATTCATTGGCTAAGCCAGTAGAAATTATTAATGAGGCCATGGCAAGGCCTCCACCAAAAAGAAGTAAAACATTCCAAGGTACATTTTTATACCAATCAAANGATAAAATAAATTTATTNTTTTTACATGGTATTANAAAAAATAAGATTGACCCAAAGATAGCTATTACTGAATCTGTTANTCTAATTTGATAAAAGTCGTTTAAGTAGCTCTTAAACAACCATAAACCAATGGTCAAAANTAATATTAAAGATGTTATCTTTTCTTCATATGTAAGTTTTCCTAATCTATTATAATTACTAGAAATAAAACTTTTCTCTAATTTTTCTTTATTTTCTTTGATTTTATATCTCATAAAAAGAAATAATAATAACAGAAGACAAACCACCAGTGGTGATGAAAACATAAACCAATCTATAAAATCAATATCAATATTATGGTTTTCTTTCATAAATCCAATTAAAATTGCATTTGGAATCGTTCCAATTGGTGTTGCCATTCCACCAATAGATGAAGCATAAGCTATTGAAAGAAGCAAAATTTTTGTAAAATCTTTGTCTTTTTTTTCTGGGAAGTTATGTTCAATGATGTTTTGAACAATCGGCAACATTAAAAGACAAGTTGCAGTGTTTGAAAGCCACATACTAAAAAATGCTGTTGAAAAAATAATACAAATTAAAATTCTTTCTCTAGTATCTCCCAAAACAACCAAAGCCTTCAATGCTATTCTTTTATGCAAACCACTTTTCTCAAACCCTTGTGCGATTATAAACCCGCCTAATAGTAAAAAAACCACAGGACTAGCATAATGGCCTATAATTTCGTTTATCTTTGTATCGTGAAAGAAAGGTGAAAAAACTATTGGAATCAAAGCTGTCACAGAAATTGGTATAAGCTCTGTAAACCATAGAAAGATCATTAAAATGACCATTTTAAAAGCTAAATTTGCATCATCACTCAGCTTTTCATGAATTAATACATCTGGCAGCAAAGAAATTACTACCATGACAATAAAAAGTATTAATGTTTTATGAGAAAATTTATATTTCATTTATTACTTTATCTTCAGCTTCAATCCACTCTTTTTCCAACATTTCAAGTTCATTTTGAGCTTTTTTTAATTCATCTATTAATTCTTTATAACTAGCCTCACTATGACTGATATTTGATTTTTGTAACTTTTCAGTTAAAGAAAATATATAAGATTCTTTAATCTCTATTTTATTTAATATTTTTTTTATAAGTTTTTCATTGTTTATAGGTTTTTCTTTTTTTAAAAATTTTTGTTTTATTGATTCTTTCTTTTTACTAAATTGTTTAATTATGGGTTTATCAGTTAATTTAATAACACCAGAATCATCAAAAATTAAAAACTTTTTGCATGTTTTTTCCAAAAAATCAATGTCATGCGAACTTATAAAAGCTGAACCTTGATGCAAGTTTATAAAATCTATTAATAAATCAATTGTTTCAGTATCTAAATCATTGGTTGGTTCATCTAATATTAGAACTTCTTTAGGTGCAGCCAATATTTTTGCTAACAACATTCTATTTCTTTCACCCCCAGATAAAGTAGATGTAACTCTGTCAACATCCTTCGGGTCAAATAGAAAATTCTTTACATACCCACAAATGTGAATTTTTTTTTCACCAATATCAATATAATCACCACCACTAGGTATTAGATTTTTTTTTATGGTTTTTTTATCATCAAATTGCTCACCAGATTGGTCAAAAAAACTGAAATCAACTTTTTTTTTTATTTTTATACTACCTTCATCTGCAATTAATTTATTTGAAGCCAGATTCAAAAATGTAGACTTTCCACTACCATTTCTTCCCATTACTCCTATTTTTTCACCTCTGATAAGTTTAAAATTAAAATTTTTTAGGATTTTTATTTTTTCATTACAATTTAAAAAGCTTTTACTAACATTTACAAAGTTAATTAGAATGTTAGGTCCATCATCAATATTTGTTGATTCAAGGGGAATTTGAATTTTTGAAATTGACTTTATAAATTCTCTGTTTTGTTGCTCATAAGAATTTTTTAAAATACCAACATTATCTTTTCTTCTTATATTTCTTTTTCGTCTTGCCTTAACTCCTCTAGAGAGCCAGGTTAATTCTTCTTCTAAAAATTGTTTCTTATTTTTTAACTCTCTTTTTTCTTGTTCAATTAACTCGTTTTTCCAACTATCAAAATTATAAAAACCTCTTGATGAAGTCTTAATTGTTCCTCTATCCATCCAAAACACCTTATTTGTAACATTTTTTAGAAAATTTCTATCATGACTAATAACAATAAAGGATCCTTTAAATTCATTATTAAGAAAGTCACTAAGCCAAGATATCGAATCGATATCTAGATGGTTTGTTGGTTCGTCAAGCAAAAGTAAATCTGGATTATTTAATAAAATAAGGCTTAGAGCGAGTTTTCTTTTCTCTCCACCTGAGAGAAAATTAACTTGCTTATTAAGTTCAAGTTTAAGTTCTTTTGTTATTCTTTTAACATTATATTTACTACTAAAGTCACTTTCATAACTTGTGAACATAAGGTAGTCTAAGATATTTTTTGAGCTATAAATTTTATTTTTTTGTGATAAATACCCTAACTTTGTATGAGGATTTAGCCAATATTCACCTTTATCAATAATCTTATTTTTACTAAGAATATTTAATAAAGTGGTTTTTCCTACACCATTCTTTCCAACTAAGGCTATCTGATCATTTTGGTGAATGGAAAGTGATATTTGATTAATTAAGCTTTTTTTTCCAAGGGAATAGCAGGCATCATTTAGTGATAAGAAAACTTCCTTGTTCATAGTTTTAATGGCTGGGGTGGTAGGATTCGAACCTACGCATGCCTGTACCAAAAACAGGTGCCTTACCGCTTGGCTACACCCCAATTTTTTTTAAAGATAATCATTTTTATAGGTTTATACAAGTTATATATGCTTAATAGAATTGATCAGTTTAGAACTTTTGATCCAATAATTATCAAATCTTTTTTTTGCGTAAGTTTCAGCTAACTCCAAATCAACTAAATTATCAAATAGAGCGAAACATGTTGCTCCAGAACCAGTCATTCTTGAGAAAAGTGTTCCATTCAGAGAGTTTAAAAAGTTAAGAATTTCTTCAATTTTTTTACTTTGACATATGGCATAACCCTCCAAATGGTTTTTTCTTTTGGAAAAAAATTTTAAACTCACTAGTTCTTCTAATTTATTAGACTTCTCTTTTTTTTTCCTTGATTCTTTTAAACTTGTAAATATTTTTTGAGTAGAAATCTCGATCTTTGGATTAATCAGCAAAAAATAAAATTGTTCTTTAATACTTACAAATTTTAATTTTTCTCCAATCCCACTCACTAAGGCAGTTTTTCCATAATAACAAAAGGGAACATCTGCACCTAATGACAAGAGTAAATTATCGAAGCCTGAAACGTCCTTTAGATTGAAAATCTCCTTTATACATCTTATAAAGGTGGTTGCATTTGAGGAACCTCCCGCCATTCCCGAGGCAATTGGAAGATTTTTTGTCAACAGTACATCAACCTTAAATTCTCTTTTATACAAGAATTCTAGTTTATTTTTTGCTTCCTCAATTAAATTATATTTTCCAAATAATTCCTTGCTGAATGGTCCATTAACTCTAAAAACAAATTTTTTTGATTTTTTAACACTCAAAGAATCTCCGTAGTTACAAAATGTCATCAAACTTTCGATATTATGATATCCATCTTTTCTTTTATTCTTAACTTCAAGAAATAAATTTATTTTTGCTGGGCAAGTTTTTATCAATGACAAAACCATAAATATTAAAGGCCCTTTTCAATTTTTTTATTTATCAGGGGTTTTTCTTTGAAATTTGGATCTAAAATTAAAACTCTTCTCCATTGAGATATTGCCTCAGTTTTCCGATTAGATTTCCAATAAGCATCACCGAGATGATCATTCAATGTTGCATCATCAGGAAGAATTGAAACAGCCTTTTCTAAAAAATAGACTGACTCTTTCATTTGATTATTTAGGTAATATGCCCATCCAAGTGAATCTATTATATACGCATCACTTGGTTCAATCTGTACAGCTTTTTCTAAAAGTCTTAGTGCTTTATCAATATTTTTTTTTCTATCTAGCCAGCTATAAGCTAGATAATTTAAAATATATGCATCTTCTGGTTGAAGACTCAGTGCTTCCTCTAGATCTCTTTCTGCTTTTGACCACTGGTTTAGTCTTTCATATGAAATACCTCTGGAATACAATATATTCCATTTTGATTTTGGAGCATCGTTTTCAATTATTTCAGAATAAAGTTGAACTGCCTTTTTGTAATTTTCAAGTCTTCTGTATTTATCCGCAAAGAGTATTTTCATTTCTGTTCTTTCAGGATGTTCTTTGATAAAATCTTTCAGACTTGATAAAAATTCATCATGCTTATTTTGATCTTCAAATAAAGACAACTTTATTTTTAGAAATTTATAATAGTATATATTTTCTGGGTCAATATCTTTAACGAATTGACTACCAAGAAATTGATACCCAATTTTTTCTAATGCTGCATGTAACAGTAATTTCATAGCATTAAAATCAGGTCTCAACTTGAGTGATAATTTTCCAAAAAAAGCAGAATACTTATATAAATCTTTAGAAAAAAACCAACTTGAAATATTATATAAGACTTCTGCCATTCCATCTCTTTGGCTTAAAACAGGATTTAAAAGGTGAAAGTTTTTTTTAAAAAAATCTTTATCATATTTTTTTATATTTAAATCATTATTTTCTAAATCTTTTAGGTATTTCTGAGAAATTTCTTTATTAGACGACAAGGAGTTATAAAACAGTATCTCTTTTACCCTATATGAGGAAAACGCAGATTTTTCAATACTTTCGAAATATTTTTGTGCAATATCTTTTTCTCCCTTAAGAACTTTTGAAATTGCATAATGCATGCAAATTAAAGGCAAACAGTCTTCATATCTGTAACTCATGATTTCTTTATTATTAAAATTTTTCCAGATGTAAATCGCCTTTAAAAAATTTATATCAAAATATTCCGTTTCAACATTTTCTAAATAATTATCTACATTNTCATTATTTAGAATACCATTAAAGAATTTGAATAGATTTGCAGAAAAATTTGTCTTATCACGTTTAATTAAAATATCACTTATTACATTTGCTTTTTCCCACTCTTCTAATATTACGGACTCAAAGAAAATTTCTTCCAAAAGGAAGTCCTCCATCTTTTCAAGATTGATATTTTTAAAAAATTTTTTAAGGTTAGTTAAATCANTTGAATTTTTTGCAAAATNCCATGATANGTAGTTTCCATACTCGCTNAAATTTAGATCTTTGGCTTTACTATGAGAGTAGCTNGTTAAAAAAATTATTAACAANAAAAATTTACATATTNGTGTAATTTGGTCCACCTCCTCCCTCAGGAGTNATCCAGTTTATATTTTGTTTTGGATCNTTAATATCACATGTTTTACANTGAATNCAATTTTGAGAGTTAATATTTAAAANAGGTGAACCTGAGTCATGTAAGATCTCATAAACTCCNGCTGGACAATATCTCTGCTCGGGAGAATCGAATNTTTCATAATTATTGGTGATTGGAATTTTTTCATCTCTTAACTTAAGATGACAAGGCTGATTTTCCTCGTGATAAGTTGAAGTGTAAGACACATTAGTTAGTCTATCGAAGGTGATTACACCATCAGGTTTAGGATACTCAATCTTTTCTGAATCGGATTTATTCCTCAACGACAAATGATCAGCTTCAGCGTGGTTTAATGTCCAAGGAGCCTTGCCTCTTAACAATATCTGATCTATTCCGGACATAATCATGCCTATTTTTAAGCCATATTTAAAAGAAGGTCTTACATTTCTTGCACTTTTAAGTTCTTTTCCTGCCCATGAGTCTTGAAATCTGCTACTAAATTGTGAAATTTCAGGTTCAGGNTTTCCAGAATTTAANTCATCAAAGACTAATTCTGATGCTATCATTCCTGATTTCATTGCTGTATGTGAACCTTTAATCTTTGGTGTATTTAATGTTCCTGCATCACATCCGATTATTGCACCCCCTGAAAAAGACAACTTTGGAAGTGATTGATATCCACCCTCATTCAAAGCTCTTGCTCCGTAAGAAATTCTTCTTCCTCCATCAAATATTGGTTTTATTTTAGGATGTAATTTAAATCTTTGGAACTCCTCATATGGAGATAGATAAGGGTTTTTATAATCAAGTCCTATAACAAATCCAAATGACACCAAATTCTTATCTAAATGNTAAAGAAAAGAACCTCCATAAGTTTCATTNTTTAGCGGCCATCCAATGGAGTGGAAAACCTCTCCAGGATTAGAATTTACTTCCTTAACCTCCCAAAGTTCTTTCAAACCTATACCATATGTTTGATGTTGAGAGTTTTGTCTTAAATTAAATTTATCCATCAATTTTTTACCGAGATGTCCTCGGCAACCTTCTGCGAAAAGTGTATATTTGGCATGAATTTCTATTCCTGGTGTAAAATTAGGACCTTGCTCACCATTTTTTTCTATACCCAAATCACCAGTGACTATGCCATGTAACTTTTCATCTTCTATAATTAAATCTGATGCTGCAAANCCAGGATAAATTTCTANTCCCATACTTTCTGCTCGCGTAGACAACCATTTGCAAAATGAACCAAGCGAAATAATGTAATTTCCCTTGTTATGCATTACTGGTGGAGTGATAAAAGAGGGAATCGTGTAAGCATTAGTATCTGTTAAAAACTTTAATGACTCTTTCTTTACTTTGACTTTGACTGGACAGTCTTCAGAACTTTTCCAATCCTCAATTAACTCNTCTAGAGCCCTGGGCTCAAGTATAGCACCCGAGAGAATATGAGCACCAACNTCNGAACCTTTCTCNACAANACAGACAGAAAAATNCTTATCATTTTGTTTGCAAAGTTTTTTGAAATTGATAGCAGCAGACAAACCCGAAGGACCTGCNCCAACAATTACAAGATCGTAGTGCATTTTTTCTCTTGTAATATTCATATTTTTTTCTTTCAATATAATCTATTATAATTAAATACTTTATAAATATATATTAATGAATGTTAAAAACATAAAGTCTTTTATTGAGTTTTATAGATTTTTAGATATTACCAACTGCATATCAGCTAGTCCAAGAAATCTAAATGATTCAATATTTAAAAAAGAGTCTGCAAAAGGTTTAAATAAGCCTAAAGATATTTATTTTGAAAAAAAAAACATGAGTAAAATAGAATTTCTTGAAGAATTAAAAAATGAAGCACTGAGCCTAGATTGCGATTTAAAAGACATAGCAACTAATTTTGTGTTTGCGGATGGAAATCAAAATTCTAAAATCATGATTCTTGGGGAAGCACCAGGAGCCAAAGAAGATCTTGAAGGCAAACCTTTTGTTGGTGAAGCCGGGCAATTATTGGATAAAATGCTCGGATTTATTGATCTTACAAGGGAAAATTTCTACATAAGCAATATGGTTTTTTGGCGTCCGCCAGGTAATCGTACTCCTAACGATAACGAAATATCACTGTGTCTTCCAATCACGATGAAACATATAAGCATAATTAAACCCAAACTCTTAATACTTGTGGGAAGTATAGCTGCTAAAACATTACTGAATTCTAAAGAGGGAATTACTAAGTTAAGAGGCAAAAATCATTATTTCCTTGATAAAATTAATAATACAAAAATACCAACAAGAGCAATTTTTCATCCAGCTTATCTTCTCAGAAATCCAATAGAAAAAAAAAGAACCTGGGACGACTTATTAGATATTGACGATTTTATTTCTAAAAAAGAAATTTTTGTATGAATCAAAATTCTTCTTCATTCATAAGCTTAAATATCAGCATTGTAATTGTTTCCGATTCTCGAAACGAATCATCAGATAAGTCAGGAAAAGTTTTGGTGAGTAGAATTTTGGAAGCTGGTCACAAACTTATTGAAAAAAAAATTATTAGAGACGAACCCAAAGATATAAAAAGTTTTCTAACCCAATCCATTAGAAACGGAAAATGTAATGTTATTCTATTATCAGGAGGCACAGGATTAACTGGTAGAGATTCTACACCAGAAGTAGTAAAGAGACTTTTGACAAAAGAAATCCCAGGTTTTGGGGAGATTTTTAGATACATAAGCTTTAAAAAAATTGGAACATCCTCTCTTCAATCTCGGGCAATTGGGGGACTTGCACATAGTACTTTCATATTTGCACTACCTGGTTCACCTGGTGCATGCAAAGATGCGTGGGACGAAATTTTAAAGTTTCAATTAGACTCTAGAACGAAGCCATGTAATTTGGTTGAACTTATACCCAGATTAAAAGAATAAAAGAATCTGCAAGGTTTTTTAATATCTTTGATTTGCAGCATTTTTAAATGCAGAGATCTCATTTTCACTTTGCATACAACAAGATGTTATTGGAAAATTCTTACCAATTGCATCTGAAACTCGATCATCATCTTTGCTAGGTTGAACAAACATTATGCAATCGATGATATGAACAACACCATTATTTCCGATCAAATTTTCTTTAACTACTACCATATCTTTAACATGTAATTTTTTGCTTTTATAAATTTGAAGTGGCTTATTACTCACGGTTATTTGCGTGGTTATCTGTTCACTCACATCTAAACTTGTTTTGTGACCAGTCATTATGTGATCCATAAAAATATTTTTACTAAAAAAATCATCATTTAATACTTCATTCTCAAGTATGTCTGGAGCATTATTAAAAGCTTTATTATTTGGTGCAAAGATTGTCCAATTCCATGGCAGTTTTTTATTTAATACTCTGTCCAGTCCAGTCTTTTGAAGATAGGAATAAAAAATAGATAAATCTTTATTTTCAGAAACAACGTCTAAAACAGATTTTGAATAACTTTTATTTGTAAAAAATACGGTTAAGCAAAGAAAAACTAAAAACTTACGCATAACTAAAGGGGTGAGTATATTTTGTCATTAATGTGAAAAACCACCGAATAATTTTAAAAATTTGTTATAAAGATTAATTTAATTATAAATATAATGTAAGTCAAAGATTTGTTTATTAAAGTTAAAATTGTTTTTAGAAGACATAAAAAATCAAGTTATAGGAATTGATGAAGTAGGACGAGGTGCTTTTTGTGGACCTGTGGTTTCGTGTTCAGTTCTTTTGAAAGTTAAAATTTTAGAAGATGTCCGTGTTCATCAAATTAATGATTCAAAAACCTTAAGTGAAAAAAAAAGGATTTCCATTGCTGATTTCATAAAAAGAAATTCTATANATTNTATNGGATATGCNAGTAANAAAGAAATAGATTCAATAAACATTCTAAAAGCAACAAATTTATCTATGATAAGATCATACGAAGCTTTTAAAAAAACAAATAATTTAGTAAAAATTGACGGAAATAAGAGTTTCTTTTTAAATGAAAGAACTACTTTTCTGAAAGGCGGAGATAAAAGATCAGTCTCAATAGCGGCGGCTTCTATTTTAGCAAAATGCTGGAGAGATAAATTAATGATTAAATACTCTAAGATTTATCCAATGTACGGTTGGAATAAAAATAAGGGCTATGGAACTTTAGAACACCAAAATGCAATAAAACAATATGGTATAACAAAAATACACAGAAAAAGTTTTTTAAGAAATCTTCTGGGGCATTGATAATGGTAATAATATATTTACCTCTAAACCACCAAGTTTTGACTTACTTAATGTAACTTTTCCTTTCATATAAGTTTCAACAATGTCTTTAACAATATTTAACCCTAATCCTGTTCCTGGTTTCTGTTCATCTATTCTAAATCCACGTGCAAACACCTTATTCATTTGTTCCTGCGACAAACCCAAACCATCGTCTGAAATAACAAGCTNNAAATTATTTTTTTCAGAAATTCTNATTTCAACTTCTATTTTATTNTTTCCATATTTGCATGCNTTTTCTATTATATTTCCTATTACTTCCTCNAGATCATCCATACTACCAAATACGAAAGCTTCTTGAACGCTCTCATCAAGATTAATCTGGACNTCTGGATATAATTTTTTAAAAATTGANATCATTTTTTTTACTAAATCNATAATATTTATNTTTTCTTTAGAGAATGTTCCAACTGATTCTAAATGCGCTTTTTTTAAGTATCTATCAATGTGTCTTTTCATNAGGATAACTTGATTATTCATAATGTTATCTTCAGTCTTTATCTCATTAGATATTACTGCTAANGGCGTTTTCAAAACATGCGCCAAATTTCCTACATGAGTTTTAGCCCGATCAATTATTTTGGCATTATGATCAAGCAATTCATTGATTTCACTNGCAAGTGGTTGAACTTCTAAAGGATAAGATTCTTTTAATTTATCTTCATCACCATTTCTTACCTTAAACAAAGATGCTTTAATTTTGTTCAATGGAAGTAACCCAAATTTCACTTGAAGAAAAACAGCTATCATTAAACCTGTCCCTAAAATGAACAAAATTACTGATAGTGTATTATCGAATTTATTTATATTTTGCTGGTATTCCTCTGTATCTCCTGAAACAATAAATGTAACAGGACTATCAATACCTGGAAATGAGATATTTCGCTCTATAATGTGAAGTTTTTTTGTTTCTATGAATTTGTCCCTCTCATTCGTTTGATTAACACTATCAATAAATTGAGATCTGCCTCCAATTAATCTTTTGTCAGAAGTAAACACCTGGTCCCACATTGATCTTGATCTTACTAATGTTTTAGTTCCATTATTTACCTGCCAATACCAGCCCGAATAAGGTTGAAAAAACCTTGGGTCACCAATTGTACTTACNACAGTNATGCCGTCGGATGAGTCAACTCNACTTGCACCTATCAATGTTTCAAGTAGAAGATTTAATCTGTCATCAAATGCTGTAAAATTTGTTTTTTCATTCAAATCTGATAAAAGAAGTCCTGCTGAAACTAATGTAAATATTATCCAAATTGTTGCACTAAAAAACAATCTGACTGCCAGTGAATTCATTTTTATTCTCTATCTATAGATAGTCTATAACCGTAACCTCTTTCGGTCTTGATAAGATTCATTCCCATTTTTTTTCTTAATCTTCCAATAAATACCTCAATAGTATTAGAGTCTCTATCAAAATCTTGATCGTAAATATGCTCAACTAATTCTGTTCTAGTTATAACTTTGTCCTGATGATGAAGGAAATATTCNATTATTTTATATTCGTGAGAGGTGAGTTTAAGTTTCGTTCCATTTACAAAAACTTTATTAGATTTAGTATCAATCTTCAATGGACCACACTCAATATCAGATGATGCGTGACCAGCTGATCTTCTAATTAANGCCCTCAATCTNGCTAGTAGTTCTTCCATTTGAAAAGGTTTTGCAACATAATCGTCAGCTCCGGCGTCAAAACCTGAGACTTTATCACTCCATTGATCTCTTGCTGTTAGAATTAGTACAGGAAAGTTTTTTTTTTCTTTTCTCCATTTTTCTAAAACAGTAAGTCCGTCTATCTTTGGTAATCCCAGATCAAGAATTACTGCATCATATGGTTCAGTGTCACCAAGAAAATGACCCTCTTCACCATCTACAGCTGTATCTACTGAATATCCACTATCTTCAAGTGAACTTTTTACTTGATTATTCAAATCCGGGTCATCTTCTATTAATAATATTCTCAAATTACTCTCCTGAAATCACAGATAAAACAGTTGAGGTCCCAGCATCAACTCTAACTTGTTTAACTTTATTATTTACATCTATTATCATAATATCATACACCCATCCAAACAAACCTTTTTCACTATCTTTAAGGTTGATAGATAAAACTCTTCCTTCAAATTTTCTATTAATTTTTTCAAGGATTTTATCTAATGTAAGGATTTCTCCATCGTTAACAGCTTTGATTGCCTTTTCATGATCACTTTCAGGNTCTAAAACCCTATCTTGAGAAAACAAAAAAGACGTNAAGCTTATGTAGAACAATGTAAAAGCATAAAGAAAATATTTCATTCCACTATTTTTTTAACCTTCATCATTAAGGAGGAAATTGGTTTTTTATTTAACTCATCCATNGTTAACCATAGNAAATTATTAAAATTTAATTTACTTACTAATCTTAGCTTAACTATAAATACTTTCAAATGAAAATGACTAAATTTATGTGCTATTTGTCCTACNTATTTGAAGGGCATTTTGATATTGTTCGTCNTCATCCATGAAGATACTGACTTTACTAAATATTCATTTAAATCTTTTCCATCATTNTTTTCAAAGTCGGTCAAAGGAAATG
The DNA here is from genome assembly GCA_002167215.1 of Pelagibacteraceae bacterium TMED65. Next base: position 139,179 of record NHDS01000028.1, read on the forward strand.
AAAATAAATTTTGNAATAAATCTTGTTTAGTTTTCTCTATTAANAAGAAATTTTTATAACTTATTACAATGGCTACTGAGGTCTTNGTNGGAATTTTTTTTACTTTCTTTGAACTGATCTGAGTTCCTTGCCACTTNCAAGTNAAAGATATTGGGCATACAGAACATTCTGGATTTTTNGNTTTACAAANCAGATTTGCTAAATCCATCAATGACTGNCAATAATTTCCATTTTNCTTTCTNGGTGTTAGCTTGATTGAAATATCTTTAATTCTTGTATTTAGTTTTTTATCGTTAATATTTAAGTTGAACACCCGTGTTATAATTCTTCTAATGTTTCCGTCGATAACAACACATTGTTCATTTTTTAAAATTGCTGAAATAGAACTACTTATATAATCACCCACTCCAGGTAATTCTCTAAGTTTTTCTGAAGAAATATGAATTTGTTTTTTTTTAAGTAATTCTTTTGCCTTAAAAAGATTTTGAGCTCTTTTATAGTATCCTAAACCTTCCCATATTTTTAAAATCTCATCTAAATCAGCTTCATATAAATCTTCTATTCTAGGCCATTTTTTTATAAATTTTTCATAAAAAGGTATAACAGTTGAAACTTTAGTTTGTTGTAACATTACCTCTGAAATCCAAATTCTATAAAAATTTTGATTTTCCGGTTTTCTCCATGGTAAATCCCTTTTATTGGTTGAATACCAACTAAGTATTTTTTTTTCCCAGATACTCTTAAATTTTTCGTCTATGTGATATTCTATCATCATGAATTATAAGAATTATATTAAACAAGCTGTTAAAATTTCAACCCTATTACCAAAAGTTTTTAAACAACTAAAAAAAAAAAATGGAGGAATACTTTTAGATATAAAGTTAAATTGGGAAAATATTCTTGATGCAAACTTAAATTCGGTTTGTTTTGCTCACTCTTTAAAAAAAATAAACAATAAAAATATCCTTACAATTTCTTCAGATCAAAATAACATTCTTGAATTGTCTTACTCATCAGATACAATAAAAGAAAAGATAAATAAGTTTTATAATAGCCCTATAATTGATGAAATTAAGTTTAAAAAATTTTTACAAAATTAGAGTACTATGATAAAAAATATACATATGCCTAAAACTATTATCATTAAATTCACACTACTAATTCTAGTTTTTTGTTCAGGTAACAGCTCTGCTAGAATTGTTGACACAATTGAAGCTTTAGAAAGCAAATCGATTGGAGAACAAGCAGCACCTATAGAAATGATAGAGTTTGCCTCTCTGACTTGTGGGCATTGTGCAAAATTTCACAATGAAGTATTTCCTAAAATAAAAAAAAATTATATTGATAGTGGTAAAATCTTATTTACATATCATGACTTTCCATTAGATAAGTTTGCCTTAAAAGCCTCAGTTATAGCAAGATGTTCTGGAAATAAAAAATATTTTAGTTTTTTAGAAGTCTTATATAAAAAGCAAAAAGATTGGACCAGCTCTCAAGATCCATTCAAATCTCTTCTTAAAATTGCAAAATTAGGAGGGCTTAAAAATGATGAAATCAAGGTTTGCGTTGGTAATAAGTCTATTGAAGACGGAATTTTAAAGAAAAGATTAAGTTCAACAAAAAAATATAATATAGAGGCCACGCCTACGATTTATCTCAATGGACAAAAGTATAATGGCGACCTGACATATGAAGCATTAAAACTAAAACTCGACTCTTTAATAAACTAAAAAATTGTTTACAGTAAATAAATTAAAAATCTCTGGCTTTAAATCTTTTGCTCATCAAACTGAACTTTTAATAGAAGATGGTGTGACAGGCATAATAGGACCAAATGGTTGCGGTAAATCAAATATATTTGAAGCTATTAGGTGGGTTATGGGTGAATCATCTTCAAAGAGTCTAAGGTCAGGGTCGATGGATGAAGTTATATTTAATGGTACACAAAATATTCCTGCAAAAAACTTTGCTGAAGTTAGTATTGAATTGAGTAATTTTGAAGGACAACTACCAGGAAATCTTGACAATGAAAAAAAACTTTTAATCAGTAGAACTATTGAGAGAGGAGTAGGATCTTTTTACAAAATTAATAATAATGACGTCAGAGCCAAAGATATAAGTATTTTATTTTATGACTCGGGTAGTGGCCCAAGATCAAGCTCAATAATCAGTCAGGGAAATATAGATCAAATTATTAAAAGCAAACCAATCGATCGAAAAATAATTTTGGAGGATGCTGCTGGCACTTCAGGGCTTCAAGCCAGAAGACATGAATCAGAACTCAAACTTCAGGCGACAGAAGATAATCTAAGTAAAATAGATATTAATTTAAATGGACTAATTGATCAAAAAAAAAGCTTGTCTAGACAGGCTAGGCAAGCTGATAAGTACGAGCAAATTTCGCAAAATATTAAATTTTTTCAATCTATCTTAGTTTTTACACAATGGAAAAAAAGTGTCAATGAAATGGACTTAATACATAATGATCTGAAAAGATTGATCGATGGCACAAAAATTTTAATTAATCAAATATCTACTATTCAAAATTCTATAGATTTAGAAAAAGAAAAATTAACAAATATAGAAGATGAGAAAAATATTTTAAATAACGAGTTTATTCAGCTAAACTCTGAAATCAACAAATATAACAGCCAGTTAGAAGGAATTGCTAACAAAAAAAATGAAGTTGAAAAATTTCTAAAGACTGTCCAAAATGACAGTGAAATAGAAAAAAATAGATATAAAGAAATAAAAGAATATCTCGACAATCTAGTAAATAAAATTTCAAAGCCATCCAATTTGGATACTGAACGAAAAAAATTAATTGAACTTAACTTGCAAGAAACAAAACTTAAAAATAAATTAAAAGAATTAGAAACAATTTACGTAAATGAAATACAATTAAGTTTAGGGGAAGAGTTTAAGTCTGACAATCTAAAGGAAAATAAAGAAATAAATAATAAAAGAAAAGATGAACTTAAGGAAATTATTTATTTAGCTACAAAAAAACAACAATCTGAAGAAAAAGAGTTTTCAACACAAAAGAAGTTGAATGAAACAATTGAATTAAATATTAAACATGTTCAGAACCAAATAATTAACAAAAAAAAAGATATTCTTAAAACCAATGAATACAATCAAAAACTAAATTCACAAATTAAAAAATTCAATCAAGAAATTGAGGCATGTTCTAAAAAACAAACTCAAATAGAGACAGAATTAAAGACCCTAAATCAATTGACAAATAATAATAATTTATCAAATGACTCTATTGTAAATCTACTTAAGATCCGTAAAGGCTATGAAAATGCTATCTATGCTGCCTTAACTATAGAATTGGATGCTACTCTGAAGGAATCTCCAAAAAGATGGACAAAAACAAAGAATGAGAAAATATTACCAATTGAAAATTGTCTTGCACAGTATGTCGATGGACCTAAAGAACTAAATTTAATACTATCTCAAATTGGTTTTGTTGGTGATCAAAAACGCGCCATTGACAAACAAAAGCATTTAAAAGTAGGTCAAAGTTTAGTCGATATTAATGGATCAATTTGGAGATGGGATGGATTCATCTCAGAGGACAATCTTCAGAGAAAAAAATTAATCGATGCACAACTAAAAATTAAAAAATTAATTAACGAACAATCAAATTATACTGCTCAATTAGGTAGTCTTGAAAAAAAGAAAATTGAACTGTCTCAAAAACAAATAAATAATGATAAAGTTTTGAAAGATGAAAACCAAAATCTAGAAATGCTTTATAAAAAATCTGATTCAAATTACCATCAACTCACCAATAGTAAACAAAACTTATCTATTCTTAGATTTAATTTAGAAACATCAAATAAAAAAGTTAAAGCATTGAATATAGAATTAAACCTTATCATGAAAGAGTTAGAAAACATCAAGAAAAAAGAATTGTTATCAAACAAAAACGATAACAATAAAAATGATAAGAATGAAGTTCAAAAAGAAATACAAGAGTTAGATATCAAAGTTGACAATAAAAGAGAGGAAATAAATCTAATAAAAGAATCAATAATGAAAGAAGAGTTAAATAAAAATTATTATAAAAATGATCTTGAAAAAACTAAGATAAGGTTCAGGGAATGTGAAAAACAAATATCAACTTTAAGGACTAGAGAAATTCATTATTTTAATGAAAGAAAAAAATTAGAAGAGCTACCTTTTTCAATTAAGAAAAAGCTAGATCATTTCACTGGATTAAATAACGAACTACAAAATAAAATTAAATTCAATAATCAAAAAAACGATGCAATCAAACAACTAGTTGATAGTGAAGAAAAAAAGTTCGTGAACCTCAATAAAGAAAGAGAATACAAAATAAATGAAAAAACCAAATTTGAAAGTATCTTGGAAAATCACAGTTTAAAGGAAAAAGAATTCAGAGGTATTATATTTCAGCAATCTAAAATTCAGCCAGAGGAATTTGAAGAAAATCTTAAATTACGGAATATTGAGATTCAAGATTACGATAGTATAAAACATAAACTAGAAAACTTAATTGATCAAAGAGAGCAAATGGGACCAGTTAATTTAAGGGCTAAGGTTGAAGAGGAATTAGTAAATAAATCAATAGAAGAACTTGAGCTAGAAAAATTAGATCTCTCACAAGCAATCGAAAAGCTAAGGATTGCTATAAATAAAATTAATAATGAAGGAAAGAACAGACTTCTTAAAGCATATGAAAATGTTAATAAAAATTTTTCCGATTTGTTTAAAAAACTTTTTAATGGTGGTGAAGCTAGACTTGAACTAATAAGATCTGATGATCCTCTTCAAACTGGAATCGAAATTTATGCCAGACCTCCTGGAAAAAAACTATCCTCTATAAGCCTCTTATCAGGTGGAGAAAAAGCTCTTACAGCAATTTCATTAATCTTCTCAATCTTCCTAATTAATCCCTCTCCTATATGTATTTTAGATGAGGTTGACGCAGCACTTGATGAAACAAACGTTGAAAAATTTTGTAATATCTTGTTAGAGTTAAAAAAACAAACAAAAACCAAGTTTCTTATAATCACTCATCATAAGGTCACAATGACCTCAATTGATCGAGTTTATGGAGTAACGATGGCGCAAAAAGGTATTTCAGATATTGTTTCAGTAGATTTTAAAGAAATCGATTTTAAAGAAGCCGTGTGATTGTAATTGTATAAAATTAATTAATATAGAAAATTGGCAAAAGCATTGAAAAAAAACCGAGATGATTTTAAGACAAATTATTCGATAGGATTGAAAATATCCATGGACTTAGTTTCTTCAATAATAGCGGGTATTTTAATTGGATTGGGTTTGGATAAATTTTTTTTAACTAAGCCTATATTTTTTATTATTTTTTTGCTATTAGGAATCATCACTGGTTTTTATAATATATTTAAATCAATGCAAAAGCTGAATAAAAAATAAGGAGAAAGTTTTGGCAAGTCCATTAGCTCAGTTTGAAATAAAAAAAATCATTCCAATTGAATTTCTTGGTCATGACATTTCCTTTACAAATTCGTCATTAGCAATGACAATCACAGTATTATTTATTTTAACTCTAATGTTTTTAGGTCTTAAAAATTTGCAAATAATACCAAGTAAAACCCAGACAATCATTGAAAGTAGTTATGAATTCATTGCAAATATGATCGGTGATAATATTGGTAATGAAGGAATGAAATATTTTTCATTTATATTTACCCTCTTCTTATTTATCTTAATAGGAAATTTATTGGGTATGTTTCCTTATAGTTTTACTTGGACAAGTCATATTATTGTTACATTTTCAATTGCTTTTTTCATCTTCCTTGGTGTAACAATATTAGCAATATATAAGCATGGATTAATGAAATTCATTAAATTTTTCGCACCATCTGGTGTTCCAAAACCTATGCTTTTATTACTTGTTCCAATAGAAATAATATCATATCTCTCAAGACCAATAAGTTTATCAGTAAGGCTTTTTGCAAACATGATGGCAGGACATACTCTTTTAAAAGTAATCGGAGGTTTTGTCTTCGTACTTGGTGCAAACAGTTTCATAATTGGAGGAATTTTACCGTTAGCATTTCTAATAGCATTAACTGGTTTAGAAATTGTGATAGCTTTTTTGCAAGCTTATGTATTTGCAATATTAACTTGTTTATATATAAATGATGCAATACATTTACATTAACTTTAAACATACAAGGAGTATTTAATTATGGATATGGAATCTGCAAAATTATTAGGGGCTGGCATAGCTGTTTTAGGTGTGATTGGTTCCGGAATAGGTATTGGGTCGATTTTCGCCGCATTTATAACAGCTGTTGGAAGAAACCCTGAAGCTCGTGAACATGTTTTTACAATGACGATGCTCGGATTTGCCTTAGTAGAAGCTCTAGCCCTATTTGCATTAATTATTGCATTGCTTTTACTCTTTGTGTTTTAAGTATGTTTTTACAAATTTTTTTGTTTTCAATTTTTATTTTTGAATTTGTTTATGCAACAAGCGAAAAAGGAGGTATGCCTCAGCTAAACCCGGATTCTTTTACTTCTCAAGTTTTTTGGTTGTCCATTCTTTTTAGCATCCTGTTTCTTATTAATCATTATATTTTTCTACCAAAACTAGAAATGATAAGAAAAAAACGCGATGAAAAAATCAATGGAAATCTAGACGAAGCGAAAATAATTAATAATTCTGTTAATAAACTTATAGAACAGATGAAAAATGATTTTGATGAGGCAAAAAATAAACAAAATTCAATTTTGAAAGAAACATTTGAAAAGAATAAATCCCTTTTAGATGAAAAAATTGAAAAGCTAAATGAAGAATTTGAAAATAAAAAAAACCAACTAACAGATTCTGTAGAAACCGAGAAAGCAAAGGTTCTTGAAAACTTACCATCGATATGTGTCAAGCTGTCTGATAATTTATATGAAAAGATCATGGAAGAGAAAATTAAGGGAGATATCACAGAATTTCAAAAGTTTGTGAGTGGTAAGTAAATGGAATTTCAGTTTTTGAATGATTCTACAATATGGGTTGGCGTTTCATTTATCCTTTTCGTTATTCTAATTTTTAAACCAATGACAAAGCAACTATCTGATGGTTTAGAAAAAAAAATTTCAACTTTAAGAAATAATTTAGATAATTCAATAAAATTAAAGAGTGAAGCAGAAAAACTTTACAAAGAACAATTATCGAAACAGCAAGAAAATGTTAACCTAATAAAAAGAATTGAAGAAGAAACTAAGAGAGAGATAAAAAAAATTAAATTGCAAATTGATAAAGAAATAGAAATCAATATGCTCAGAAAAATCAATAACTATAACCAAATTTCACTACATTTGGAAAATAAGATTAAAGAAGAATTAAAAAATGAGATAATAAATAAAGTTATAAAATATACAGAACATAGAATTAAAAATAATCTATCAAATAAATATAACAAAAAATTAATTGAGAATTCCTTTAAGAATATACCTGAAAAACTCTTCTAAATTAAAATGGCTGTCCATACTCAACTTTCAAAAGCCAACATCAACGAAATTATTCAAAATTACAGTTTGGGAGAACTAAAAAATTTTAATGGAATTAAGGATGGGATTGAAAATACAAACTATCTTATTATTACTGAAACCAATAAATTTATTGTAACAATTTTTGAACAAAGAGTTGATACCTCAAATATTCCCTTTTATTTTGAGGTAATGATAAACTCTAATTCATTTGGTATTAATTGCCCAATTCCAATTAAAAGTACAAATGGTGAGTACGTTACTGAAATTAAAAAAAAAAAAAAATGGCTGTCTTCAATTTTCTGCTTGGAAGTTCAAGAAAAAAATGGAGTGATAATGATTGTTATACTATAGGTGAAAAACTGGCTAGATTTCATCTTGCAAATCTCAGAAACCAACTAAGTTTAAAAAATCAATTCAGTATTCAATTTTGGAATGAAATATTCCATAAATGTAAAAAACAAATAAATAATATAATACCAAACTCAATACAAATTATTGAAAGTGAGTGTAATTTCCTTACAAAGAACTGGCCAAACAAACTCCCCTATGGTGTAATTCATGCTGACCTTTTTCCAGATAATGTTTTCTTTCAGAAAAATAAAATTTCTGGCTTTCTGGATTTTTATTTTTCATGTAATGATTACTTCTCTTATGACCTAGCAATTTGTATAAATGCCTGGTGTTTTCCTGAAAAAGAATTTGATAGAAATCTTTTTAAGAGTTTACTGTCTGGATATCAATCAATAAGAAAACTAGAAGTCGAAGAAAAAGAGTGTCTAAACATTTTATTAAGGGGAGCATCTTTACGATTTTTTTTTACCAGAATACATGATGCTATCTTTGGTACTGAAGGGAAATATTTAAAAAAAAAAGACCCAAAGGAGTTTTTTAATATTTTAAATTTTCATATGTCTGTTAACTCAAACAATTTTTATTTTGGATAATTTTGATTATACAATATATACAGACGGAGCATGTCTTGGAAACCCTGGTCCAGGTGGATGGGCAGCAATTATTATTAATAATAAATTAAATAAAAAAGAAATAAGGGTTGGTTCCGAAGCATCCTCTACAAATAATAGAATGGAATTGACTGCAGTTATAGAGGCTTTAAATGTAATTCCGAGTGGGAAATCCTCTATAATTTATACTGACAGTAAGTATGTAATTAATGGAATTGAATCTTGGATCAAAAAGTGGAAAACAAATAACTGGATGGGTGCTAATAAAAAGCAAGTCAAAAACAAGAGACTTTGGATACAACTTGATATAGCAACGTCTAATGGAGAAGTACGATGGGAATGGGTAAAAGGTCACAGCGGTGACCAATATAATGAAGAAGTTGATAAACTAGCAAGATCAGAAGCTATGAAATTATAAAGATTTCAAAACGTTTTCTGCTGAACTTACCTCTAATCCTGGTCCTTTTTCGTTGAATATTTTTTTTATATTGCCATTTTCAATATAAATAACAAATCTAGACAATCTTTTACCCAAGCCTACTACAGAAAGATCTGTTTCAAGACCACTTAATTCTCTAAAATTTCCATTACCGTCAGATATAAAATTAAATTTTTTAGTACCTAAAGATTCTCCCCAAGATTTCATTACAAATGGGTCGTTGCTTGACAAAATATAAATATTTTCAATACCCTTACTCTCAAAGTCATCTAACAAGTTAATAAATCCTGGTATATGTTCGTCGTTACAGGTGGGCGTGAATGCACCTGGAACACCTATTAAAAGAACTTTTGGTTTGTTAAAAAGATCAGAGGATTTAACACCTACTGGCCCAGAATCTGAAATAATGTAAAACTCAGTTTGAGGAAATTGTTGATTCTCGTTGATATTCATTAATGCCTACCTTGTTTAATTTATTTATTACAATATCGCTTGTTAGAATTTCTGGCAATAAAATTCCATTTTTATGATTTGGTCCATAAATAATATTTACCGGTATACCAAATCGATCGAATTCTTTTATATAATTCAAAATCTCTTCATTTTTTTTTGTCCAATCTGCTCTAATAGTAATAATTTGATTTTTTTTTATGAAATCCGTTAACTTCTTTGAGTCTAAAGTTGTAAACTTATTAACCTTACAAGTAACGCACCAATCTGCAGTCACATCGACTAAAATAATATTATTTTCAATAATAAGTTTTTCTAGAGTATCTTTATTGAAATCTGACCATTTTACTGGATCTTGGTTAAAGTTTTCATATTTCAGAAAATAAATTGTACTTAAAACAAAAAAGACGCCCACAAAAAGTTTGCTAAGCAAAATTCTATTTTTAATGTTAGAAATTATTACCACAACTGAACTAACTAAGAAAATGATTATGTTGTTTAAGCCTGATAACATCATCAACCAAACTGAAGATAGGAATAGAAGGATTCCTAAAAAATATCTAAAACTAATTGTCCATTTTCCTGACTTAGGAATAATATTAACTATTCTTGGAAAAAGCAAAAAAAGTAAATATGGCATGCAAAATCCAATTGAAATAGATAAAAAAATTAGAAAAATAATTGAATTTGACGCCAACATTGAAAAACCGACTGCGGTTCCCAAGAAAGGTGCACTGCAGGGCGTTGCAAGTAACGTGGCAAACATTCCTGATAAAAAGTTTCCTGCCTCACTATTCCTCATGGTTAAATTTGAAATCATATTTTGAAATTTATTAGGTAAAATTATTTCAAAAAAACCTAATAAATTTAAACTAAAAATTAATATTATGAATGTCATAAAGTATAAAAAGTATTGGTTTTGAAATTGGAAACCCCATCCCACTGTTTGTCCAAGATATTTTAAAATCATTATGGAAAATGCTAAAATTAAAAAAGAAACAATGATGCCAAAAATAATCCAAAGACAGTTCATTTTTATTTGATTACTTGTTTTACTTGAGATAGACGAGAAAGAATAAAGTTTTAAAGATAAAACTGGGAGTACACACGGCATTAAGTTTAAAATAAAGCCCCCAAGAATTGCAAAAAAAACGAACATAAGAAGGTTTTGTGTTTTTGTTAGTTCATTTAATTTCAAACTTATTTCTTCATATCTCTCACCATCTGAGATTGAAATATGAATAGGTTTTGATAATTGATTTAATTTTTCATCTAGATATATTTCAAATTTAGAATCCGATCTATTATTAACAACCTTCGCTTCTGTTTCCTCTGAAAATGCAAATAGCTTATATTTTTTATTACTTTTTTTTATTTCTACTGTCAAGTTGTCTGAAGCTGTACCTGTGACATTTACTTTAAAGTAATTGTTAGACTTTTTTGGAACCATTTTAAGGCTTCTATAAAAACTATCAGAATGAACTACTTGACTAAAATCTAAATTTATTTTTTTTTTTTCACTAAAGGGTATACAAACTTCTCTGCATAACAAATAATCTAAAATCACTATTTCATTTATTTTCTGAAAATTATTATTAGTAATTTTTACTGGAAATACTAATTCGTCATCATAGCCAATAGTTGTTACCTCTTTTTCAACAAATTCTTCAGGAAAAGGAAATAATAATTCTAATTTTGATTTATTTGTTTCATCTTCCCAATTAACTCGCAGTGGTTCACCTGCGTCCCCTGGATTTTTCCAATATGTTTTCCACCCATTTTCTAGTTTAAACTTAATTCCAAAGAAATATTCGTCCCCTTTTTTCAATATTCCATTTTCAGGGATTAACTCAACTTCAATTGAGTTTTTTTCAGGTTTAAATTCTAATGCAGATAGCACGTTACTGAAAAATAGAAAAATTAAAAAAATAAAATTAAAAAACATATTGTAAAATTTGAATTAAAAAGAATTATCTGTAATAATTTATATATGAATAGAACTTATTTAAAGGGAAATATAATTTGTGCACTACCACAACTCAATGATAATTTTTTTTCTAAAAGCTTGATTTATATTACTCACCATAACAAACAAGGTGCAGTGGGTATAGTTCTTAACTATAAAGTCATGAATATAAAAGGCTCAGATCTTTTTAAGAAGCTTAAAATTAAAGATGTTAAAGAAAACTTAGATAAAGAGTTCTCTTTCCATATTGGTGGCCCTCTCAACCAAAATAATGGGTTTATTCTGCATTCAAAAGACTACAAGAGTGATAGTACACAAAAAGTATCAAAAAATGTAAAGCTTACATGTTCAACTAGTATAATTAGTGATATTGCAAAAGATCAAGGACCAGAAAAATTTTTTATCTCACTTGGTTACTCAGGATGGGGCCCAGGCCAACTTGAAGAAGAGATAAAACAAAATAGCTGGATCAATTTGAATGAACACTTAGATTTATTATTTGATATAGAATCTGAAAAAAAATGGAATAAAGCTTTAAAAATTACTGGAATTGACCTAACGAAATTTTCTTCGTCTTTTGGAAGAGCATAATATATTAATTATTTTTCAATACAAAGCTCTTAAATTCTTCCAATTTATTATCGATTTCATAGTATTTCTCTTTTTTTTTAGTTAATTTTTCTAATTTGACTGGATACTTTATTTTCTTACATAATGATAAATTAATTGTATCAAGAAATTTTCCATAATGGGCTGTAGCTAAATAAACCCTCTTATCTTGATTTGATAGTTCCTTCTTCCCAACAGCAATACCTACAGCAGTGTGTGGGTCTAAAATAATATTGTATTTATCTTTTATAAACTTTATCGTTTCCTTGGTTTTCTCATCATTAAGTTTTCCAGATTTAAATATACATTTCATCCTTTCTAAATTCTCGGAACAAACTTCAAATTCACCATTAGTTTCAAGCTTTTTAAAATGCTTTGAAATCATCTTTCCGTCTGCAATATATTCAAATAACAATCTTTCAAAATTGCTTGATACTTGAATGTCCATACTTGGACTGAGTGTTTTTTTTGGTTTTTTTATAAGCATCTTTCCGGATTTAAAAAAACGTGTCAAAATGTCATTTTTATTAGAGCCAACGACTATCTTTTCAATAGGAAGTCCCATTTTTTTGCTTACAAACCCTGCATATGCATTTCCAAAGTTTCCGGTTGGGACAACAAAACTTATTGGATTTAAGTCATCACTTACCCTGAAGAAACTCCAAAAATAGTAGACTAATTGTCCCATTATTCTTACCCAATTAATGGAGTTGACAGCTGCTAAATTAACTTCTTTTTTTTTATTATTTATATTAAAAAAATCTTTTACTAATTTTTGACAATCATCAAAGTTACCATTAACTGCTATATTAAAAACATTTGATTTATTAAATGTAGTCATTTGTCTTCTTTGAATCTCACTAACTTTTCCTTTTGGGAATAATATAAATATTTTAATTTTTTCTGATTGCGAGCAACCGTAAATAGCTGCAGATCCGGTATCTCCCGACGTAGCTCCTATGATTGTAAGTTTTTTTTCTTCTTCTTTCAAAAAAAAATCATATATATTTCCAAGAAGTTGTAATGCGAAATCTTTAAAAGCAAATGTTGGACCATGAAATAAGTTTGCAATATACTCATTATTACTAAGTTTATGAAATGAAATTATATCCTTTCCAAAAACTTTTGAATAAGTTTTATAGCAAATCTCCTTATACTTATCATGTGGGATATCTGAAGATATGAAATCTTTTGTGACTTCAAATGCGAGTTCTGGATAATTTAAACTTCTCAAACACTTTAATTCTGTGTAACTAAATTTCTTAAGGCTTTCTGGTATATACAATCCACCATCTTTTGCCAACCCATTAAGTAGTATTTCTTTAAAGCGTTTGTTTTTATCAATTCCTCTTGTTGACGAATAAAACATATTATTTAATTTTTTTTATACTAGCGAAAAAAAATACACCAATAAGTCCCATGGCAATCATTAACCATGTTAAAGCATATTGTAAATGATTGTTCCTTAAGTATATTCTTGTTTGATTACCCAGAGGAAAGCCATTCGGACCATTCTCAAACGCTTCCAGATAATAATTATTTTCAAGTTTCATTTTTGTAAAATTACTCATCTGCTTAGGTTCAACAAAAAACCACGTATTGGTGACAATATCGTTTTCTGGTTGAAAGTATCCTTTTCTTCCTGAAGTTCGAATAACAGCCTCGAACTGATTTAAACCTGTAACAATATTTTGCACCCTCAGTTTGGAGTCTTTCATTTTCAAAGGAATCCAACCGGTGTTATAAATTATATTTTTTCCATCTTTTGTTTTTAATGGAACTAGAATGTGAAAACCATTGTTACCTCTTTTGCTTAATGCTGGCATATACATTTCATATTCATTCAACAATTCACCGTATATTAAAACTTTTCTAAATTCATTTTTTTCTGGTGAATTAATATTTTTAAATAAAGTTGAATCTAACTCGTAACTTTCAATCCTTTGAGATATCAAATCTTTTTTCCAGATTAAACGCTTAAATTGCCATGTGGATAATGAAATTAGAATAAACAACGCACACAAGAAAGCGAAGAGGGGAAAGATTTTAGGTTTAAAGGAATATTTATTTGAATTAAAATTGAATATCATTAGGGGTTATGATGATGCCCACCAATAGATAAATGTAAAAAGAAATAACCAAACCACATCGACAAAATGCCAATACCATGCTGCGAACTCAAATCCAAGATGCTTATTAGGTTTAAAATGCCCTTTCATTGACCTAAAATAGCATACAATCAGAAAGATTGTTCCAACAACAACGTGAAATCCGTGAAATCCGGTTGCCATATAGAACGTCGAAGGGTAAATACCGTCTTCAATACTAAATGTAGAAACTTTGTATTCGTATCCTTGAAATCCAGTAAATATTAGTCCTAAAATAATTGTTAGCAGAAGAAATAGATTGAAATTTTTACGATCATTTTTTCTAAGAGCATGGTGAGCCCATGTAATTGTGCCTCCTGAAGCTAACAAAATAAATGTATTGAGCAGTGGAATACCAAATGCAGGGATTAGCTCTATATCTTCAGGTGGAAATACTCCAGCCATAGATTCTTGTCTACCAATCAGTTCAGGGCTTTCTAAACCTGGATAGAAAGCAACATCGAAGAATGCCCAAAACCAAGCTGCGAAAAACATTACCTCAGACATGATAAAAAGAATCATCCCATATCTCAAACCAATTTGTACAACTTTGTTATGATAGGTACCACCCTCTGATTCTGATACAACATCTCTCCACCATAATATACTAGAGAGAATTACGGCAAATGTGCCAATGCCAAATACAAGTGATTTCTCTTCATGCATGAATATGACAAAGCCTATTGCCATAACCAATGCTGAAAAAGCTGTGACTAATGGCCATGGACTAGGGTCGACTAAGTGATAAGGATGTTTTTGATCGTCGCTCATATTTTATCTAACATACATAGTATACGAGAGAGTAATCTCGTTTAAATCATTAATGAATTTATCATCTTTAATTGATGGGTCAATAAAAAAAGATACTGGCATACTTACTTCTTCATTTGCAGATAGAACTTGTTCGTCAAAGCAAAAACATTCAATCTTATTAAAATATTTTCCAGCATGAAGTGGTGTAACGTTAAATACAGACATCGTTGTAATATCCTTACTGGATCTATTGTGAGCTTTAAAAAAAGCAAGACTATTTTCTCCAATCTTTACTTTCATTATTTTGATTTCAGGTTCAAAGTATATAGCTGAGTTTTTTTCGATAGTTGAATCAAATCTTATATTAATATCATCCGACAATATATTAGAGGAATTAATTTCTACTATTTTGGGGGTACCCCCAAAGCCAGTAACCTGACAAAATAGTTTATAAAGTGGGACTGCCGCATAACTCATAATCAACATAGTTAATGCAAATAAGAACAACAAAAACGCTTGATTGTATTTTTTATTATTTGGACTGTACTGCATATTAGAATTTTAAAACTGTGACAATATAAAATATAGTTGCTAAAGAAAACAAAGCTAGGCCTAATGCTATATTTTTTTTATTTTTTTTCATGCTAAATTAGAAATGAATCAACAACCAATGAAGTAAATATTAAGTACAAATACAAAATTGAATATTTAAATAACTTTGGAGCATAGTAACTAATTTTTTCATTTGAGCTTTTGAATAACATATATGATAAATAACAAAAATAAATATTAAGTACAAAGGAAGTAACCAAATAAAGAAGGCCTGAGAAACCAAAAATGAATGGCATTAAAGCTATTATTGAAAGTAAAATAGAATAAATTAAGATTTGTGACTTTGTAACTTGCTTTCCTTTAACGACAGGTAGCATTGGAACATTTGCTTTAGAGTATTCAATATCCTTATATAATGCCAGCGCCCAAAAATGAGGTGGGGTCCAAAAGAAAATTATACAAAATAAAATTATTGGAAAAAGACTCACGTCAGCTGTAGAACAAACCCACCCTATCACAGGGGGGAAAGCGCCTGCTGCTCCACCTATAACAATATTTTGAGATGTTCTTCTTTTAAGCCAAACAGTATAAATGCAAATATAAAAAAAAATTGAGAAAGCTAAGAGCATGGCAGCTTCATAATTTACAGATAAACCCAATAGAATTGTGGATATAACTGATAGGACTATCCCAAAACCCAAAGCATCTAGTGGATGAATCTTACCTCTTGGTATAGGCCTCCACTTTGTTCTATCCATCAAGGAATCAATATCTCTGTCATACCACATATTTATAGCACCAGAGGCCCCGGCTCCTATTGATATGCACAAAACCGACAGAAAAAAAAAGAAAGGATGCAATGATATTGGGGCTAATATTACTCCACAAATTGATGTAAATACTGCGAGTGACATGACTCTAGGTTTTAACAAAGCAATAAAATCGTTAAGAGAACTACTGTCGTTTGATATCTCGCTTGAATTATATTTGATGTCTTTGGCCTGCAACACATCCCTCCGTCTATAGTGTTGTGATATACTATTTAACTTTTGGCAAATCGTCAAATGAGTGAAAAGGCGGNGGTGAACTTAATTGCCATTCAAAGGTTGTAGCACCTTTTCCCCAAGGATTTTTTCCCGCTTTTCTTGCACGATAAAATGCTTCTAATAGAACAAATAAAAAGAAGAAGGCTGCAAAAACCGAAATGTATGCACCTATACTTGACACATAATTCCATCCAGCAAATGCATCAGGGTAGTCAGGAATTCTTCTAGGCATTCCAGCTAAACCAGAAAAATGCATTGGAAAAAATGTTATATTTACTCCAACAAACGTTAACCAAAAGTGAATCTTTCCTAAAACTTCACTGTATTCAATTCCTGACATTTTACTAAACCAATAATAAAAACCCGCATAAATTGAGAATAATGCACCCATTGACATTACGTAATGGAAGTGNGCAACAACATAATACGTGTCGTGCAAAGCTACGTCTATTCCAGTGTTAGCTAATACGACGCCAGTGACGCCGCCCAGCGTAAATAAGAATATCATTGCAATAGCAAATAACATTGGAGTTTTAAATTCGATAGAACCACCCCACATCGTTGCAATCCAGCTAAATATTTTTATGCCAGTAGGAACTGCGATTACCATTGTGGCTGCTAGAAAATACGCTCTCGTATCAACGTCCAAACCTGTTGTATACATATGGTGAGCCCAAACAACAAAACCAACGACCCCAATTGCTGCCATTGCGTACGCCATTCCAAGNTAACCAAATATTGGTTTCTTCGAAAAAGTAGACACTACATGACTAACAATTCCAAAGCCTGGNAAGATTAGGATGTAGACTTCAGGGTGACCAAAAAACCAAAACAAGTGTTGGAATAAGATAGGATCGCCACCCATCTCGGCGTTAAAAAATGCAGTACCGAAATTTCTATCGGTTAGCATCATTGTTATCGCTCCAGCTAATACTGGAAGAGATAATAAAAGTAAAAACGCTGTTATAAGTATGGACCATACGAACAATGGCATTTTGTGCATTGTCATTCCTGGTGCACGCATGTTGAAAATTGTTGTAATGAAGTTTATTGCTCCAAGTATTGATGAAGCCCCAGCTAGATGCATTGATAGTATTGCCATATCTACAGCTGGACCACCATGACCAGTAGTAGATAGTGGTGCGTACATAGTCCATCCTGGTCCTGCGCCATCACCCACAAAAGCTGACCCTATGAGTAGAATAATAGAAGGGGGCAATAACCAAAAGCTTAGGTTATTCATTCGAGGAAAGGCCATATCAGGTGCACCAACCAGAAGTGGAACGAAATAATTTCCAAAACCGCCAACCATTGCAGGCATTATCATAAAAAATATCATNAGTAGTCCATGAGCGGTNATCCAGACATTATACTGCTGATAATTNTCNCCCAANATTTGCATGCCAGGTTCGGCCAATTCCATTCTNATCAAAAGAGAGAATATACCACCAATTAGGCCGGCAANTATTGCNAAAANTAGATATAATACTCCAATATCCTTNTGGTTTGTTGAGAAAAAGTATCTTTTAAAAAAAGATGGTGCGTGACTTGACATANTNTANATCCCCCTTATTTNTTTGACGCTAAATTCTTATTACTNCTNCTNGCAAATTCCTTTTTAGCNACTTCAACCCAAGATGCGAAATCNNNTTGAGAAACNGCTTTGATTGAAATAGGCATAAATCCGTGTCCTATTCCGCATAATTCAGAACATTGGCCGTAATACATACCTGGTTCTTTNATGTTGTAATATGTTTCATTTAANCTNCCNGGAATTGCATCCATTTTGACTCCNAAGGAAGGGACTGCCCANGAGTGTATNACNCCNGATGGNTCACTTGTAATTTGCATTTTAATNTTNGTNTTNACAGGTACAACTAANTCATAATCTGTNGANAGTAATCTNGGCTGNCCTTCCTGCAACTCNTCTTCTTGNAACATTATGGAATCGAANGCAATNTCATCATGATCGGGNTACTCGTAAGACCAGTACCAGGTNTANGCTGTTGCTTTTATTGTCATATCAATTTTGCTAAAATCNTTNTGGTTATANAGTANTCTAAATGATGGNATTGCAATNACAACTAACAATATNACGGGNATAAGTGTCCAAGCAATTTCNAACGTTGAATTGTGNGTTGTNGTNGANGGCTTTTTATTNTTTTTGGCACTAAACTTNACNNAAACNTAAGCTANTAANANAAANACAAAAATNGTTATNGCNGTTATTATCCAAAANACGAANTCATGAAGACTTATCAATTGCTCCATGAGCGGAGATGCAGGTTCTTGNAAGCTCAGTTGCCATTCNGAAGGTTGACCTTTNGCAANTGNTAANTTTGCATACAAGAATNTAAAAGAACTCANGACTAAAAAATTCATNANAACCACATATATATATTANTNNTAANAATAATATAATGNTGATTTTAAAAAAAACAAATAATTATTCATTTAATTTTNNTAAAAAAAAACTATAATTTATNTTTAATCAATCTNTNATAATNAAANNTNCAAGGTATNAAAATTTATGAAAAGAATACAAAAAAATTGGGATGATANTAAAGTATTAAAGCAAGTTGACGAAGCATTAAANAAATTTGATGACGGNGANTTATTTGTAGAAGAAGTTTTTTCAGAAAANATTCTATTCGACGATAANAAAATTAAAAATGCTAGNTTTGACCAAGATAAAGGTTTTGGNCTNAGAGGTGTAGTAAATGATGAGGTGATTTTCACACACAANAGCGAACTTACTGATAAATCATTAACAAACGCCTTATCCAATCTTAAGGTTACAAGNAAAACNAACCCACTCTCACAGATAAGGGANCATTCAAAAAGTAATTCATCTTTATATACNAGTAAAAACCCAATCAATATTGTCTCTTTAAATGAGAAAATTAATTTTCTAGAAAAGGTAAACAAATATGCCCGTGAAATNGANAGTAATGTAAANGAAGTATCGGTAAGTCTAAATGGAAATCATCAAAATATTGAGGTTACGACAANAAATGGAAATATNTTTTATGATTCNAGACCTTTAGTAAGGATGAATATAAACATATCNGTTGATAAGAAAGGTAAAATCGAAAGTGGTTCATTCGGAGCNGGTGGAAGATATCTTTATGAAGAACTATTCAAAGAAGGTGCTTGGAAATCTGGCGTTGAAAAAGCCTACAATCAGGCATTGATAAAACACATAGCAAAACCATCCCCAGCAGGCGAACAAACTGTAATNCTTGGCCCAGGTTGGCCTGGAATACTTCTTCATGAAGCAGTTGGACATGGTCTTGAAGGTGATTTTAACAGAAAAAAAACATCAGCTTTTTTCGATCTTTTAGGACNAAAGGTTGCATCAGATCAAATATCAGTTGTAGATGATGGAACAATTTCGGACAAAAGAGGATCTTTAACAGTTGATGATGAAGGCACACCATCTCAAAATACAGTTTTGATTGAAAATGGAATATTAAAGGGGTTTATGCAGGACAGATTGAATGCTAGACTTATGAATCAAAGTTCAACAGGAAATGGNAGAAGACAAAGCTANTCTCACCTTCCAATGCCAAGNATGACGAACACCTACATGAAAAACGGAAAATATGANCATNATGAACTAATAAATTCCACTAAAAAAGGTATCTACGCCACACANTTTAGCGGGGGTCAAGTCGATATAACATCAGGTAAGTTTGTATTTAGCGCATCNGAGGCATACGAAATAATAGATGGAAAGATTGGAAGNCCACTTAAAGGNGCTACTCTTATTGGAAATGGTCCAGAAATCCTTAAGGAAGTTACAATGGTAGCAAACAACTTAGAACTTGACGATGGCATTGGNACTTGTGGCAAAGAAGGACAAAGTGTNCCGGTTGGGGTAGGTCAACCAAGTCTTAAGGTTAGAAACCTTACAGTTGGTGGCACAATTTAACTTTTTTTATCATCAGTTTTGTCAAAAATTTCTTCTTCGTATGAGATAAATGACTTTATCATTATATTCCATAAATCTCTTATAAGTGACTGTGAGATCTTTCTCTGTTTTGCTTCATCATCAAGCCTATTCAATATTTCATCGATTCTTTTCTTGTCAGTTATTTGGTTTCTATTCTTAAACTTTACAACATTCGTAACAAGATCTTTTCTAGCTGATATCAAGTCTAGAATTTTCAAATCAATTTTATCGATCTCAAGTCTAATCTCTTGTATGTTTTTAAACTTATTCATAAGGTCATCTAAAATAATTATTTTTGTATAGCATATCTAAATTATTAGACCATTGATTTAAATATAATTTCCTCCAAGTTTCTGCCGGAGACATTCCAAACTCTAAAATTTTTTTTAAAGGATCTAAAAATGAGTCTTCAGTTTTACCATTTTTTTTTATATTTCGATTTTTTAAACCATCTGAAGATAATTCAATAATTTTTTTTGTAAAATCAATCAAATTAATTCCGTCTGGCGTTTTTGTTTTTAGTCCTTTAATTCTTACATTTTTGTAGAAATTTTCTACCTCTTTAAAACTCCATGTCTTTATTAGCTTATAGACTTTTTCAAGTGATATTTCATCATACAACAATCCGGTCCAAAAAGCGGGTAATGCACAAACTCTAGACCATGGTCCTCCATCAGCTCCTCTCAACTCAAGAAAAGATTTTAATCTAACCTCAGGAAAGACTGTTGTAATATGAAGTTCCCAATCCTGAATATGAGGTTCATATTTATCGGTAAACTTTGTTTTACCATCCAAATAGTCTCTGAAAGTTAGACCAGACATGTCAATATATTTATTATTTCTGATTATAAAATACATTGGAACATCAAGCAAATAATCAACATACCTCTCAAACGAAAAGTTTTTTTCGTAGACGAATTGAAGTAGTCCACACCTATCATTATCAGTTTTTGTCCATATTTGAGATCTAAAACTAAGGTAATCAGTTAGCTTTCCTCCTATAAAAGGAGAATTAGCGTATAAAGCTATAATCAAGGGTTGAACTGATTGGCACACTCTAAATTTTTTTATCATATCCAGTTCACAGGAAAAATCAAAATTTGCCTGAATTGTAGTGGTTCGCATCATCATATCTAAACCATTCTCTCCAACTTTTGGCATGTAGTTACTCATAATTTCATACCTTTTTTTTGGCATTAATTTCAAATCACTTAGATCCCATTTAGGTAAAACTCCCATTCCCATGAATTCAATCTCATATTTTTTACACACTTCATTTAACTCATCGTGATGTTGATTAACTTCTGCGCATGTTTCAAATAAGTTTTTAAGGGGAGCTCCAGATAATTCAATCTGACCACCGGGCTCTAAAGTTATAGAGGAGAAATTTTTTCTTAACTCGATTATATTTTTATTTTCAAGAACTTTTTCCCAGCTAAATTTGATACTTAAATCTATGAATATTTTTTGTATGTCATCAAAAGTTATTGGTCTTAAATTCTTTTTCTTGAATCCAAATTTCTCGTGTTCAGTTCCAATCTTCCATTCATCTTTTGGTTTACAACCATTCGAAAGCTTTGATATTAAAATATCTTTGTTTAAACTGTTTGTCACTGCATTAATGCCTTCAAACATGAAAGTGTATAAATTGCTGCAGTGTCTGCTTTGAGTATATTTTGACCCAAATTAATTTTAACAATATTCTCTTTTATTATGTTTTTTTTATCATTTTGTGACCAACCACCTATTGGACCTATAAAAATAGCAAATTTTTTATAATCATTTAATTTAGATTTAAAATTCAATATATTTTCTCCTCCGGTTTCATCACAAAAAAAAATCAATCTATCTTTTTCCCATTTATCAAGCAAGTTTTCCAATGACTGAGTTTCTGAAATTTTTGGGACATTTAGAGAATCACATTGTTCAGTTGCCTCAATAGATATTTTTTTTAATTTTTCATTGGCTAGTGAAAGTTTTTCAGAATGTTCAGTTATCATAGGTATAATATTTACTACACCAATTTCACTTACTTTCTGAATTAAATTTTTAATACCACTTTTTTTTATCAAACTAAAACAAATCCAGATATCTTCAATTTTTTTTTTATGTCTAATAAATTCAAATGGGACAATAAAATCATTTTGGACAAAGTTAATTTTACATTTCCACTCAACCAAATCGTTGAAAGCATAAATGAAATCACCGCTCTCTTTTCTCATAACGTTTTTCAAATAATGGGTATGATTGGAATCAAGTAAAATCTTTTCGTCTTTCATAATTTCTTTTTCTAAGTATATTCTGATTTTGGGCATGATTTTAAGAGTGAAATTAAAAAGTATGTATAAAAAAATTATTGGAAAATGCAAGAATTTATTAATTCTGGGTCGTTATAATAATCCAACGGGAGCTCTATTATTAATGTGGCCCTGCTTCTGGGGCGTTTTATCTTTTAAGAGTCAGTTGGATCATATATTTGCATCATTATCATTATTTGTGATTGGATCTTTTGTAATGAGAGGAGCTGGTTGCTGCGTAAATGACCTTTTTGATAAAAATTTTGACAAATATGTTCAAAGGACCAAAGATAGACCGCTAGCTTCAGGGAAGGTAAAGAATTATGAAGCAATATTATTTATTTGTTTTCAGCTATTTATTGGTTTGATGGTTGTAATACAATTTAATTGGCAAGTAATTCTTTTTAGTTTTTCGATAATCCCGCTTGTTATATTTTATCCTTTCTTAAAAAGAATAACATATTTTCCTCAATTTTTCTTAGGATTAGCCTTCAACTGGGGTGTAATAATAGGACACATGACTCAAAATCAAGAATTTGACTTTCAAATTCTTTACTTATATTTCGCTGGTGTTTTTTTAACAACAGCTTATGACACAATCTATGGATTTCAGGATATTAATGATGACAAAAAGTTAGGACTTAAATCTCTTTCAATTTTAATTGAAAAAAAAAAAAACTCCTTACTACTTTTATATTTTTTAAGCCTTGCATTATTTTTTGTTTTTTTTTTTCTTAAGTTTGAAAACCAAATTTTAGTTTACATTTTTAGCTTCACAATTTTGGTTATTTATTTACATCAGTTTTATTCTTTAAAAATAGGTGTTTCAAAAATAAAGATTTTCAAGTCCAACGCTTTATTTGGCTTTTTGATATCACTTATGATTTTAATTTTAAATTATTTGTGAGGTAAAATAATGTATCGGGTATAGCAATTATCTACGTTTTCCCATGATATTTTTTCCCAATGTTTTTTTGCTTCTTCAAAGGATTTAAAAGGACCACTCTTATACTCTTTAGAATTGTCTTCTAAGACCTTGAAGGTCGTATCTTTATATGTTCCACCTACTACGAAATAACTCATAAAAAAATTAGAAATGTTAGGTTGTATTTATACTAAATTAAAATATAAATTAATAGCTATGAATAAAAATATTTTGAATGACATACTTAACAAACTCAAAAAATTAGGTTGTGACCAGTCAGATGTGTTTTTCTCAAAAACTACATCGATAAGTTCCTCGTCAAGACTAGGAAAAACTGAGAAAACAGAAAAGTCATCAGTCAGTGAGATTGGTATAAGAGCAATTATAGATAAGAGACAATCTATTATCTCAACAACAAATCTCGAAAAAAACAATATTGATGATTTGATAGAGAAAGTAGTTCAAATGGCAAAAGTTGTTCCTAAAAATGAATATTGTGGTTTGGCTAGACCTGATGTTTTAAAAGAATTCAACTCAATAGATTTTGATGCATTAAAGCTTAACGATCCTTTTGAACCTTCTTTGGCTTTAATTAAGGAGAAAGTAATAGCACTGGAGGAAAGTGCTTTATCAAACAATAAAATTATTAACTCTGAGGGAGCAGAGATTGCCTATTCAAGTAGCTCTTATTTGCTTATGGGTTCAAATGGGCTGGATATTGAAATGAATAAAACTCATAGCGATTATATTGTTGCAGTACTAGCCGGAAATAAGAATTCTATGGAAAGAGAGTATGATTATAAATCAAAAGTTTTTTTTGATGAACTTGGTGATTTTGAAAAGATTGGTAAGCAAGTTTCATTGAATGCTATTAAAAAATTAAATTCCAAAAAACTTAAAACCTGTAAATCAGACGTAATTTTTGACTCCAAAGTTTCTTCAAGTCTTTTAAGGAATCTGTTTGGTGCCACAAACTCTCAATCAATAATAAAAAAAACTAGTTTTCTTAAGGATAAAATCATGAAAGATGTATTTAGAAATGATGTCAATATTATCGACGACCCCTTGATGAAAAAAAAGTTAAGATCTAGAATTTCTGACTGTGAGGGCATTGAATCAAAAAAGAAATATTTAATAAATAAAGGTAAACTACAATTTTTTTTTAATTCACTGAGTTCATCACGTGAATTAAATCACAAACCTTCAGGTCATGCATCTCGTTCGGTATCTTCAATTCCAGGTATTTCATTTTCAAATTTATTTATGGAAAATGGAAAGACTAATAAGACAGATATGATAAAGTCAGTTAAAAAAGGGTTGCTTGTTAAAGAATTAATGGGTAGTTCTATAAACTATTCGACAGGTGACTACAGCAGAGGAGCATCAGGTTTTTGGATTGAAAATGGTGAAGTCCTTTTCCCTGTATCAGAAATAACAATTGCTGGAAATCTGAATGAAATCTTTTCATCTTTAATTCCTGCTGATGATCTAGAATTTAATTTTGGAGTTAATGCTCCTACATGCTTAGTTGAAAATCTAACACTAGGTGGAAAATAATTGATAAAACCAGTTGCACTCTCTTTTGTTGAAGAAATTTCAAAAAAAGCAATTCTTCATGCTGGAGAAATAGCAAAAAAATATAAAAACAATATCTCTATAAAATATAAATCTAAAAATCAACCAGTCACAAACGCTGATGTTGCAATAGATAATTACTTAAAACAATATTTTAACATCGAGACCCCAAGTTTTGGTTGGGTTTCGGAGGAAACAAAAGATGACAAGTCAAGATTATCTACTGAATATTTTTGGTGCCTTGATCCAATAGATGGAACCAGGTCGTATATAAATAATAAACCCGAGTATACGATATCTCTGGCACTTATAAAAAAAAACACTCCGATCATAGGATACATTTTCAACCCTGAAACAAATGAGCTTTTTTTCGGGAAAAAAGAATTTGGAGCTTTTTGTAATAATCAAAGAATTCAAGTAAACAAACAAGATGACATTTTTAAGTCAAAATTTGCTTTAAGTTCCTCAGAGATTGGAAGGATAAAGAAATATAATTTCTTTGATCATAACAACGCAATTAGCATGGGTTCAATAGCTTACAAGGTAGCATTGGTTGCAAAAGGGAAAATAGATATCGCGTTGAGTTTTACAAAAAAAAATGATTGGGATATGGCAGCTTCTCACCTAATTTTAGATGAAGCTGGAGGAGACTTAAAAAGTGTTTCCGGAAAAAATATTATTTATAATAGTCAGAGTATGCTAATTGAATCGGTTATTGCTACAAATAAGAAGTTAATGAAAAAACTTAGAATTAAATTCAGTGAATAATAATTCAAAAAAAAAAACATACGGGATGTTAAAACGGCTTTTTTTTAACTACGTAAAACAACATCAATCCAAATTATTTATATCTATTTTTTGTATGGTAATAGTCGCGGCGTCCACTGCAATAAATGCTTGGATGATGCAACCAGTTTTAGATGAAATTTTTATTAATAAAAATCAAAAACTTATAATATTAATACCATTAGCTATTGTTTTTGTTGCGATTGTTAAAGGTATCTCATCTTATTATCAATCAATCCTTATGAGCTACATCGGTTACAAATTAGTTGCAGATATTCAAAGTGAAATGTTTTATTCAGCAGTTAATTGCGATCTTTCTTATCACAACGAGGTAAATTCCGGAACCATTGTATCAAGATTTATAGCAGATGTTGGAGCATTATCCAGAGGCGTACATAATGTAATAATTAATATAATAAAAGATTCTTTGACATTCATCTTTCTCATTGGAGTCATGTTTTATCATGACGTTAAATTAGCATTAATTGCCATGTTTGTTTTCCCTGTTGCCATCTACCCTATTAGGAGAATAGGAAAAAGACTAAGAAAAATTTCTAAGAACACACAAGTAGGTTTTGGTTTACTTACTTCAAAACTATCAGAATCTTTCTCTGCAATAAAAACAATAAAATCATTTAACTCTGAAAAATTTGAATTGGATAAAATAAACAAGGAAATCATCAATATTTTTAATTTAACTTACAAGTCAACCAAAGTGAACTCAATTGCAAGGCCATTAATGGAAATTTTAAGTGGGCTAGCTATTGGGGCAATTATTTTTATTGGCGGCAGTCAGGTGATACAGGATCAAACAACACCTGGGACTTTTTTTTCATTTCTCACAGCTTTATTAATGGCTTATCAACCAATAAAATCACTGGCTAGCCTAAATGCCACTTTACAAATATCTATGGCATCTGCAGAAAGAATATTTGAAATTTTAGACCAAAAACCCTCTATCATTGAACCCATTAAACCAAAGGATAAAATATTAATTAACAGTAAAAATAATTTAAAAATTTCAAACACATCGTTTAAATACAAAAATTCAGAAAAGTTTGTCCTAAAAAATATTAATCTAGAAATAGCTGAAGGTGAACGAGTTGCATTAGTTGGATATTCTGGTTCTGGAAAATCTACGTTAATGAATTTACTTCCAAGATTTTTTGATCCCAACAAAGGAAACATTTCAATTGGTGGAGTTAATATTAAAGAATTAAGTCTCAAATTTATAAGAAACTACTTTTCAATGGTCAGTCAGGATGTAATTTTATTTGATGACACAATAAAGCAAAATATTTGTTATGGTCTAAAAAAATATAATGACAAACAATTAGAAGATGCATGCAGAAAGTCAAATTGTCATGAATTTATTTCAGAGCTTCCCAAAGGATACAATGAGATAGTTGGTGAAAATGGAACTAGATTATCGGGTGGTCAAAAACAAAGAATTGCAATTGCAAGAGCATTTATAAGAAATTCTCCTTTTTTACTTCTTGATGAAGCAACTTCATCGTTAGATTCTAAGTCAGAAAAAAAAATTCAGGACTCTCTTAAAACTTTAATTGCCTCTAGAACTGCACTTATAATAGCCCATAGGTTGTCAACTGTTATAGATGCAGATAAAATCATTATAATCAATAATGGTGAAATAGTTGATATTGGAAAGCATTCTAATTTGATAAAAAAATCAGAAATTTATAAAAATCTTTATAATCTACAATTTAAAAAACAAAATGATAAAAAAAATTTTAAAACATAATGCCTTTCAATTGTTTTTAGGCTGGCTTATTTCTTTATACATAAGAATTTGTTTCAATACATCAACATGGATTATAAAAAATGAGGGCGTTGTAACAAAAGAGTGTGTTAGAGAAAAAAGTTTAATTATTTGTTTCTGGCACAGTAGATTATTGATGGCTTGTTTTTGTTGGAACTGGGAGAAAAAACTCAAAATGTTAGTCTCTAGTCATTCTGACGGAAAAATAATATCTAATGCAATATCACACCTTGGAATACAAACGATCTCAGGTTCATCCAGAAAACAAAATATATCTTCACTCAAAGAAATGATTAAATTGATGAATAATAATAATGCTCTTGGTATTACACCAGATGGCCCGAAAGGACCAAATCAAAAATTAAAGGAGGGCTTGATATCTTTGTTAAAGAAAACTCAGACAACTTTAGTTCCTTTTAGTTATTCAGCAAAGTTTAAGATTAGATTAAACACTTGGGATAATTTTCTTTTTGTAACTCCATTTAACAAATTTGTTGTTGTTTGGGGCAATCCGTTAAAATTTGATAAAACAAAATCCTCTGATCAAAATAAAATCATTATTGAAGGAGAATTAAATAGAATCACAAGATTAGCAGACAACCTATGTAAATGATCATGCTTAAAATCTATAAATTCCTCTCAATTATTTTATCTCCAATTATTTTTTTATTCTTAGTTTTCAGGCTAGCAATTTCAAAAGAAAAAATTCAAAGTATACGAGAAAAATTTTCACTTTATAAAAACACAAGACCCAAAGGAAAACTAATATGGATTAATGGAGTCAGTATTGGTGAAGCTAAAACAGCAATTACAGTTGCTAACGAAATTAAGAAAAATAATCCCGATTGTATTATTCTGCTCACCACTTCGACTTCAAGCTCCTATGATTTAATTTCAAAAATGAAAATTAATTTTAAACTGGTTTATGCTCCACTGGATATTTCATATGTTGTAAATAGATTTCTAGCAAACTGGAATCCGAGTCTAACAATTTTCATAGAATCAGAAGTCTGGCCTAACATATTTTGGTCTTTAAAAAAGCGTTCTATAAAACTGAAGATCTTTAACGCAAGGATGTCAAAAAAATCTTACACAACTTGGAAAAGATTTAATTTCTTTGCAAAACGAATTTTTTGCCTCATTGACGGTTGTTTCGTACAAGATTTTAAGTCTAAAGAAAGATTTGAAAAACTGGGTGTAAAAAATGTCAAAAAAATTGAAAATATAAAGTTCTTATCTAAAGAATTAGATGTAGATAACAAAAAATATGTTTTTTTGAAAAACAAACTCAAGAATAAAAGAATCGTTACTTTTTTCAGTACACATAAAGGAGAAGAAGAGTTGCTTTTGGATTGTTTTGACAAATTGGAAAAAAAGATAAAAAATCTTTTCTCTGTAATCATACCACGGCATTTAGATAGGATTGATAATATCATTGAAATATTTAATAAAAAAGGAAGAGCTTTTAATTACAGAGATAATTCAGAATCAAATATTATAGATAATAATCCATTGATCGTTAATTCTATGGGAGAACTTGGTTTGTTTTTTAAATTATCTGAAATTGCTGTTGTAGGTGGCTCATTTAGTAACAAAGGTGGACACAATCCAATTGAAACCCAAAGTTTTAATTGCTCAGTAATTTTTGGTCCGCATATGGAAAATTTTAAAGAAATAAAAGATCTTATTGTCAAAAATAACGCAGGTTTTGAAGTTAGTAATTTAAATGGGTTAATTAAAAAGATAAATGTTATTCTTAAAAATAAAAAGCTTAACGAGCGAACATATAAAAACTTTAAAAAGTTATGTTTTTCATTCTCTATTAAATCAAGAAATCAACTAAAGTTCTTATTAAAATGATAGAATCTATCTGGAATAAAAAAAGTTTTTTGACTTTTTTGCTCAAACCGCTTTCATATTTATATTATTTTTTTTTCAAATCAAAAAATGTTTTCTGTTCTAGCAAAGAAATTAACGTACCCGTGTTGTGTGTTGGAAATGTTACTTTAGGTGGTGCAGGAAAAACACCAACAGTAATAGAATTAAGAAAAATTTTAAATAAATATTTTAATAACATTACAGTCCTTACCAGAGGATATAAAGGGAAAAAAAAAGGACCACTAATTGTCAAAAACATCAATACCTTCGAACAAGTTGGGGAGGAAAGTATATTACATGCTCAATATGGTCCAACATGTATGTCAAAAAACAAAATAGAAGGTGCTATTTTTTGCGAGAATATTGGTTCAGATTTAATAATTATGGATGATGGGTTACAAAGTATAAATATAAAAAAAAATTTAAATATCATGGTCGTTGACAGTTCATTTGGATTTGGGAATAATAATATGCTTCCTGCTGGCCCACTGAGAGAACCAGTTGAAGAATGCATCAAAAAAAGTCATTTAATTTTGATAATTGGTATAAAAAGAACCATAAATCAATTTACAAATGTTCCAAAAGAAAAAATATTCTGGGCCAAAAAAAAAATAAAAATAAATAACTTAAAAAAGAAAAATATTTATGCTTTTTCAGCACTTGGAAATAATCAAAATTTTTATGACTCACTCATAAAGAAAGGATTAAAAATTATAAAATTTAAAAGTTTCAGAGATCACCATATTTTCAGTAAAGAAGAAATAAATAAAATAATTCAAGAAGCAAAAAAAAATGACCTTGCTATTGTCTGTACAAAAAAGGACTTTATAAAAATACCCAGAATATACCAAAAAAACATTTTTCCCGTTGATTTAGAATTAAATATTGAAAACAAAAAAAAATTGAAGGATATAATAATGAATTCAATAAAAAACTAATTCATTTCAAATTTTATTAAAGAAAGGGGGTCCACAGATATTTTTTCTAAGTAAACTCCCCAGTGAACATGAGGTCCTGTCGCTCTTCCGGTCATACCGATCGTTCCGATCTTATCACCCTGTTTAACTGACTGGCCTTCCTTCACCGTTATTTCTTTTAGATGGGCGAAAATTGATATTAAACCAAGTCCGTGGTCAATTATAATTGTATTTCCAGTAAAAAACATATTATTCGACACTAACTTAATAATACCTGCTGCTGGTGAAATGATTTTTGTTCCTTCATTAGCAGCAATATCTATCCCTGCATGTGGTCGTCGAGGTTTTGAATTTAGAATTCTTTGACTTCCATATACACCTGACAAACGTCCCTTTGATGGCATAATAAATTTTTTTCCAAATAATTTTTTTTTTGAGCCTATCTCTTTAGCTTTAGTTATTTGTTTCTTATCAAATAAAATTCTTTCAATCTCATTCTTTGATGGTTCAACTTTATTTGTAGGTAAGCCCTTAATATTTTCAACTTTATACTTCTTTTTTTTTATTTCAAACTCTCTAATCTCACCATTTATTTCTAACTTTATTGTATTTTTTGATTTTCTACCAAATGCATAAATAAACCTTCCATTCTCGAAAGTTTTTACTTTTTTATTATTAATCGTTATATTTCCTTTATCTACTAATTGTCCCGTTATAACTCCACCTTCACAAAAACAACCGTAAAGCTTTGGAAAACTCTCTGAAGACGAGCTGTTCATAGAAAAAAATAATATAAGAAAAAAAATTGTTATCATATTTTTTTTACATTTGTTTTATTTTTATAAAACTCGATTTCTAAAATATCATCTTTTGAAATTTTGGAATCATCACATATTATTTTTTTTTTTTTTCTTATAACCGCAAAACCCCTATTCAGAGTTTGTTTATATGACAAAATTGAGACCTCCCTTCCAAGTGAATATATTTTCTCATTTTGGATTTTGAAATATTGAGATTTTAATAGACTTATCTTTTCTTGAAAATTAAATAATTTCGAAGAAGAAATTTTCAACTTATCCACAATTCTTTCTTTTGAAAAACCTTCAAGTAATTTAGATAATGAAAATTTAATATTCTGTAAAACTTCACTTAGTAAGTTGTTTAATATCTGTTCAACTTGATCAAGTTCTTGAAAATAAAAATTGATAGTTTCTTGTTGGTTTGGAATTTTTGATGCTAACAATTTTAGGTTCAACAATTTATTATCATAATTAGATAATATACTCTTCCTCAAAGTATTTGACCACTGACTTAATCTTAATATTATATCATTTCTATCTGGAACTGTCATTTCGGCGGCTGCACTTGGGGTCGGGGCTCTTAAATCAGATACCATATCACATAATGTATAGTCTGTTTCATGGCCAACTGCAGACACTATGGGTATAAAAGAATTATAAACGTCTTTCACTAATAATTCCTCGTTAAATGGCATTAAGTCCTCCAAACTCCCACCCCCTCTTGCGATAATAATAAAATCAACAAAAAAACTTCCACCTTTAATTTGCTGGTTAAAGAATCTGATACCACTTACAATATCATTAAGGCAATTTTTACCTTGGACATTTGCAGGAAAAATAATTAATTCAACGGGAAATCTATCTGAAATTCTGTGAATAATATCTTTGATTACAGCACCTGACTCTGATGTAATGATACCGATTCTATTTGGATATTTTAAAAGCTTTTTTTTTTTTTTTAAGTCAAAAAAACCTTCTTTCGTCAGTTTCTTCTTTCTGTCTTCAAGTGTTTTTAGTAATGAACCTTCACCTTCAAATTCTATATTTTGTACAATGATTTGATATTTAGATTGTTTAGAGTAAGTTGTCACTTTTCCTTTGACAATTACCTTTATTCCTTCCTCAATCTTTACATTAAGTCTAGGTACAGTCGATCTCCAACAAATTGCAGATATAATACTGTCCTCATCTTTTAATGAAAAATAAATGTGACCCGATGAATGTTTTTTAACTTGAAAAGTCTCGCCAACAACATTTATAATTTCATAATTATTTTCTACTAAGTTTTTGATTGAATTGTTTAGTTGGGTTACTGTAAACTTTGAGATATTTGATAATTTATTCATTATACAAATTTAATTTAAAATTTTACAAAAAGGAATTATTTCTTGAATATATTAGTGATTGGAAGTGGAGCTAGGGAACACTCTATATGTTGGAGTATAAAAAAGTCCAAGAAGTGCAAAAAAATATTTTGTGTTCCTGGAAATGCAGGGATTGAAAAAATTGCTGTCTGTAAAAACTTTGATCTTCAAAATAAAAGAAATATCTTAAATTTTTGCAAAAAAGAAAAAATAGATATAGTTGTAATCGGGCCTGAACAATTCTTAGAAGAAGGCGTTAGTGATTACTTAAGATCAAAAAATATTTCTGTATTCGGACCTAGTAAAAAAGCCTCACAATTAGAAACATCCAAATCTTTCGCTAAAAGTTTTCTAAAAAGAAATAATATAAAGACTGCAAACTTTTGTGAATTTAAATCATACGAACTTGCCACAAATTATATAAATTCGGTAAATTTCCCTATTGTTATTAAAGCAGACGGGTTGGCTGCTGGCAAAGGTGTCATAATTTGTAAGAATATAGAAGATGCTAGACTTGGCCTTAAAAATATAATGAAAAAAAAAAAATTCGGAAATGCCGGGAATAAAATTATCATTGAAGAATATCTTGAAGGGTATGAAATTAGTTTTTTTGCTTTTTTTGATAAAAATTCTTTTTTGAAATTAGGATACGCATTAGATCACAAGAGAGCTTTCGATAAAGATGAAGGTCCTAATACTGGGGGAATGGGAAGTTTTTTACCATCTAAAAATATCTCGAAAAGAATTGAGAATGAAATACTAAAAAAAATAGTAAAACCTACATTTAATGGCCTTAAAAAAGAAAATATAGTTTATAGAGGTATTTTATTCTTTGGGTTAATGATTACCAAAAATGGTCCATTTGTAATTGAGTATAATGTAAGATTTGGTGATCCGGAATGCCAAACACTTCTGAGAAATTTAAAAACTGATCTACTTGAGATTATTGATTCCAATATTAATGATAAACTATCCGAAATTAATATTAGAAATGGAAAACAATCCGTTGTTTGCGTTGTATTGGCCTCTAAAGGCTATCCAGGAAAATTTAAAAAAAATTCAGTAATAAAAAATCTTTCTAATGCCCAATTAATTAAAGGTGTTGAAATTTTTCATGCGGGAACATCTGCTAAAAATCAATCAATAGTTTCGTCAGGTGGCAGGGTGCTATCAATCACCTCTAAAGCTAAAACAATTAAAATTGCAAGAATGCAAGCTTACAAAGCTATAAAAAAAATAAATTGGTCTGGTGGATTTTTCAGGAAAGATATTGGATTAAAAAATTCTTAATTATCTTTTTTTTTTTAAGAATTCTATAATTAATTTAGAACAATATTCTTCGTTGAAACCACCTAAAAATTCATAATTTTTATAAGAGGAAAAATAATTTTTTAATTTTGAGTTATTTACTTTTATGCTGTCAGAGTAAGCTCCAAAATAAATTTTCCTAATTCCTGAATTGATAATTGCTGTTTCACACATTTTACATGGCTCCAGAGTAACATATAAAGAATAATCAGTTAGTTTAGTTCTTTTTAATTTTTTGCAGGCTTTCCTTATTGCTAATATTTCAGCGTGCGCAGTTGGATCATTATTTTTATTTACTGAGTTAAATGCATAACTAACCATATTATTATTTTTATCAGTTATCACACAACCTACAGGTATTTCTTCAAGTTCTCTGGCCTTTTTTGCCAGATCAATCGCAAATTGCATATGTCGATTTTTCATAAGAATCTAAACTCTTTCAACCCTAACAAGATCTCCATCATCAACTGCTACCAGTTTTTTTAAATCAAAATTTGTAAAACCCCAAACATTACAATCAGCAGCAAGTCTAATTTCATTAGCAATGGATAATGGAGTTTTACCGAAACCTATTGCTATTGCTTTTCCTTCTGGCCAAAAAACTATTTCTCCAAGGTTTATCTCAGATTTTGCATCAATTTCTATTCTTGAGTCAAAAGGAATGTGAAAATAAACCTCATTGCCCCAAGTTTTACAATTTGAAGTAATTGGAAGATTATCCCATATTATTTGTGCTGTTTTAGATGGATATAATTCAACCAATATTTCCATATTTTTTATAATAATTTTACATCTTTTTCTCATATTATATATTAGCATTTAATATATTTTTTTAAAGATCAATGAACAAACCTATTATTGGAATCACACTAGATGAGGAGGAGAAAGAAACCTACTCGAAATTTCCATGGTATGCAGCTAGAAAAAATTATTCAGAGTCTGTAGAACTAGCCGGAGGTATTTGTATTTTCTTACCAAGTAATTTAAATGCAATTAACCAATATCTAAAAATTATTCATGGTCTTGTAGTAACAGGAGGAGATTTTGATATTGATCCAAAGATTTATGGAAAAAAAGTTAAAAGTTCAAAAGTAAAAATAAAGAGTAATAGAACAGATTTTGAGTTAAAAATAACTACTAAAGCATTAAAAAAAAAAATTCCTGTCCTTGGAATTTGTGGAGGACAACAGTTAATTAATGTTGTTTTTGGTGGTACTTTAATCCAACATATTCCTGATACAATAGATAGCAGGATTAATCACGAGCAAACAAACCCACGAAATGAAGCTAGTCATTTCGTAATGATTAAAAAACAAACAAAATTATTTGATATTGTTAAAAATTCTAAAATGCACGTAAACTCTGCTCATCATCAAGCTGTAGATAAACTAGGTAAGGGTTTAATTTCATCAGCCTTTTCTGAGGATGGAATCATAGAGGGAATTGAATCAAAATATCATAATTATTGTATAGGAGTGCAATGGCATCCTGAATTTTTAATTGATAGTAATGACATAAAGATTTTTAAATCACTTGTAAAATCAGCAAAGAAGATAATTGAAAAATAAACAAATTAGAATTTCAAAGTTAATTTCACACTATGGTTACTGTTCTAGAAAAGAAGCTGAAGAACTTATATCAAATGGTGATGTAAAGATAAACAACCAAGTTTTTAAAAAGTTTTTTATATATAATAATTTAATCAAGAGTATTAAGGTAAAAGATAAACTACTATTAAAACAAAAAACTAGAGTTTGGATACTTAATAAACCTGTTGGCTTTGTATCTTCAAATAAAGAGCAGTTTAAGCAAAAAAGTCTTTTTAGATTGCTCCCAGAAAATTTCCCAAGAGTAGTTACCGTTGGAAGACTAGATATAAATTCCGATGGTTTGATTCTATTAACAAATAACCCAACTCTATCAAATTTTCTAGAAAATCCAATAAGTAACGTCTCAAGACAATACTTAGTAAAAGTATACGGTAATGTTCCAGAAAATTTAGAAAATAAATTAGAAAATCAACTTGTTATAAATGGAATTATTTATAAAAAAGTAGAGTTGAGAATATTAACCAAAAAAAAAAATAACAATATTTTGAAAATAAAATTATTTGAAGGAAAAAATAGAGAAATACGAAATATTTTAAATCACTTCAATCTAACAGTAAAAAAGTTAACAAGAATGAGTTTTGGACCTTTTAAATTGAAACAA